>NZ_JBJMBF010000012.1:0-144449 GCF_046640325.1 Loktanella agnita | reverse complement strand
GCGTTCGGTAGGCCATGACTTACAATCCATCTTTCCCAAAAGACTAAAGTGTTGCGTCGATCCATTGAAAGCACCCGTTAAATCGGTCGTAGTGATTCGACATATATTTTAGAGAAGAAATGAAGACAATTAATCTCATTCAGCAACTTGGTATCCGTCAGCGCAGTATCCGTTCAAAATTCATGAGAGCCACTGAATTGGTTTTCGTATTGGCCATAGGGTCGACCATTGTGATCACCCTGCCTGCTGCAGTGGAGGCGCAGACCCTGGAGTGGGACGGGGCCGGGGCGACGGTGAACGGCACGGTCGAGGGGGGGGGCGGGCACCTGGAAGGCCACGACCGAAAACTGGACAAGCGATGGCGGCACCGCGAACGAAGCATGGGCAGATGATGCGAAGGTCGTTTTCGGGGGCACTGCAGGGACAGTGACCGTGGATGGCACACAGGATGTGCAGAATATGACCTTTGATGTCGATGGCTATACTGTGACCGGCGGCACCTTGAACTATAACAATGTCGACCCGGATCCGGTAGAAGACCCGATCACCGATACCGATCGCGGGATCATGGTGCGTACGGGGACCGCCACGATTGCCAGCGATGTCGTCTCGACCAACGGCCTGTCTAAGTCTGGTGATGGCACGTTGGTTTTGTCGGGGTCGAATAAGATCAATGGCACATTGAACATAGAAGGGGGGCATCTGGTGGCCACCGCGCCGGGGGCGCTTAACGGTGTTACTAACCTGTTTATGCAGGATGATCTGCAACTTGCCGATGACAGCCGCATCGTGACGGAGGTCTCGGTGGACCTAGGGGGGGCGACGCTTTCGGTAGTCGAATTGATGATTAATACCCCGGGCAGCAACAGCCTGAGCAATGGCACGGTTTCCGTTTCCGGTACGGCGCTGCTTGGCCAGGGGACAATCAATGCGGTGTTGGATGGGGCGGGCGCACTGAGAAAGACGTTGTCGTATACGGCGACCTTGAACGGACGCAATACGCTGACCGGTCCCGTGAACGTACAAACAGGCGCTTTGGTCATCGGCGCGACAGGCGGGCTGACGAACGCCGAAACGATCACCATCAATTCAGGCGCGACCTTCAGTGTGGATGGTGATGGCAATGCGGTGTCGGACACAGCCACGATTAACAATAGCGGTACATTCGAACTGACGGGCAGTGACGAGACGGTCGGCGCGATTTTCGGCGCGGGCAATGTCGCGCTGAACGAGAATACGCTGACGATTAATCAAGACTCTCAGATTAAAGGTGTCGTCTCTGGCAGCGGAGATATTGTGTTCCAGGGCACCGGCTTTTTGGCGCTGCGCAATAATAACACCATGACCGGGACGCTCTATAACACGGGTGGTGGCAGCATCGACAACCGGGGTGAGTTCGTCGGCGATATTCACAACGAAAACGGTTCTTTGTCGAACGGGTCATGGATAAATGGGACGATCGAGAACAGCGGATCCTTTACCAACAACAACGCCGTTAATGGGGAATTGATTAACAAGGCCGGGGGCACTGTCACAAACGGTGCGTGGATCTTTGGACATGTCACCAATGAACTTGGCGCAACATTCAATGAGCAAGGCAACTCTGGCAGCTATGGCCAGGGTGTGACGAATAACGGCACTTTCAACATTAATGGGGCTGCTTTCGGGCTGACCGGCGGCACCTTCGAGAATAATAACATCCTGAATAATAATTCAGGTAATGCGATTACATTTTTCGTGGGGACAGGGGGCAACCTTGTCAACAACGGCACGATCAATGGCGGCACCAGCGGGATCACCCTAAGTGGTGACGCCTTTACGATTGGCGCCGGAAGTACGCTGACCAATGTCACCATCGATGTGGACAACCTGACCACTGACATGGATTACGATATTCAAGGCACGACCGATTACAACTTTACCAACAATGCCACGGCGACGGTGGTGGCCAATGCCAATTTCAGCGGCGGCGATCTGACCAATACCGATACGCTGAATGTATCCGGCGGTAACCTGGAGGGTGTTGGTCAACTGACAAACGCTGGCACGATAAACTTAGGAGTTGATGGAGTAGGGCCACGGATCTTGTCGGCAGAAAGCCTAACCAACACCGGTACAATTGATTTCCAGAACGGGTCGATCCTGACTGTGACCCAGGCAGATACGAACAACGACGGCTACATTACTGCCGTCGGCGGCACCATTTCCCAGACGGCGGGCGACTTTAATAACCTTGAGAACGGCGAGGTTAGGTTTACGGGTAATGTAGGGCGGTCTCTTTTGGTAGAGAATGGTGTGCTTAGGAATGCGGGCATGCTTGCTGTTGAAGGTGGCACTCTCGTGGTTGAATCCGGGGGGGGGCGCGTTGGAGAAAAGCGGCACAATCGATTTAGGCACTGCTGCGACTTTCGACGCGACTGGTAGTGCGATCCTGAATACCGGTACCATCAACCTGTCGCGGACGCTGCGCGCCGAGACCCTTACCAATGACACGGGCGGTGTCGTGAACGCCGCGGGAAATATGCAAGCGAACGTTGTGAATCAGGGCACAGGTGAGTTCAATATCACGGGCAACCTGAACGCCCTTCTCCAGAGCTTCACCAATACGGGTAGCGCGACGCTGAATATCGCGGATGGTGCAATCGCCACTTTGGACGCGCTGAACAACACCTCTGCGGGCGCAGGCACGACGCTGGCGAATGCTGGTGTCAGGGTTATGGCCGATAGCGTAATTGATGCGGAAACAATTACCAATACCGGCGGTGGTACCATGGTGAATGCGGGCACGCTGACGACCCGCGCGACCGGCGAGGCCGGGCTGAGCAATGGTAACGGGTCAACGCTGATCTCGACCGGGACGATTGATGTGAGCGCAGCGGTCTCGGGCAATGCGTTTGCGAATGCGGGAACCGCGCAGATTCAAGGGGTGGTGAACGGCAATATGACCAATACCGGCCGGTTTGAGGCCACGGGCGATCTGAACCATACCGGATATTATATCATAAATAACGATGCCGGCATATTCGCTGTGACCGATGGCACGGTGACCAGCAGCGGTGATTTCACCAACGCCAGTCGGGGTACAGGGACCACGTCCGATACGGCAGGGGTTCAGGTCGCGCAGGGCACCGAACTGTCGGTCTCCAGCTTCTCCAACCAGTCGAGCGGGACGGTGAATATTGCCGGCACGCTGACAACAACGGTCCCAAACGAAGATTTACCGGTGTCAAATCGTGGAACCATGACCATTGAAAGCACTGGCGTTGTGAACGGGGGCGTTTACACGGACGACACGTTCGTGTCGCGTGGCCAAGTGAATGGTGGTCTGATCAACTGGGGCAGCGCGAACATCAGCGGTGGGGTTGACGGCGATGTGAAAAACCACCCCCTCGCGCAGTTGGACATCGACGGCGATTTGGTGATGGAAGGCGATCTGGTCAACAACGACGTTGCAAGGGTTGCTGTCACGGCAGGCACAGTCACCGGAATAGACCTGTTGGTGAACGCTTCCCCTCGCGCAGGAACCGGCGCAGGTGAGGCCGGCTTTGAGATCGTTGTGGGGGCAGCAGTGAACGCGAACCGCGTGACGAATTACGAAGATGCGACAATGCTTGTCGCCGGGACCTTGAACAGCACGAACGTGATCGACAACGCAGGGACGCTGATTTCCACCGGCACGCTGACAGGCGGCCTGAACAACGCGGGCAATGCGACGGTGCGGAACACGCTTTTTGGGAATGTCGAAAACACACTCTCGGGGCTAATGACGATTGATGGCGATCTGACCATGAATGGCGGCTTGCTCAATTATGCGGATGCAGAGGTCGATGTCACAGCAGGTACGGTGACTGGCCTGCTGGCACTGACCAACCTGGGCACGGGTAGCGGCACCGGCGCGGATGAGGCCGGGTTCGAGATCGATGATGGTGCCGCCGTGAATGCAGAAGCTGTGACCAATAGCGGCACGATGTATATCGCGGGTGATCTGAACAGCGACACGACAATTGCAAACTCCGGGATATTGACATCTGTCGGTAGGCTGTCAGGTGACCTAACCAACACGCTGACCGCCAGTCTGGAAGGTACGCTGGATGGCGATCTGACCAATGATAGTGGGACGATTGATATCACCGGCGATTTGACGGGGACTGCGGACACGGCAAGTGGGGACGTGTTCAACCGTAATACAGGGGTTTTGCGGATGACAAGCGGGGCCCGCTTTACGTTTGATGCGCTGAATAATGACGAGACGTCCCAAATTGCTTTGAACCTTGCTACGCTGGATGGCGACGTAGATAACGCGGGCCTTATATCGGGGGCCGGGGTGATTTCCGGGGCGCTGGTCAATCGTGGTACAATGTCGATGGTCGATGCCACAACGGGTGATGTCACGCGTATTTCTGGCGGGCTGACGGGTGCGGGCGGCGTGTTTCAGTATGACCTTGATTTGACCATGGCGACCGCCACTTCGGATATGATCACCGTGACAGGTGCTACGACCGGAACACTGGACCTGCAATTTACCCAGGCAAGTGGCACGATGCGTCTGAGCGATACTGATATGATGGTTCTTGACGTCGATGATACGGCTGTAAATGATTTCAGCTTTATCACGACAGGTCTTGAACAGAATGCCAGCCCTGTTTCGATCTTTACCATACAGGATACAGTGAATGGTGACGTTTACTTGCGCACGGCTGCCAGTCCGGCGCTGGGTGGCCTGCTGGGCGGTATGGGCCAGATTGAGGGTCTAGCGAATTTGCAGGCCGGAAACCTTGCCCCGCATGTCGCAACCTGTAGCAGTGCGGGCAGTTGGGCTCGTGTTACCGGTGGTGAAACGACAACTGAAGCCAGCGCCGAAAACAGCGGCCAACAGCGCGCGCTTGATATCACTACAGACTATCAAGGCGTTCAGGCTGGCGCTGATCTGGGGTGTTTGACAACGTCTGGCGGTCTTAACCTGACATTCAGCCTGCTGGCGGGGGGCAATAGCGGGGCCTCGACCCAAGATCTGGGGGGCAGCGGGGCTACCGCCGACCTGACCGGGCTTGATTTCAACCAAGTTTATGCAGGCTTTTATGGCAGTGCGTCGCGCGGGTCGCTGGCGCTTGATCTGATGCTTAGCTATGGTCAGACAGATTACGAGGTGAGCAATGGCGCCTCTGCGTTGGGGCTGACGGATCCCGATTTCAGCACCGAGACAATCAAGCTTGCCGGGTCGCTCTCTCATAAGATGGCGCTGGGAAATAGCGGGCTGTCCTTTGCGCAACATGCGGGCTTTGCCGCTTCCAGCACCACGATGGATGATCTGTCATTTGATGGCGGTCAAACGCTGGAGGTGGATGATTTTGTCAGCACGTCAGGCTTTGCTGGGGTGACGCTGAACAAGGCCTTTATGCTTGGTGACGAAGCCACCGTCCTGAATACCTTTGCCGGGGCGACCTATTATGGCGCGCTAAGTTCAGATCAGAATGCGACCTTGGTTGAGTCGAGCGGGGCCGCGAGCGGATTGAGCACGAAAGGGATCGGTGGGTTTAGCGAGGTCAGCATCGGGCTTGATTTCGCCCGCAAGCTGGGCGGCACAAGATCATTCAACACAGCGTTGCGTGTCGACAGCCGCCTGGCGGGTGATGTCGAAGGCTACAGTGCTGGGGTGCAGTTCGGTTTCGCATTCTAACCCCCTGCGTGGATGGAGGGGCGCGGTTGTGTGCCCTTGCGATTGTGCGTGCTCGCCTTCGATCATCGCAAGGTGGAGTAATGGCGATGCGTCGCCGGTTAACCATGTCGGCCGCAAGGCTTTGTCACAATATGGCCATAGTCCCAAAATATGCGAAAAGCTCTGGGGAAATACGGTTTTTCGGACGAGAAATCGTGAGATAATAGATTAATTGCGAGGTATGCCTGAATGAGGCTAGCGCTCATTTCATGTGTCCTGATCCTGACGATCGGGACATTCTTTTCGGCCAGTTGGACGCTGCCAACGGCGTCATCCGGTGCGGGTGCAGACTCTGTGTTGGCAGAGGCAAATGCCGCTGCCGCCGGTGCTCTGGCAGAAGAGACCGAACGCCACACGGCGCGCATCGCCGAGCTGGAAGCGCAGCTTGATGCGCAGGTGGAAACGATTGATACGGTGACCGCCGCACGGAACAAGTTGCTGAATGATTTGGGACTGCAGGCTGGCACGCTGGTTGAACTGCGCGCTGCGAATGAAGCGCTGACAGAACAGGTCGCCACGCTAAGCGCTGATGCAGAGGCTGTGGTCACAGAAGATGGCAATGAAGCCATTGCCGCGCTGAATGAAACGATTGCAGCGAGCAATGCCGAGATCGACGTTCTGAATGCCAAGATCGCCGAGATTGAGGCGGTTTCTGCTGCCCGTGCTGAACGTATCGCACTACTTGAAAGCGATGATCCGGACGCAGACACTGCGGCCAATGCCGCTGCGGAAGATCAGATTGCTGCGCTGACGGCGACGGTCACTGAGAAGGACCAGATCGCTGCCGATCTGGCCGGTCAGGTTGCGACCTATGAAGACGAGATTGCCGTGCTGCGTGCACAGGTTGACGGGCTGACTGAGGCGGCGGCCGTGGATGCCGCGCCGGAACCCCGCGAGGCTCAGGCTGTTGCCGCTGGGCCCGAGGCGGTCGACCCTGCCGAAGATCGACCCGTTGCTAGAAGCGGATACGGGCCTGAGGCAGTTGCCGAGGCGCCTGCGCCTGAGGCCGCTGCTGAACCTGAGACCCCAGAGGTGGCGGAGGCAGAAGCTGTTGCTGAAGAGCCTGCTGCGGCAGAGGTCGAAGCACCCGTTGCAGAGGTTGAAGAAGAGACCGTTGTAGAAGAAGAGGCGGAAACCGCTGAGGTTGCCGCTGCCGATCCGCCCGCAGAAGAAGCTGTGGCCGAGGCCGAAGTGGCTGTGGCCCCAACGCTTGCGGTCTGCCAAGAGCGCATTGATGCGGTGCAGCAAGAGGCCAAGATCAACTTTGCCACTGGCACCGCCTCTATCGCCGGGGATTCCGTTCCTGTGGTGGAAAACCTGACAGGTATCGTGCTGGAATGTGCACAGGGTGAGCTGATCCTTGAAATCGGCGGTCACACCGATAGTCAAGGCGGGCAGGACAACAACCTTGCCCTGAGCGAACGGCGTGCGCAGGCGGTCTATGACGCCCTGCTGGCAGGCGAAGTCCCCGAAGCGTCGATCCGTGCGGTCGGCTATGGCGAGGCACAGCCGATTGCATCCAACACGACCGCTGCAGGCCGTGCCGAAAACCGCCGCATCACCTTTGAATGGCAGAGCGTACCTGCTGCCGAAACCGATACTACAGAGCAGGAGACGGAGTAAGTCATGTCTGATATTTTCGTCCAAGCAATGATTTACATGTGTGCCACCTTCATCCTGGGCGGTGTCCTGGGGTGGGCTATCTGGGGCTTTGGAAGCGCCAAGCGGCTGTCTTCGATGGCGTCCGAGGTGAATTTCTGGAAAGAAAACTGCGAGCAATCCCGGTTCCAGCGCGACAACGAGCTGCGCAAGATCGAGCTGCTTGAAGATGAGCGCAAACAGCTGAAACAAAAACTCGCCGCTGCCCGGGGGTAACCCGCGCGGATAGGGCCACAAATCCATTTGCACCGCTTGGTGCCAGACCCGTCCGCATTTTGCGGGCGGGTTTTTGTTTTGTTGTGAAACTCTGTGCTAACGTGACGCTATTAATGTGCTAACGTGACGCTATTAAATCGAGGTGGATTCCATGTTGTTTTTGAGATTGTCACAGCTAAGCCTATTCGCAGCCTTCGCTTTTCTGGGCGCATGTTCAGCTAATCAGGGTGTGAATACTCTGGATCAACTGACGATCAGCGCCGCCAACGATGGTGAACTGCAAAACCCGGTTAATCTCGGATATCCTTTACAGTCCCGTTTTCTTGCCGTGAACGGGCAGTTCCCAATTGCCGGTGCTGGCAGTGGCTGCCTTGCGAGTAGCTTTCGTCCTGCGGCGTCGGTCGTTTGTTTCCAACCGGACAAAGATACAGAAGTCCTTGTGCGGCACTATGCTGCGCCAGATGACGCTTTGACCAAAATGATCGCGCTCCAGTCAAAGCTGAAGGCGCTGGACTTGCAGGTTGCGCAGTTGATCACGCTGAGTGCGTCTCCTGATCAGGCCGCGACGGCACGCGCGGCAAATGCTGTGATTCAGAAGAGCGGTGAAATTGTTTTGGATGCCCAGAAAGCAAATCTTTTTCTTTTTCGTTGGCGAGGCAGCACCAGCGGTGACGCGAGTGCTGATGCAGGTTCGGTTGGTAATGTGCGAGCCTCCGCCCAACAGGCGCAAAGCGGCGTTGTTATTGTTGGTGGTCTTCACCTGTCGCAACTGATGGTCGGGCGCGATTTTTCAAGCCGTTTCGAGCGGATGCCAGAAAATGCAAAAGTCGCCACAGTGACTATGTCGGCTGATCATCTGCTGTATTTTGCCGGGTCCAGTTTGAATGCAGCCATTGCAGCGGAAGCGCGTCGTGACGCAGGTGGTCTGCTGCGCGGTTTAGACGATAAAACCAAACTTGCGTTGCAGGCGTATGCGCAGCTTGGCCGTGCCCAAGAAACCCAGGGCTTGTTCAGCCGCCCTGTGGCACGACGCCTGACCCCTGAACAAGCGGCAGCATCCAACGAGGTCCGGCTGGTATTTTATGCGGCAATGACCGATGTCGGCGACTTGTTAAATCTTTTGGGAGAAGCCGAATAGCTGTGCTACGTCTTAAGCCTTGCAAATAAGCCCGAACCGGCCTATACGCCGCCGTGTCGAAGCGTCGAGACAGGCGCGGGCGTGAGACTTGAGCGGGGTCGGTGTCAACCGGCCCTGTTGTTTTATGTTCGCTGCGGCGCATCGTCCAATGAAACCCGTTCCACCAAAGGTGGGCATTCATCCAAAGACCGGTGGAGACAACCACCCGGCCCGTATAAAAACCAAACGTTAGGAAAACGACGCCACATGGCAAACACAATGGAAGAGTTTGAAGCACTCCTGAATGAAAGCTTCGAAATGGACACACCCGATGAAGGGTCTGTTGTCAAAGGCAAGGTGATCGCAATTGAAGCGGGCCAGGCCATCATCGACGTCGGCTACAAGATGGAAGGCCGCGTTGATATTAAAGAATTCGCAAATCCCGGTGAAGACGCTGAACTGGCTGTAGGTGACACGGTTGAAGTGTTCCTGCGTCAGGTTGAAAACGCCCGTGGTGAAGCTGTCATTTCGCGTGAAATGGCCCGCCGCGAAGAAGCCTGGGATCGTCTGGAAAAAGCCTATGCTGACGAAGAGCGTGTCGATGGCGCGATCTTTGGCCGCGTCAAAGGTGGTTTCACTGTAGACCTTGGCGGCGCGGTTGCGTTCCTGCCCGGCTCTCAGGTTGATGTCCGTCCTGTGCGCGATGCGGGCCCTCTGATGGGTCTCAAGCAGCCATTCCAGATCCTGAAAATGGACCGCCGCCGTGGCAACATCGTTGTGTCCCGCCGTGCCATCCTTGAAGAATCCCGTGCCGAGCAGCGCGCCGAAGTTATCGGCAATCTGACCGAAGGTCAGGAAGTTGACGGCGTGGTCAAGAACATCACTGAATACGGTGCGTTCGTTGACTTGGGCGGTGTTGACGGTCTGCTGCACGTGACCGACATGGCGTGGCGCCGGGTGAACCACCCGTCCGAAATCCTGTCGATCGGTGAAACGATCAAGGTGCAGGTCATCAAGATCAACAAAGAAACCCACCGTATCAGCCTTGGCATGAAGCAGCTGCAGGATGATCCATGGGATGCTGTTGAAGCCAAGTTCGGTCTGGGTTCTGTGCATCAGGGCCGCGTGACAAACATCACTGATTACGGTGCGTTTGTTGAGCTGGAAGCCGGTGTTGAGGGTCTGGTTCACGTGTCCGAGATGTCTTGGACCAAAAAGAACGTGCACCCCGGCAAGATCGTTTCCACCAGCCAGGAAGTCGAAGTCATGGTTCTGGAAATCGACAGCGCCAAGCGCCGCGTTTCCCTTGGCCTGAAGCAAACTCAGCGTAACCCATGGGAAGTCTTTGCAGAGCAGTTCCCTGAGGGCACTGAGGTCGAAGGCGAAGTCAAGAACATCACTGAATTCGGTCTGTTCATCGGCCTTGAAGGCGATATCGACGGCATGGTCCACCTGTCTGACCTGACATGGGAAGGCCGTGGCGAAGACGTGATCGGCGACTTCCGCAAGGGTGACGTTGTCAGAGCCAAGGTTGCTGAAGTTGACGTCGAAAAAGAGCGTATCTCTTTGTCGATCAAAGCTTTGGACGGTGATCCCTTTGCTGAGGCCGTTGGCGGCGTGAAGCGCGGTTCGATCATCACTGTTGAAGTGACCAAGATCGAAGATGGCGGCATTGAGGTCGAGTATGAAGGCATGAAATCCTTCATCCGTCGCTCTGACCTGTCCCGTGACCGTGCCGAGCAGCGCCCAGAGCGTTTCGGCGTGGGCGACAAGGTTGACGTGCGTGTGACCAACATCGACAGCAAGACCCGCAAGCTGGGTCTGTCGATCAAGGCACGCGAGATCGCCGAAGAAAAAGAAGCGGTGGAGCAGTATGGTTCTTCCGACTCTGGCGCATCCTTGGGCGATATCCTGGGTGCCGCGCTGAAGGGCGACGAATAAGTCATCCGGCTAAGCTATTGAATTTAACCCGTCGCAGGCGACTGCGGCGGGTTTTTATTATGGTGACGTGTTCCGAACCGGCCCCCGTGTCGGTATGCGCATCTTGTCCGTCACCGAATCATACGTTGGCGGGTGATTGGTTTTGCAATGCGCGAAAGCTGACGCCTCTAATTTAGGCCGTTTTGCCACAGTTGAATTTCAAAAATGACAAAAAATGCTGCTTTGCGGCTATTTCAAGGCAGCCACAAAGTGCGTATAGTTCCTTGATAAGCGTTAAAGAATGCGCATTCTGTGATAAGTTGCTGTTTGGGAGACAAATGCAATGATCCGATCTGAATTGATCCAAAAACTCGCCGATGAGAATCCACATCTCTATCAGCGTGATGTGGAAAAAATTGTTAATACTATTTTTGAAGAAATTACCGACGCGATGTCCCATGGGGACCGTGTTGAACTGCGCGGGTTTGGCGCGTTTTCAGTTAAAAAGCGCGATCAACGGATTGGTCGGAACCCTCGGACGGGGGAATCGGTTGAAGTTGAAGAAAAACATGTTCCGTTCTTCAAGACTGGCAAGCTCTTGCGTGATAGGTTGAACGGCAACTAAGAGGGTGCCATGAAAACCATTCGCTATGCTTTTTGGGCCATCGTTGGCCTGTGTCTTGTATTGATCGGCCTCGCTAATCGCGGGATGGTCACGGTGCGCGCTATGCCAGAGGCGCTTGGCAATCTGCTGGGTCTGTCGCCGGATGTGGATTTGCCACTTTTCGTGGTGATCTTTCTTGCGGTGGGTGCCGGTTTGATGATCGGCTTTCTGTGGGAATGGGTGCGTGAGCATCGGATTCGTTCCGACGCGCGAAGCAAATCCCGCGAAGTGGAAACGCTGCGCCGCGAGGTGCAGCAGCTTCGTGGTGCTGCCGCGGGGGCCACTTCGGATGATGATGTGCTTGCACTGCTGGAAAAAACCGGCTGATGCGTGCAGACATTCGGGTGAAGATTTGCGGCCTGCGTGACGCGGCTGCGGTACAGGCGGCTGCCGATGCAGGTGCGGCCTATGTTGGTTTTGTGTTTTTTCCAAAATCCCCACGCCATGTGGAGATTGCCACGGCCGCTGCGCTGGCGAAAGAGGTTCCGGTTGGGGTCGCCAAGGTGGCCTTGGTGGTGAATGCTGACAATGCACAATTGGATGCCATTACCGATGCGGTGCCGCTGGACATGTTGCAGTTGCACGGCAGCGAGACGCCCGCGCGTGTAGCAGAGGTTAAGGCCCGTTATGGTCTGCCTGTGATGAAGGCGGTTGGCATCGCAACGGCCGCTGATATCCCCCAGATTGATCGCTACGCCGCCGTTGTTGATCAACTGCTGATCGAGGCGAAGCCGGAAAAAGCCGCGGTGCTGCCCGGTGGGAACGGTGTTCCGTTTGACTGGCAGTTGATATCAGGGCGTCGGTGGACCGTGCCGTGGATGCTGGCGGGCGGGCTGACGATTGAAAATGTGGCTGACGCGATCCGTCAGACCGGGGCACGTCAGGTCGATTTGTCCTCGGGCGTGGAGTCATCCCCGGGTGTGAAGGATGCTGGGTTAATTGCGCGTTTCATGGCGGCGGCACGCGGGGATTAACTGATCGTTTACTATGCCCGTGGCATGAAAACGTCATAAAAGACAGCGTTCTTCCGATGACAGTCGGCGCATGGTTTCGGCACCTCTTTTCTGCGCGGGCGGTGCTTGACGGGGTGGCGGTGCGTCGCAAAGTCAGCGATATGGAGCGGATCGTCGGACGGGACCGGTTTTCAACAGAGCTGAAACGACGTGGTTATTCCGCAGTGGAAAACGCCGGGCAGGTGATCGTATTTTGCAATGCAGAGCCTGTGCGCTTTGTTGTGTCCTGACAATTCCTGAGTCAGGAATTGTTCCCAAATCCTCTGCGCGGATTGGATTTCAGACTGTCATAGAGAGTCTGCCGCTTTACGATCTGATACTTCGGCGCTAGGTCTAACCAACACGACATCAGAGGTGGATCCATGGACAACAGTCTTTTTAACAGCTTCATGACCGGCCCGGATGAAAAGGGCCGTTTCGGCGATTTCGGCGGGCGTTTCGTGTCGGAAACTCTGATGCCACTGATCCTCGAACTTGAAGAACAGTATGAACGCGCAAAGACGGATGACAGTTTCTGGGCCGAGATGCATGATCTCTGGACGCATTACGTGGGCCGTCCTTCGCCGCTTTATTATGCGGAGCGGCTGACACAGCATTTGGCTGGGGCCAAGATCTATCTCAAGCGGGATGAGCTGAACCACACAGGTGCGCATAAGATCAACAATGTGCTTGGTCAGATCATTCTGGCCCGCCGTATGGGTAAAACCCGGATCATTGCAGAGACCGGGGCAGGGCAGCATGGTGTGGCGACGGCTACGGTCTGCGCCAAGTTCGGCCTGAAATGCGTGGTTTATATGGGGGCCCATGATGTGGAGCGGCAGTCACCCAATGTGTTCCGCATGCGGCTGCTGGGGGCAGAGGTTGTTCCGGTGACATCGGGTCGTGGCACACTGAAGGATGCAATGAACGACGCCTTGCGCGACTGGGTGACCAATATCCACGACACGTTCTATTGCATTGGTACGGTCGCCGGGCCGCATCCGTATCCTGCAATGGTACGCGATTTTCAGGCAATCATTGGCAAGGAAGCCAAGGAACAGATGATGGCTGCAGAAGGCCGTCTGCCTGATACGATCATTGCGGCCATCGGCGGCGGATCGAATGCGATGGGTCTGTTCTATCCGTTCCTTGACGACAAGGATGTGAACATCATCGGCGTCGAGGCTGGCGGCAAGGGCGTGAATGCCAAGATGGAGCATTGCGCGTCACTCACCGGCGGTCGTCCCGGCGTTCTGCATGGTAATCGCACTTATCTGCTACAGGATGATGACGGGCAGATTCTGGAAGGCTTTTCTATTTCGGCAGGGCTTGATTACCCAGGCATTGGCCCCGAACATGCTTGGCTGCACGAGATCGGTCGCGCGCAATATGTTGCAATCACTGATAAGGAAGCGCTTGAGGCATTTCAGCTTTGCTGTGCGCAGGAGGGGATTATTCCCGCTCTGGAACCGTCACATGCGCTGGCCCATGTGATCAAGATCGCGCCTGAATTGCCCAAGGATCACCTGATCATTATGAATATGTGTGGCCGCGGCGATAAGGATATCTTTACTGTCGCGAAACATCTGGGCTTTGACATTCAGACATGAACGCGCGTCTGGTTTGTGGGCGGCCCAGCCAAGGGCCGTGCACGGACCAGATAAGCCAAAGCATCACGACTGTTCTGCGTTCATGTCATAGCTGCGCAGAACGTCCATCGGGATCACATCAAGCGCTTTCTGATGGGTGGCTTGCAGATCGACTTTGGGTGCGCAGCCTTCCTCGTGCGCCTGAAGGAAGCGCGATGCACAAAGACACCAGTGATCACCCGCTTTCAGCCCGGCAAAGCGCAGGGCGGGCCGGGGCGTGCTGAGGTCGTTTCCAAGGTATTTTGAGAAGGCCAGAAATTCCTCCGTCATGACGGCGCAGACCGTATGGCTGCCTTGATCGGCGGCACATGTATCGCAGGCCCCATCGCGAAAGAAACCTGTCATCGGATCGGTTGAGCAGGGGGCCAGCGCCGCGCCCAAAACATTGAGAGATGGGTCTTTTTCCATATCAAACAAAACTTTCTGCTGTTCGTCGAAACATTGCACCGCTGTTGGCATAGTTACCGGGGCGCTACGATCATGCTCTGCGCTAACAACTTCTCTGTTGCGAGTAGTGTAGATGTATTGCCCGCAAATGCCACGCGCGATGTCGAATAACTCTATCTGGCGATGTGATCCGGCTGATTTGCCGACCAGCGCACCCAGCGCCCATGAAAATCAGCGCGTCCGAAGGACAGTGTCATATTGCCGGGCCAGAGCCGCAGCGTCAGCGCGGCACCCGGTGTGCCACCATCGTTTTCCATGCCGAACCACGCAAGCGGCGATTGATCGGTGGCGGTTTTACCGGCCTCTTCGATGAGTCGAATGCCCTGTGCTTGCTTGTCGGCTGGAAAATATTGCCATGCGACCGTGCTGTAGATCAGGTGTATCTGTCCGGGCTGGTGTGTCAGCCGTGGCGCAAGCCAGTCGATCGCATCGGCCTGTTCCACTGGGGTTTTAGCGGCGTCTACGGCGGCGCGCGTTATCTGCATGCGCTCTGGCTGGTCGGGCCAGAGATAGGCTTGCAGCCGCAGCGCGTGATCGGGGTTGCGCGGATCAAGCGGGTTCAGGTCAACGCCTGCCCGCGCGGCAACCACTGGATCGGTTGCAGGCGGCGGTGGGCCAGTCCAATCGGGGCGCAAGGTGAGCGCTGGGTCGGATGGGCCGAAACGCTGGCCGGCAACCTCTAGCCCGTAGCGGTCCCAATGCAGGTTCAACCCGCCGCTTGCCCCCAATTCGGACAGGCGCAGCGGCAACTGGTATCGGTCCGCAAGCCAGTGCCCGATGGCGATCAGAGTGGCCGCGCGCCGGACCTCATTCGTTTGCGGCGCGCTGTCGAGCCATGTGTTCATTGCGGTGGTATCGCTAAGCAGCGTGTCGCTGACCGCGCGCCAGAGCACATCATCGCTGGTTTCATGCGGCGGATAGACGGGCCCAAGTATCGCGTGCCCTTGCAGATGCAGCGCGTGCAGGGCCCCCGCCAGCCGCAGCGGCACCGATTGCGCCCGTGGAGATATATCGCCCGCCCAGTTGAATATACGGTCGGTGATGGCCCCTTGGGGCCAGTCGCGCGTTGCGAATAAGCCCATCAGGCGTGCCATAAAGGGCGAGCCGAGGCTGGCGCAGGCCTTGGATTGGAAATCGAAGGCCTCGGATATTTTGGTGGGGGTCAGCGGAAGCGATCCACGAGCTTTTGCAGCGTCGATCGATCGTCGTCAGCCTCGGTTGCTGGCGCTGGTTCAGAGACCTGCGCTTTAGGGGTGCTGGTGGAGGAGCGTGGCGGATTGACCCGTAGGGCAATCGCGTTCAGGAACTTTGGTCCGTCCCCGGCGACCAGATCGGCGATCCCGTCGCTGATCCCGCGCAGTTCATCATCCAGCCAGTTCTGATCGGCCTTAGGGAAGTCGCGCAGCACATAGCCCGGCACCGCGTCCTTGTGCCCCGGATGGCCAACGCCCAGACGCACCCGGTCGTAATCCGGCCCGATATGCCCGTGGACGGAGCGGAGACCGTTGTGGCCCGCATGCCCGCCGCCTGTCTTCAGGCGGACCTTGCCGGGGGCAAGGTCGATTTCATCGTGAAAGATAATCACGTCTTCGGATGACAGCTTGAGGTATCGCATCGCCTCGCCCACGGCCTGCCCGGACAGGTTCATAAAAGTTTCCGGCTTGAGCAGGGTGACCTTCGTCGATCCGAACCGGCCTTCGGCGATTTGTCCCTGAAACTTGCTGCGCCAGCCGCTGAAGCCATGATCGGACGCGATCCGATCCAGCGCCATAAAGCCGATATTGTGACGGTTATGCGCGTATTTCGCGCCGGGATTGCCCAGACCAACAAGAAGTTTCATATCAGTATGATTAACCTATGCCGCAGTGCAGCGCTAGTGCCAGAAATGCAGCTTGTTGTTTGCTGCATGTTGCCAGTTCTGACAGGTACCATGATGCGGCGGCCTAAGAACGCGAAAGGCCGCCCTGATCAGAGCGGCCCGACGGCGGTGATATGACAAGAAATCACATATCCAAGCGCAGATCGGTAATCTGTTCGGCGATCTGTTCGAACACGGTGGTCAGGCCAGCACCGCTTGCAGGGAAATATGTGGCAGAAGAAGTGGCACAGTTCGCCATTTCCTCGTTCCCCTCCGCGTCTGTTTCGAACGCAACGGTATAAACCACTACGTCACGCTCGGCTGATTTTGCCAGATCGCACATGGCGTAGAAATGGTCACGGTTCGTTTCTCGCGGAGAGTATAAGTAATACGGACTGCCCGGTTGGTTGGCTATAGGATCTACCAGATTGACCGGATCCAGTGGGTTGTTAGGCCGCAACTGTTCTGTGATCTTACCATCGGTCATCAAGATGATCATCTTTGTGGTTTCACTATCATCCCATGCAGCCGGGCGGTTGGTGAAACCATCGGGGACCAGTTTCATCCGGTTGAGGATCACCTCTGCCGCGTCGATTTCGGCCTGCGTCGTGGCAGCGGCGATGGCTGCCTGATAATCGGCGTTGATTTGCGCGATGCTGACGCTATTGAGATGCTTAAAGCCGGGCTGCGTCGCCGGATCGAGAAGTGCCAAACCATATTTCATGGCATAGTGGGTGCCGGTGCCGTCGTGCATCCGGATATTTTGGATGAATGTGGCTGCGTCGCCTGCGTCTTGAAACGCATATTGGATTGCGCTGCGATCCTGCGGGCACCAGCCCCAATCCATGACATCAGCCGCAATGTCCCAAGTCTGGAAATGCGGAACCTGCTGATTGAACGGCGTGGGCATGCCGCTGTTGTCCCAATCTGCCCCATCGATTTCGAGGCAGGAGGACACCTGTGGGAAGTAAATATCTGCGCCTTCTTCATCGGTCCCGATTACAAGGTTCTCCTGATAGCGGACACCGTTCAGATAAGAGAACATATCGGGGCCCGGATTGGTCATCCCGGCATAAGGCACGATGTTGAGCGAGACTTGGCCGCCGTTTTCCGGATCCAGCACTTTGTTGGCGAATGCGATTGCGGCATCCTGCATATCGCCGAAGCGGCCGCGACTGGTCGACCCGCCAAAGCGCATGGACCCCGAAATATCGAGAACGAGTGAGATTTCGACTTTTCCGATCCCTTCAACTGCGCCGGACTGGGCAGGGACCCGCAGGTCGTCAATTCCGACCAACCGAAGATAAAACGTATTGAGGTTTTGCGCTGCCTCAACCCGGACTGTTCGGAAATTGCCGCTGTCGATGACTTCTGGCGAGCCGACAATATTGTCGGAAAACCCTGCTTTGCGGAAGTAATCTTCGATCACCTCCTCTGGAGGAAGTGTTTGATCCAGCGACGCGGCTGCGAGAACGGCGCGATCAGACACGCTTTGCAGTGTGATCCGGCGAGATTCAAAACGCATGAAATCCACAGCCATGCCGCCCATTACCAGCATTACGATCAAGAGTAGCAAGGTCAGGATTATCAGGCCGCCGGATTCGTCTTTGCGGAAGCGGTGTAGCAGTCTTCGCAGATCTCGGAGGACTGCGTGATGAGGATCGATAATCGGTATCAGCTTACGTGTCATATTCAACTCCAACAACTTTGGCCGGACGTCGCTGATCTTTAATAATTGGGGCAGTGAAATCTGAATTAGGTCACTAAATAGGCGAACAATGGACGCCTTTGTTGGGTCCGCGATCTACTGTTGGCGGAAATTGGCCCAAAGCTATGATTGGCCCGTGCGCCGAAAACTGCATATTTTCTAAGGAAAAAGCGAATTCGGATGTGATTTCGTCCGATTCTCTTGCGATTAGCAGAAACGCAAAAGGGCACCGCAAAGGTGCCCTTTCATCACTGTCCTGCGAAGGTTGTCTTCGCTTATGCGTCTGCAGCGGGTGCTTCTTCGGACGCTGCTGCGGTGTCGTCTGCATCGTCGCCATCATCTGCCAGCACCGCACGTGGTGCAGAGATGTTGGCGATGACGAAGTCACGATCAATGACGGGCTTTGCGCCTTCGGGCAGGGTCACGTCACTGATGTGGATCACGTCGCCCATCTGTGCGTTCGCCAGATCGACGGTGATGTGGTCAGGGATGTCACCAGCCAGCACGTCGAGTTCGACTTCGTTCCGCACGATGGTCAGCACGCCGCCTTTTTTGATGCCCGGGCAAGTTTCCTGGTTATCAAAATCAACGTGGATGAACAGCTTGACGCGGCTTGTCCGCTTCAGGCGCATCAGGTCGATATGCGTGGGCAGATCTTTGACCACGTCACGCTGTACGCCACGGCAGATCACACGCACGTCGTCCTGACCTTCAACCTTGAGGTTGAAGAGCGTGGACATAAAGCGGCCTTGACGCAGCTTGGTCAGCAAATAGTTGAAGGGAAGGTTAATCGCGAGCGGGTCAGACCCACCGCCATAAACAATGCCAGGTACGTCGCCATTACGGCGAGCTTGACGAGCGGCCCCCTTGCCTGTCCCCGTCCGTACCGTGGCGACAAGATCAGGAATCTCACCAGCCATAGTATATCTCCGATATGTTATGGGCCGCCCTCCAAGGGTGTGCGGCCCGGTAAGTCGCTGCCTATAGGGCGGATTCGCCTCTTTGAAAAGGGGGATTCTCGGTCCGTCGCCAATTGCGTTCTGCACTATATAGGCTTGCACAGTCGGGTGGGGCGCATCATTCATCACGGATGTCCGTTTTCAGCGCCCTATCTGTGTCCCGTAAACCTGCCGCTGCCTTTGTTGTGGTCGGTCTTTTCTGGGGCTGTTTCGCAGCCCATGTGCCTGTGATCAAAGGGCAGATGGGGGCCAATGACGCGACCTTTGGAACGCTTTTGCTTGGCTCTGCCACGGGGCTTGTGTCGGCCATGTGGCTGGCCCCGCGCGTGGATCGGATGATGGGCGACCGGTCGATGCAGGCCGGGATCGTAGCGCTGTCGCTGGCGTGGCTGCTGCCAGGTCATATCACCGTGCCCTTGCTGTTTGCGGCGGCGATGGCACTGGTCGGGCTTGCCTCGGGGTTGCTGGACGTGATCATGAATGCGCGCGTCAGCGAGTTGGAGGCGCGCCATGACCGGCCGTTGATGAACGCCAACCATGCGATGTTTTCGGTCGCCTATGCCGTGGCCGCGCTGATGGTTGGTTTCACCCGCGAGGCGGGCCTGCCGCCGACAGTGGTCTTTGCAGGGTTTTCGGCATTCTGCCTGCTGCTGGTTCCTTTCATCCGCATGGATGTGACAATCGTCGCGGCTGAGGGGGGGTATGCCGGACGCTATCCAATCTGGCCGATCATGCTGTGCGGCACTGTCGTGCTGATCGCCTTCATGTCCGAAGCAACGGTCGAGGCGTGGTCCGCATTGCATGTGGAGCGTACCTTGGGTGGCGGTGCAGCTGAAGGTGCGCTTGGCCCCGCGATGCTGGGGCTGACAATGGCTGTGGGCCGGTTTTCGGGGCAAATCGTGTCAGAGCGTTTCGCGGAATTGACCGTGGTGATTGTTGCCGCATTGATCGCTGCCCTCGGTGCGGTCATTGCTGCGCTGGCCCCTGTGCCTATCGTCGCTTATCTGGGCTTTGGCATTTTGGGGCTTGGTGTTTCGGTGATCGGACCCATCGGGCTTGCCCTTGTGGGGAACCTGGTTGCCCCGCATTTGCGGACAGAGGCCATCAGCCGCACGGCGGTCATCGGTTTTTCCGGCTTCTTTTTCGCGCCGATGCTGATGGGGCTGGTGTCCGAGGCATATGGGCTGCGCATTGCCTTTGGCGGTGTCGCCGGGCTGTTGATCTGTGCGGTGCCACTGGCATTGATCGTGGCGCGCCAGCCACGACAGATCGCCGCGCCGGGGCAATGATTGTATTAGAGCATTTCGATTTATACCTGAATCACCAATCGCGGCCTTTCGCCTGCGGCTCAAACGCAATTGGTGATCTGTGATGTCTCAGGTTAAAATCGAAACGCTTTAGTACCGGGCCGCTTTGCGGCGGACCGGCGCGAAGGGCTGCCCCGCTTATCGACGTCAGTCGCTATTGTTCACGGCTGCTGCGATCAGCAGCGCGGCGAGGATGCCAAGGACGATGAAAGTGGGGCTGATGGATGATCCTGCTGGTTCTTCTTCGATGATGACGACCGGTGGTTCCATAACCTGAGGCTCAAGCGTGCCTGCCTGAAGTGCTGTTGATGAAAGAAACAGAGTGGCTGCCGTTGTGAGGCCAGTGAAAAGCCGCATGTTGAATACTCCAAAATTTGAATCAATCTTACGGGTATTCTGCTGCGGTTGAACCGCAGGCCTGTCACCCACTATCATTAATGGTTAGCTGTTCACGTTTCGTCAACATTTTGTTTATTTCAGTGGGATTGATTTTTCAGGGGCGTCAGATCAGACCCACGCGCCCTCGAAATCCTGGGGGACCAGCAGCACATCCCGGTCCAGCGTCGTGACGTCGCGTCGTCCGCAAAGCGCCATGGTCGTGTCCAGTTCTTTTTGGATGATCTGAAGCGCAGTGGTCACGCCCTGTTCGCCCATCGCGCCTAGCCCGTAGATATAGGCGCGCCCGATCATCACACCCTTGGCCCCCAGCGCCAGCGCCTTCAGCACGTCCTGGCCCGATCGAATACCGCTGTCGAAATGCACTTCGATCTGGTCACCGACGGCGGCAACAATAGCAGGCAGCATACGGATGGCTGACAGCGCCCCGTCAAGCTGGCGACCACCATGGTTGCTGACCGTGATCGCATCAGCCCCGACCGCCACCGCATTTTTGGCGTCTTCGACATCTAGGATGCCCTTGAGGATCAGCTTGCCGCCCCATTTTTCCTTGAGCCGTGCGATCATTCCCCAATCCAGTTTCGGTTCGAACTGTTCGGCCGTCCAGGATGACAGGCTGCTGGTGTCGCCGACGTTCTTGGCATGGCCGACGATATTGCCGAAACTGCGCCGCTTGGTTTGCATCATCTCATAGCCCCAGCGCCATTTGGTGGCGAGGTCGATCATCGTCGGGATGGTGAATTTCGGCGGGGCGGTCAGCCCGTTTTTCAGGTCCTTGTGCCGCTGCCCAAGGATTTGCAAATCAAGTGTCAGCACCAGCGCCGAACAGCCTGCCTTTTTTGCCCGTGCGATGATATTGTCGATGAATTCTTCGTCTCGCATCACGTAAAGCTGGAACCAAAACGGGGCGGTCGTATGCTTGGCCACATCTTCGATAGAACAAATCGACATGGTGGACAGGGTATAGGGCACACCAAATTTTTCGGCGGCCCGCGCAGCCTTGATTTCGCCATCGGCGGATTGCATGCCCGTCAACCCGACCGGGGCGAGCGCGACGGGCATGCTCACATCCTGTCCGATCATCTGGCTTTTGGTGGTGCGGTCCGACATGTCTACGGCCACACGCTGGCGCAGCCGGATCTGTGCGAAATCCGAGGTGTTTTCGCGAAAGGTCTGCTCTGTCCAACTGCCGCTTTCGGCGTAATCATAGAACATCTTGGGCGCGCGCCGCTTATGCAACTGCTTGAGATCGTCGATGGTCGTGATGACGGGCATGGCGGACATCCTGAAATTGGTTAGTTTCCATTACCAATGTTGGACGCTGTGGGCAATATTTCTGATGCGCCACGCGGTCACGACTTTGGGTGCAGGAGGGCGCGAAACGCTTTAACCGCCGTCCAGCAGGTCCAGATCGCGCAATCGCAGCCGTGGATTTCGCATTTCACCGAAATCATCGAAATCGCGTTTATGCGGGAAGAGCGACAGATACTGGCTGAGCAGATCACCCCGCAGTCCCAGCGAAAAGGCGGTGCCGGGGTGCAGGCTTTCGATTTCGATCCCATTGACCGAGAGGCGCTGATGCGCGGCAAAGCCAAGCTGATAGACATTGACCGGCGCGACTGGGCGCAATGCGATGAACTGGTTGCCATCGACAAAGTCTCGCACCGGAACAAAGGCCGCGCGTTTTCCGGTCAGGGTACGGACCCCATGGGCGCGGTGTAGCAGCCGCGCGGTTGGTCCCAGCACCAGATCCGGGGAAGGGCGCGCAGGCCCCAGCGCATCAGCAGTGATCCGAGTCAGCGCCGCATGTTCCGGACTGGTTTCCTGATCGTCCGGGCGCAGCGTCATCATCCCGCGCCAGCGCAGCGTGTCGAACGTCCCATCGGACAGGCGCACCTTGTCGCCGGGCAGCAGGTCTTCGACCGCCATCGGGCCGCTTTCGGTCTGTAGAATGGCACCGTGACCGAATGCCCCAAATGCATCCTCGAACGCGGATAAAGCGGGCGCGCTGCGCGATATTTCCTCAATCTGGCCGGAGGGGGTGAGGTAGGCGATCTCATATTTGCGCATATGAAGCGCGGTTTGAGATCGCCCGCCTATTCTAGCGGTCCGAACCGTTAGGTCCGGCTGTGTTGTCAACCCCGCCTGGTAAGACGAAGGCCCTTTCGGAGGCACGTTCATGTGATCGCCAAAAAGGTTTTCACATCGTTTGCGCGCCCCACCGACAACATCTGAGGAGTGTTGCTAACTGCCCCATATTGGTCACATTTCTGACACCTTGTCAAAGGGGTTTTTTCATCGGTGACGCTGAATCCCCAATGTTCCAATACGGGCTGGTATTGTTTCGCAAACGTCCGCAGAGCACGGGCATTGTGACGGCAAACACTGCTGCCATGAAGCGTGGCAGAGTTAAGCAAGGTTATTCTCAATCTGTTGTTTTTGATGGAAGTTACCCAGCGATACCGGATAGGGAGAGTAGACGGGTCCGGGCGCGCTATTGCCGTTTCCACAGCAAACGATGCCATCAACTGCTATAACAGCCTCTGACACGCTTTGATCTTGGCTTTTCCGCATCGTACCCTCTGACCCTTGTGCCAGTTTCCATTCAACAACAGCGACATGCTGTGCGAGTAAACTGTCAAAACTTGGGCAAAGACGTGGCGCGATAGAGGTGGGCGTTCGCCTGATGGTAGCAAAAATTGCTAGCTTTATGTCTCAGTTTTGAGACGAATGCTGGCGATCAGCCGTCCGTAGTCGGCCTCTTTATGGTGAACAGAGCGGCGATAGCTGTAGAATCTTTCGGGATCGGCATAGGTGCAGTGCCGTGTCCATTTGACCGTACCCACATCAAAGGCACGCAGCCGGTGCAAGCCAAAGCCGGGCAGGTCGAATTGGAAACGGTCATCGACACCGTTGATAAAGAAACGTTCATATTGCGGGTCTGCGGCCAGAAATGTATCGCGGAAATCCGGGCCGACTTCGTAATTTTGCAGGCTGATCGACGGGCCGATCACGGCGGCCATATTCGCCCGCGATGCGCCCAATTTTTCCATCTGTGTGACCGTCGCCTCAAGGACGCCGTTCAACGCGCCCTTCCATCCGGCATGGGCCGCACCGATTACACCAGCTTTTGCATCCGCAAAAAGTACGGGCTGGCAATCTGCCGTCAGCACCGACAGCGCCACGTCAGTTCTAGTGGTGACCAGCCCATCTGCCTTGGGCACGGATTTCAGCGGCTCCGTGATCGTGACCACATCGGGTGAATGAACCTGATGCACGCCGATCAGTCGGTCTGGCTGAACCTGCATCGATTTGGCGACACGTTCCCGGTTAATGCTGACGATTTCATGCTGGTCAGAGCTGCCATAGCCACAGTTCAAACCCGTAAAGACCCCCGAAGAGGCACCGCCTTTGCGGGTGAAAAAACCATGCGTCGTCTGGGCGAGTGCAGGGTCTGTGATGATTTCGAGCGTCATGCTTCCAATCCGGGCGGGGGCGCGGCCTGTTGGGGATAGATGCCGACGACCTTGAACAGCTGGCCCATTTCGGCGGGGTGGGTCAAGCGCCGATGCGCAGCGATATGGTTTTGCAGCGTATCATCGCTGAGTGTTTGCGCAAGGCTTTGCGCGCGCTGTGTAATTCCTAGCCTTTCAAGAAAAACGCCCTGCGTTGTCAGCCGGGTGTAGCGCGCCGGTCCCGCGTGCTGGGCGATGGCGGCAAAATCGACATGGGCGGTCAGGTCGGCAGTGCCGGGCGCGTCAAGCGGGTTCGCTTGTTTGTGGGCGGACAGCGCTTGCAGCGTGTCGCCCAGCGACTGCCAGTCGCCGTAGTCAATAATCAATGCAGCGCCGCCCACAGCGTCGATCCGTTGCCCGATCGTTTGCATGATGCCGGGTAGGGCGGGGCAATGTTCGATCAGGTCGCCATCCTGCGTATCGTCCAGCCGATCTGCCAGCATCGCCAGCGGGGCAGGGGCTGACAGCCCAAGGCTCAGCGCATCATCAGTCAGCCCGACCATCCGTTCCCGCCAGCTGTCACCATCCCGTACGAATTGCCGGATCGGCAGCGCGTCAAAGAATTCATTGGCGATCAGAAACAGCGGCGCGTCGGGTAAGGTGTCGATTGTGTCATGCCAGTGCGCATCCGGCACAGCCTGCGCCTGAAGCGCGCGCAGCGGGGCGGAGCTTTCGACGAAGTGAACCGATATTGCGTCGTGAAAGCCGGGGACATTCCGCGTGGCCCGCAGCGCATCGGCCATTAGCGTGCCGCGCCCTGGGCCAAGCTCTGCCAGTGTGATGGGCGCAGGCGATCCCTGATCCATCCAGCTTTGCGCCAGCGCCAGCCCGATCAGCTCTCCGAACATCTGGCTGATTTCGGGGGCAGTGATGAAATCGCCCTTCGCGCCCAGCGGATCACGGGTGCTGTAATAGCCGTGGGTGGGATGCATCAGGCATTCCCCCATATAATCGGCGAGGGTGATCGGCCCCGTCCGGGCAATCCGGGTTTTGAGCAGATCCGCCAGTGCCGTCATTTGCGCCGCGCGTAGAGGATCACGATCAGGCCGATGATGATCATCGGCAGGCTTAGCAACTGGCCCATGGTCAGACCGTAGCCGTTGTATTGCAGGGCGAGGCCCAGCGGGTTGCCTGTGCCAACGAATTGCGCATCCGGTTGTCGCGCGAATTCTACGAGGAAACGCGCAGCGCCGTAGCCCATAAAGAACACAGCTGTCAGCAGCCAATGCCGTTTTAGTGCGCCAAAGCGAAAGGCCAGTGTGAACAGGATCAGACCCAGCAGTAGCCCCTCCAGCCCCGCTTCATAAAGCTGGGACGGATGGCGCACGCAGGGTTCCAGCGGGGTGGCGCAGCTTTGCGCGGCGGCACCTGGAAAGACCACGCCCCACGGCAGATCGGTGGGCCGGCCCCAAAGCTCTGCATTGATGAAATTGGCGCAGCGGACCAGCAGGATAGACGGGGTGGCGGCCACAGCGATGACGTCTGACAGTTCGGGCAGGGGCACTTTGTGCCTGCGGCTGAACAAGACGACAGCCAGCACCACGCCGATGAACCCACCGTGAAACGACAGCCCGCCTTCCCAGATTTTGAAAATATCGACAGGGTTGGCCAGAAAGTCACTGGGCTTGTAGAACAGCACATAACCCAGCCGCCCGCCGCCGATCACGCCAAAGACGATATAGGTCAGCAGGTCTTCCAACTGGCTGACCTGCATCGGCGGGCCATTGCGCCACAACTGTGGACGCCGCAGGGCGGCGCGGATCGCCAGCCAGCCAAGTCCGATACCGACGATATAGCCCATCGCATACCAGCGCAGGGCAAGGTTGAAGCCGAAAAGCTCGACGGCGAAAATCTCGGGTGAGATATCGGGAAAGGGGATGGCACCATACATAATGCATGTGTTTCCCCAAGGGTGCGGCGAAGTCAACCAGCCATCGCGCCTTGTGCGACTGCCCGCTTGGTCCCATATAGGGATTAACCGACCGGAGAATGCCATGCAGACGAAGAACAAGATTTTTGACGACCTCAGCCAGTTGATGACCAACGCCATGGGCGTGGCGCAAGGGGCCAAGGATGAAGCCAATACCGCAATGAAATCCATGATGGACCGCTGGCTGGCGGATCGTGATCTAGTTACCCGCGAAGAGTTTGATGCCGTCCGGGCGATGGCGCAGAAAGCCCGCGAAGAAAACGAAGCGCTGAAGGCCCGTTTGGACGCGCTGGAAGCGAAGAAAAAGTAAGTTCGGTTTGACCGTACAATGAAAGCGATCTTTCCGTTAAAAAGGGTGCCTGTCTTGCGGATCGGCACCCTTTTTCGTGTTCAGAAAAAGCTGACACCATTATCCGCTATAGGCAGCGTGCGCTGACCAGTTGACTGACTAAAGCTACGATATTGCCCGCCTTAGACAGCTCGACCCGCACCTTGTGGCCGACATGCAGGGCGGTAATAGCCACCACGCAAGTCGTCTTCGCGGCGCCATTGGGGCATGCGCGCGCAGTGGGGAATATAATCTCTCTTCCACATCACGCGCCGCCTGATCCTTCGGGGTAAGGATACGTCGAAAATCGTCGACAGCAGTGGGAAGATGATGATGCGGCGCTATGGGGTTTGAAAGGTCTCATCAAACCTTTTGCGTAACAAAGACACCCGCAGCCATCAGCGCGATCCCTGCGGCGCGGGTCAGCGTCAGGGGCGATGTTTGCGCGGTAAACAGCCCGAAATGGTCAATGGCTGCGGCCGAGATTAACTGACCTAAAAGCACAAAGAATACCGCATTGCCGACGCCCATTGTCGGTGCGATCCAGGTGATGGACAACACATAGAACGCCACCAGCAGTCCCGCCAGAAACAGATGCCTTGGGGCCGTGGGCAGCTTTGCCACGGCTTGCGGATTGGTCAGCAGAGCAGTGATCGCCGCCACCGCAAAGGCGATGATAAACAGCACCGCGCCAGCGACGGCTGGCGATCCGATATAGCGACCCAATGCGGCGTTCAGCGCAGCAAGGACGGGCACCCCGATCCCGGCGGCGAGCATGATCAGTGCGTGGTGAGCCATGTTTGATCCTTTGCAAAAATCCAACGGCAGCGTGACGCAGATCAAGACAGAGCGCCACCGCGATGTTAAACTGGCACACAACAAAAGGAGGCTGGGCATGCGTGTTTTGATCATACTGAGCGTTTTGGGGCTAAGTGCCTGTGTCGATGAGCCGCCGACCCCGCGCGAAACATACCTGACTGAATGCGCTGGCTGTCACGGGCGGGATGGGCGCGGCAATGGTCCTGCGGCGCGGGGGCTTGAAACTGCACCACCTGATCTGACAATGATCGCGGCCCGTAATGGCGGGGCTTTCCCCCGCAATCAGGTGATGAGCACGATTGACGGGCTGGACCGAGGCGCGCATTTCAGCGCTGCGATGCCGGAATTTGGGGCCGGGGATCTGGGCGAAACGGTGATCGTCGAAGCCGATGGGCTGGGCACGCCGACCCCAGTTAAATTACTGGCGCTGGCCGATTATCTGGAAAGCATCCAGCAGTAACACCTTTGACAATGATGTGAGGTTCCGGGCTTTTCCTGTTTCTGCTTGGCGCAGGCGCTATCTATCTGTGCAGCCATAGTAAAAGGAACCAGTGACCATGCGCCCGATTTTGTCCGTCGCCCTACTATTTGCGACTACGCTTTCTGCCAATGCGGGGCCCGTTAGTTTTATTAGCGGCTGGGCAGAGCAGCGGTTGCAGCTTTTCAATTCCAACGATTATGCCTTTGGCACGCAGTTGGGCATCGTGTCGGACGGCGCGGTATCGCTGGCCTGGACACGGTTGCCGCGCGCGGAGTGGGAGGCACGGAAAGCGATGTGGGACTGGCGTGTGGATCAGTCTGTGCCTGCCACTGATTTGGCGCGCAAGGGCGGCGACGACCGTAATATCTCGATCTATTTTGTGTTCCTGCCAGAAGCGCAGGCGAATGCGATGGAGGGTGCGAATATCCGGCGTCTGATGGGCAATGATGATGTGCGCATCCTGCAATATGCTTGGGGCGGAAACCATGCGCGCGGTGCGGTGCTCGGCTCGCCTTATGCGCCGGGGCAGGGGGCAACCGTGGCGCTGCGGCAGGCCGGGACCGGTGCACATAGCGAAAGCGTTGATTTGACACGCGATTATGCGAATGCCTTTGGCGGCACCCCCGGTGCGCTGGTCGGGCTGGCGGTGTCAGCCGACAGTGACGATACGGATAGCATGATACGCGCTGCGGTGGGGAACATGCGGCTGAACTGAACCAAGGTTGATTTACGTCAACGCGCGGGCGGCGCAATTGTGGTAGTCTGACATCAAAGCCATGATGGAGGACGCGATGCGACGACTGTTGTTGGTGATGATGCTAATGTTGGGTGCCCCGGTGACGGCGCAGGATGCGCTGCAGGGGGCATCGCTTTACCGGTTTCACTGCGCCACATGTCACGGGGTGGCGGCCATGGGGAACGGGCCGATGGCCCCTTCGCTGGTGGTGCAGCCTGTAGATCTGACCGCGCTAAAGGCCAGGAATGGCGGTGTTTTTCCGACGACACGCGTGGTGATGCGCATTGATGGAAGTGATCCGCTGATAAGCCACGGCAGTGCGATGCCGGTCTATGGCGACTTCTTCGCAGGCACAGATGTGGCGACCAAGGCCGAGACGGGGCAGCCGATCATGACTTCGCAGCCGATTGTTGATTTACTCGCCTATCTTCGGACGCTCCAGCAGGAGTGAGGCGTAATCGCTGCCCGGTATCGTCCCGGCGATTTCGAGGATCAGCTTGCGTTTCACAGCTTCTGTAAACTCCGGCCCGCTACGGGCAGGCAGGACAAAAGCGTTGGGGCCGCCGATGATATTGTCGGCATAGGCTTGTTCCAGATTACCCGCATTAAAGCGCCCGTCGCGCAGGATCGGCAGGGCGTTGATCGTGATCCCAGCGGCGAGCACTTGATCGCGTGCGACCGTGATTTGTGGCCCGTAAGTGTTACCCATACTGTCGCCGGAAAAGTCGATCACACGACGGAAGCCCCTGATATCGTTGGAGTCTATCTGCGTCATCCCATAGAGCAGGGCTGACCCGATTGCATTGCGCCCGCCTGCCTGTCGGGGCGGGCCGATCAGCGCATTGGCGAAGCCTGTCGCGCTGTCCATATCGGCGATCACGGTCCAGTCCACCACCGTGGCTTGGTTCGTCGCCCATTCCACGTAAGTCACTGCGATGGACCCATAAAGCGTGTTCTGGATCGCCGAGACGACCGCCGGATCGGTGATTGCGGTGGCGTAGGATTGGCGCTGGAACGCCAGCTCATCCGCGTCGATGGAGCCGGAGGCATCAGCCAAGAGCACAAGTTCGAGATCGGTTTCGATGCTTTGTGCATGTATCGGGGTGGCGAGGAGGAGGAACAGGATCAAGCTGCGCATATTCGGATGGTAGCACTGCGCCGGGGGAAAGCAACGCCCGGTGGTGTTGCATTGGGGGTGCGTACGGTGCGGTGCCCGGGCCGCGTGCGAATCAAATGTGAATGCCTTTGTTTTATGCAGAAATGAGGGATCGGCAGGGCGTCGGAATTCCATCGGACTTACGTCGGACCTTTTGGCCCGTTTTCCGGGGTTAATGGGGCGTACGGTAGGTGGCGTTAGGGAATTGGTAGGGGGTGATCATGTTGTCCACATGCACGTGGTAAGGTGCGCAATCTTGCGCACCTTACCACGTGGGCGGAGAGAACGTGGCCTTGCGTATGTTGTGCGGCCTATCCCTCTATTGCCCGGCATCGCCGGGCAGCGCCCGGACCTCCCCCATGGGGAGGGCGCTTCGCACCCACCCCGAGGACCGGATGCTGCCAATGATTAGGTGCAGCGAATTTCAATTAGTAAAGTGAATGGGCGCGACTTTGATTGTCACTTTTGGTCTAGTGCCATTCAGACGGCTTCAGATTACCCGTTTGATAGAACTGGCGAACCAAGCTTACATAATCCTTAAAATCAGGGTTTTGTTGAACAATTCGGTTAACTGTGCCCCAGTCTATTTCAGCCCTCTCTCGGCTTGGGATAAGTATTTCACTTGAGGAGAAGTCCTCGGGATCGAATCTCATTACTCCAATACCGTGAAGGCCTGACAGCAAACGCAGTTCTCCGAGGGTTTCCGAACCTTGGAATTCGACGGCGACGAGATAGCCGAGATTTGCCCACGAGGAGTTACTTACAGCCTGAAAGAATGTTTCACGAAGATTAGTACTATTCACTTTAAGCTTGAGTTCGAATGACCAGAGTTTTGTCTTCTTGTCCGAGTACTCTTTTGCGCAATCAATTACTTCGCGGTCCCAATGCTGACTGAGATCTTCCATTCCGACAATATCCGGGAACAACCACCTGTTTCCGTTACTCCCGCGGTTGTTACTCGATTTCCGCTCATCGATTCGTTTGCATATAACTTGATGCTCATTGTGCAAATAGTCTCGAAAAAGCGGGTATAGGTCGTGTTCTGAATGCTTTACACCTTGTGTTTGTTCATTGCCAATTAGATCAGATACAGCATTCTCGGCGACCTCCTCTAATTCAGACTTGTCAGAATAAAAGAACTTCCTTGGTCGTCCTTCGGTCGTACGGATTGCGTGCCGACCTTCCAGACCTTTCCGCTGTGCACCAATCTCGGCTACGATTTGTTGGAGCATTGCGTCGTCAGTATCCAACGGAGTTTTTCGCGCGGCGCTTTTTTTGCGCTTGTTCTCAACGGCTTCTGGATGGGTCTCCATTATCCAAATAGCGATTTGCCTTGCTGTAAAGCGAACATCAGGATTGGCTCTAAGATACTCGGGGACAAATTTTGTTATGCTGAAATTTGTCAATTGTTCCTCCAAGGCCTTCCTGCTGACATTTCATAGCTTTTACACATCCAACTCCTCCACGAACCGTGCGTTCTCCTGAATATACTGGAACCGCAATTCCGGCTTTTTGCCCATCAGCCGCTCGACCAGGTCCGCCGTGTCTCCGGGCTCGTCGTCATGCACGGTCACGCGGATCAGCTTGCGGGTCTTGGGGTCCATCGTGGTTTCTTTCAGGTCCTTGGCGTCCATTTCGCCAAGCCCCTTGAACCGCTGCACGTCGATTTTGCCTTTGCCGCCGAGGCCTTTGGCCAGCACCGCCTCTTTTTCAGCATCATCGGCCACATAGACCCGCTTTGCCCCTTGGGTCAGACGGTAGAGCGGGGGGCAGGCCAGATAGAGGTGCCCGTGGTCGATCAGCGGCCGCATCTGGGTGAAGAAGAAGGTCATCAGCAGCGAGGCGATATGCGCGCCGTCCACATCCGCGTCGGTCATGATGATGATCTTGTCGTAGCGCAGGTCTTCGACGTTGAACTTCGTGCCCATCCGCACGCCGAGCGCCTCGCAGAGGTCGTTGATTTCGGCGTTGGAGGTCAGCTTGTTCGAGGCCGCGCCCAGCACATTCAGGATCTTACCTTTGAGCGGCAGAAGCGCCTGTTTTTCCCGGTTCCGCGCGCCTTTGCCAGAGCCGCCGGCGCTGTCGCCCTCGACAATGAACAGTTCGGTCCCGGAGCGGTCCTTGGAGGTGCAATCAGTTAATTTTCCCGGCAGGCGCAGTTTTTTCGTTGCGGATTTACGTGCGGTTTCCTTTTCCTGTCGCCGCCGCAGCCGCTCTTCGGCCCGCAGCACAAGGAAATCGAGGATCGCCCCGGCGGATTTTGTATCCGCCGCCAGCCAGTTGTCGAAGTGGTCGCGCACAGCGCCTTCGGTCATTTTCGCCGCGGCCTCGGTCGAGAGCCGGTCTTTGGTTTGCCCCACAAAGGCGGGGTCGCGGATGAAGCAGGAGACCAGCGCGCAGCCGCCTGAAATCAGGTCGTCGCGGGTGATCTGCGCGGCCTTCTTGTTGCCTGCAAGTTCGCCGTAGGCCTTGATCCCTTTCAGGATCGCCGCCCAGAAGCCGGTGACATGGGTGCCGCCTTCGGGCGTGGGCACGGTGTTACAGTAGGATTGGATGAAGCCGTCGCGCACGGGGGTCCAGTTGATCGCCCATTCGACCTTGCCCGGTTCGCCGAATTTTTCGTTGAAATCGACCGTGCCCGAAAAGGGTTTTTCGGAATAGGTGGAGGATTTGCCGAGCGTTTCTTTCAAGTAGTCTGACAGCCCACCGGGGAAGTGGAACGTGGCCTCGACCGGGGTTTCGCCGTCGTCGATTGCGGTTTTCCAGCGGATTTCGACGCCGCTGAACAGATAGGCTTTGGATCGGATGGATTTGAACAGCCGTGCGGGTTTGAACCGATGTGCCCCAAAGATTTCAGGGTCGGCGTGAAAGGTCGTGGTGGTCCCGCGCCGGTTGGGGGCGGCGCCGATTTCCTCGACCGGGCCCAGCGGGATGCCGCGTGAAAACCGCTGTTCCACCAGTTTGCGGTCGCGTGCGACCTGTACGACCATGCTGTCGGACAGCGCGTTGACGACCGAGGCACCGACCCCGTGCAAACCGCCGGAGGTCTGATAGGCCTTGCCCGAGAATTTGCCGCCTGCGTGCAGGGTGCATAAAATCACCTCAAGCGCGGATTTGCCGGGGAATTTCGGGTGCGGGTCAAAGGGCATGCCCCGCCCGTTATCGCGGATGGTGACGGAGTAATCGGCGTGCAGTTCAACCTCAATCCGATTAGCGTGCCCGGCGACCGCTTCGTCCATGGAGTTGTCGAGCACCTCGGCCACGAGGTGATGCAGCGCCCGTTCATCGGTGCCGCCGATATACATGCCGGGCCGTTTGCGCACCGGTTCGAGCCCTTCGAGGACTTCGATACTGTTGGCGTTGTAGTCATCGGGGGTGCCCCCGGAGAGGAGATCGTCGGCCATGGCACTGCTCATTCTTATGGTTTGGCACATAATGGCAGGCGGGCGCGGGGGGGGCAATCGGGGATTGGCAGGCTGTGGGGGATATCGCCGCGTCGCCTGCCGTTTGGATCAGGCGGCGCTGATTTGCTTCTGTGTGCGAGACGCCCAAAGTGCGGCTTCGTGCGCTTTGAGCACCAGCCGTGCGGCGCGGCGTTGATGAGGGTGGCTGCCATCCAGTTCCGGGAATAGTGCTGCGATTTCGGCTTTGCTTTCGGCGTCCAGCGCGGCCTGTCCGGTTTCGCCAAGAAACAGCGTTTCAGCGGGTACGCCATTGGCCCAGATGATTTCATGATCGTCAAAGAGCAGATGGATATAGTCGACCTCCCCCCCTTGCCGGATCGTGATTCCGTTGCCGTCAACCAGATGTTTGGCGGCGGCGAGCACTTCGGATTGGCCGAACAGCAGTTCGGATTCCGGTCCGCTGAGCAAGAGCCGGTGTTGCGGGCTGACTTCGAAACTGTCTGCAGCGCCCATCACGCCTTTGTTGATGCGGACCGGGGCCATCCGTCCAATCGCGGCGCGGGTTTGACGCCCGACCCAGCGGATCGGTTGCAACCCGTGGTCCATGGTCATCACAAGATCGCCAACGGCGAGGTCTTCGACCAGCCGTTCACCATCGCGGCAGGTGATCTTTGTGCCGGGGGTAAAGCAGAGCGGTTGGCTGTCGACACGATTTGCACCGAGGTTAGAAGCGTTCCCATTCTGGTCATAGATAGGCTGATTCAGAGTTAAGGATTGGATGCCTTTCGCCTCAATCGCGGCCTGATCGGCGTTGTCGGTGATTTCGGGTGCCCAATAGGTATTGCCATTGGTGTCTTGGAACAGCACCGCAGTAATATCTGCAGTGGTGCCGTCAATGTAGGTGATCGTGGCATTAAAGACGATGGTGACGTCGTGCGTTTGAGGCGGACCTCCATCAATGCTGAACTGGTCGTTCGAATTGTTGTTATCGAGATCGTAGGCGTTCGCCACGCCGCCCCCGAATCCGTTGCCTGCCGGTGAGAATGTCTGGATATTGTCTGCCAGTTTGTTCCCTGCAGACCCGTACGTTCCTAGGGAGTTGTTGACGGCGCTGGTCAATACGGTCGCATTGCCCTCTTGCGTATCCCATATTGGCAACTGGCCCAGAGAGAAGACTTTGAACGTCGTTGGCATACCGCACCACCATTTTAACTAGCGGCCCTTTTGGGCCGACACACACTGAACACAGACACGGCTCAACTACCGTATGAGTTTCACCTATCGCAAAGATTTATGGGACACCCGTTAAGATCACGAGGTCCTGTCCTAAAATCCACATGGAAGCGGCAATTTTCCGCTGAAAGTGGGGTGGGGGATGTTGTTTCTTGCGTATATCGCCGTGTGGTGTCGCTGAAATTACCTTCAGAGCGCTTAGATGATTCGCGCATTGGTGGCGATGTGCGTTTGAAATCTCTGTTGGGTTGTGTTTGGCAGAGCCGAAGAATCGCGCATCGTCAACTCTACAGCGTTTCGATTGATCCTTGAATCACAATTCGCTGCCTCTCCCTAACGGTCGCACGCGATTTGTGATGCTTGATGTCTCAAGTTAAAATCGAAACGCTTTAATGCGTGACAGATCACACCACATTGGCATGATTGTCAGTGTAAAGCCCGGTGGAGCCAAAGCCCCACCGAGTGATCTGCAAGAGGTTATTCCCCTGTCGCTTTTGTTTCGAACCGCAGCCCGGCGGCTGTCCGGTTGGGGAAGCCTGCCCAATAGCTGTGATCCTCAGTCGGGTTTCCTGCGTCATCGACGGACCAGACACTATCCTGCGCGACTGGCACGAGGTCGAAATAGGCGGCCATGTCGCTGTCACCTTTCAGGTGCAGGTCCAGATAGGCGGTGATGAAATGCTGGCTGATATTGTTCATCCGCACGCTGTCCCAGACCGCATCGGCATAATGGTCGAATGGCGCGTAGCCGAGCGGTTCGGAAAAGGCATAGCTTTCGGCAGGGGCGGGCATGGGCGCGCCGGCGTTGTGGTTGGCGGCCTCAAACGTCAGTAAGTGCCGTGTGGTGTTGACGGTGCCGTCAAAGATCCCACGGATCGCATCATATTCGGACACATCGTCGATCCCGCCTGCGATCAGCATCAGCGGTTTGTCGATCCCGGCGAGCCCGTCCGCATCCCAGAAGCCCCGGTTATTGCCCCAGGGACCGAAGGCGACAAAGGCTTTGATCGCGTCATTTTCCAGCGCGGCATGGCTGTCGCTGCCCATCAGGTTTCGTTCCAGCAGGCCGAGCGGTGCGCCCCATTCGTACTCTGTGCTGGCCTGCGTGACCCCCGCACCCGCATGGATCAAGGCGCCATAACCGCCCATGGAATAGCCAATGATCGCGACATTGTCGGCCTGAATAATCTGCCCCAGATCGCCGTCTAGCCCGGTGACGCTGTCGATCACAAACCGCTGGTCCCATGGTCGGTTCACGAGCGTGGATCCAAAGGTGGTCTGGTCGTCATAGGTGCTGTCCCGGTGATCAATGGAGGCGACGACATACCCTTTGGAGGCGAGGTTTTCGCCCAAAGGTGACATCAGATGCCGATTGCCCGGATAGCCATGTGAGATGATTACCAGCGGGTAGCTTTGTGATGTATCAGGGGTGGCATCGCGCGCGGCTTGCCCGGTCAGTGTGGCCTCTGTCACGCCATCGCGCAGCAGGGTTGTATAGGTGCCCCCTGCGGTGGTGTCATCCGTCGCTGGATACCAGATTTCAACGGTCAGGGACCGGTCGTAGGTCGACACCTCGCCCGTGGCACCGGATTTCACCACGTCAATCTGGTCGGGATTGCTGAAGCTTAGGGTGGTGACGCCGATTTTATGGGTATCAAAGGCCGCCAGTTCCGGTGCATCGGGCCGCACAATATCTATACGGTTTTCGGCGTGGGCCGCGCTGGCGGCGAAAAGTGTCAGGGCGGCGGGGAATATGCGCATCGGTCGCTCCATTTGCGGTGTGGTCGCCGCAAATGTTAACGTGGGATTTCACCAAGACAAGCCGTTGCGGGAGGTGATGCTCCGAGGATGGCCTATATGCCGCGGGCTAGTCCAATGATTTACTTGCTTAGTGAAAGTATAGGTTCCGCTGTGCGGTATCTCGGTGGCCTCGGCTTCTTTGATAGGGCTAGTTTTAAATCACCTTCGACAGCCTGCCAAACATCGGCAGGCGTGGCAGATGGACGGTAACGCCCCATGCTATCAGCGTGTTTTTGAGCCTCAGTCAGAAAGGTGTGACGTAGTTCTTCCATCCCCATTTCAAGTTGTGCGGCCGAGATTGACAAGTATGGAATGCACTTGAGCCGACAAATGGGAATTCCTCATGCATGTCTATTAATCCCGCCTCTTCCATTTCTTCTTTATTGACCGGGTCTGCTCCTGAACCTTGGAGAAATGTGAGTTCAATTGACGTCAATAGACAGTGCTTGTACTTTTTCTCGACCATTAGAAGTTCGCACATGCCCATTGCGGTGGCGGAATCCGCCAGCCCTTTATTTTCGTTCAACATACCCCAAATGACATCATTCGCGCGTTGGAGCATTCCGTTACGCTCGTATGAAATGAGTTGGGCGGACCAGAACCGGCTTTCACTGCCATGTGTGCCGCGAAAGAATCTGTTAAGCCATTTACGCACTTCGTTCTGGGTGCGTATGGAGAAGCGCTTCCTGAAGTTTGATATTTGAGTAGGGCTTTTCGTGTGGGTCGTGGCCATCGAGGTTGCCGTTGCTTTTTATGAGATTTTAGAAGTTGCAGCTTCGCTTATTGGAGGAATTGAAGAACATACTAACGCCCTAAGTCTGATGGTGCGCATTCTATCCAATCAGATTTTGCTACGCTATGATGCCACAAAACGGAGGATGAGATGCGGGTCTTTTTTACGGGCGGTAGCGGCAAGGCGGGCAAATGGGCAATCCGTCATTTGATGGCGCAGGGCCATACGGTGGTGAATGCGGACAAGGTGCCGTCGGGGCTGGACTGTTCCGAGCTGCTGATCGACCTGACCGACGCAGGGCAGGTGATCGGGGCGATGTCCCAGTTCACCGATTTTCACGAGCTTGATGCGGGTACCGGTGTGCCGACCTATGATGCGGTGGTGCATTTCGCAGCCGTCCCGCGCGTAATGATTGGCACCGATGGCGAATGTTTCCGCATTAATACCCAAACCACCTATAATGTGATCGAAGCGGCGGTGAAGCTGGGTATTCCCAAGGTGATTTTTGCCAGTTCCGAAACCACCTATGCTGTGTGTTTCGCCGATGGTGAGCTAAAGCCTGATTACGTGCCGATTGACGAGAAACATCCAACCGTCCCCCATGACAGCTATGCTATGTCCAAGGTCTGCAACGAGGTGACGGCGCGCTCGTTTCAGGCGCGGACCGGCACGGATATCTACGGGCTGCGGATCAATAACGTGATCGAGCCGGACGAATATGCCGAATTGTTCCCCGCCTTCATGGCGGACCCGTCGCTGCGCCGCCGTAATATCTTTGCCTATATCGACGCCCGCGATCTGGGCCATATGGTCGATTGCTGTCTTAAGGCTGATGGGCTGGGCTATGAGGTGTTCAACGTGTCCAATAACGATTTGTCGGTGGGGATCACCTCAGCCGAGGTGATCGACCGGTTCTATCAGGGTGTCGAGGTCCGTCGCGAGATGCGCCCGGATGAAACATTCTATGCCAATGACAAGGCGAAGGATTTGGTGGGTTTTGCCCCCAAGCATTCCTGGCGCGATGTATTGGGGTAGGCACCGCGATGAGACATCACAAAGTTTGAGTATGACCCCACCGGACCACCCGATTGCTGTGATGGATGCCAGCTGCGCCCTGTGCAGCTGGGGCGCGCGGATGATCCATCGGATCGATCGGACCGGAGGGATCAGGATCGCTCCGATCCAGTCAGACACCGGCGCGGCGCTGATGCGGGCCAATGGGCTGGATGCGCTGAACCCCGAGAGCTGGTTGTTTATTGAAGATAGCACTGTTTTTCGCGATTTCGATGCGTTGATCCGGGTGGGTGAGCGGTCAGGTGGGTGGGGTCGCGTCTTTTCGCTTTTACGTTTGATCCCGCGTCCGTTGCGCAATGGGCTATATGCCCGCATTGCCCGCAACCGTTATGCCATGTTTGGCCGCGGGGATATGTGTGCTTTGCCTGATCCGGATTTCCGCGCGCGGTTGCTGTCATGAAGATCGTTGTGCTGGGGGGCTACGGCGTGTTTGGGTCGCGGTTGGTCCGTCTGCTGATCCGGGACGGGCATGATGTGGTCATCGCGGGCCGCGTGATCGCACAGGCGCAGGCGCTGGCACGCGAGGTCGGGGCCGCGCCGTTGCAGGTGGATCGGCAAGGGGATCTGACCCCGCTTTGGGCGATGGCCCCTGATGCGGTGGTGGATGCGGCCGGTCCGTTTCATGCCTATGGCGCGGACCCCTATGGGTTCGCCCGCGCCTGTATTGCGCGCCGGGTGCATTACCTTGATCTGGCGGATGATGCTGATTTCTGCGCCGGGATTACCGCGCTGGATGCGGCGGCGCGGGCAGCGGGTGTTTTTGTGCTGTCGGGGGTGTCCAGCGTGCCCGCGATATCTTCGGCTGCGGTCGCCGCATTGGCAGAAGGCGCGGCAGAGGTCGATATGATCAGCAGCGCAATCCTGCCGGGCAACCGTGCGCCGCGCGGGCGGGCCGTGGTGGAAAGCATCCTGCATCAGGCGGGCCGCCCGATGGTGGTTTCGATGGATGGGGTGCCGGTGCCTGTGCGCAGTTGGTCGCGCCCCGCAAGGTTTGATCTGGGGCAGGGCATGGTCCGGCGTGGCTGGATGATTGCGGTGCCCGATCAGCGTCTGTTTGCAGGGGCGTTCAAGGCGCGCACGGTTCTGTTTCATGCCGGGTTGGAACTGGCGCTGATGAACTGGGGGCTGGCGCTACTGTCATGGTTGCGGCTGCGTGTGCCAGTTGGGCTGGTCCTATGGGCGGCAAAGCTATTGGCCCCGTTCGGGACGAATGCGGGCGGCATGTCTGTGGCGGTGACTGCGCGCTATCGGGATGGTTGGCAACGCCGTGTCTGGCGGATCATCGTGCGCGATGGCGAAGGGCCGTTTATTCCTGGCGTGGCCGCGCGGGCGGTGCTGCGCGATCCATCGGCGATTGCGCCCGGTGCCCGGCCTGCGGTGGCGCAGGTCACGCTGGCCGCGATCACCGAAGCGATGGGTGATCTGGCGGTCACCACCGAACGGACCTGTGAAGAGCAGACGCCCTTGTTCATCCGCCAGTTGGGTGCTGATTTCGACAAGCTGCCCAAAGCGGTGCAGGTGGCGCATCAGGTCTATGGTCCGCGCCGCTGGTCGGGCCGGGCCAGTGTCACGCGGGGCGCGTCGCTATTGTCGCGTATGATCGCGGCTGTTTTCCGGTTTCCACGGGCAAGCGATGACATCCCGGTCAGCGTGATGATGATGCCCGAACAAGGGGGCGAACGGTGGGAGCGTCAGTTTGGCAGCCAGGTCTTTGTTTCGCATTTGCATCAGCAAGGGAATGTGATGACCGAACGGTTTGGCCCGCTGACCTTTACGCTGGGGCTGCATGTGGCCGACGGGCAATTGCATTTTCCGGTACGATCCGGGCGGTGGGGGCCGATCCCGCTGCCCCGGTTTTTACTGCCGCAAAGCGTGGCGTCGGAACATGAAACGGACGGAGTGTTTCATTTCGATGTGGCGCTGAAGGCACCGCTGACGGGGGCGCTGATCGTGCATTACAAAGGATGGCTGAAAGCGGCACGCGACATTACCACGCCGTAAGGTGGGTCTTGACCCACCCTGCGATCACGGGTGCGTCACAGTGGCCCGACTGGTTCACATTGTGCATTGTACGCGCATTAACAGAGCGTTATTCAAACCGCATGTTCCGCTGGCTCACTCTCTGCGCTGCTCTGATGGCCCCCGCTCAACTGGCGGCGCATCCGCATGTCTTTGTCCGGACGAAAATGGCCGTGGTATTTGATGACAGCGGCGAGATCAGCGTGCGCCTGCAATGGTATTACGACGAGTACTTTTCGTTGCTGGTCACTGCCGATCTGGGCCTTGATCCCGATGGTGACATGCTTTTGACCGCCGACGAACAGGCGCTGCTGGATGAGCAGATCACGGCCTGGCCTGCGGATTACACCGGCGATCTGGAAGTCGTGCAGGGTGCAACCGTGCTGCCGCTGGCGGAAAAGCGCAATCACCGTATGACCTTTGAAAACGGTCTGTTCTACGAGGTGCATCTGCGCCCGATTGCTGAGATTGCGGATCGGAACGCGCCCCTGACCTTGCTCGCCTATGATCCGCATTACTATGTGGCCTATGATCTGGAAGGGCCGGTCGTGATCGAAGGCCGCGATGATTGCACAGTCACTGTCACCCCCGCCAATCTGGACGCGGCCTATACCACGGTGGAAGAGCTGCTGTATGGTCGCCCGGCCAGTGATGTTGGTCCGGATGAAGAATTTCCAGAGGTGGGACAGGCGTTTGCAGATACGGTCACGGTGACATGCGCAGCGCCGCTTTGATCGTGCTGACATTGCTAGGTGCTGCGGCTGTCTGGCTTTGGGGCTTTGGCGGCGCGGATGAGGTCAGCCGTCTGGCCACGCTTTTGCAGCGCGATGTGCAGAACGCGATGGCCACCTCTTTGCGCGCGCTGCGCGCCGGGCAGCCGGGCGCACTGCTAAGCCTGTGGGGCCTGTGTTTTTCCTATGGGTTTGTACATGCCGCCGGGCCGGGCCATGGCAAGCTGGTCATTGGCGGTTACGGAGTGGGCGCACGGGTGCCCGCGCGCCGGCTGGTGGGGCTGGCGCTGCTATCGTCACTTGCGCAGGCCGCGACGGCGGTGGTTCTGGTTTATTTTGCGGTCATGGTGCTTGGCTGGGGGCGCTTGCAGATGGCCGGGCTGGCCGACAAGGTGCTTGCGCCGCTCAGCTATGCGTTGATAGGCGGAATCGGTGTCTGGCTTGTGGTGCGGGGTCTGCGGCTTTTACGGCCGCGCACGTCGCATCACCATCACGACCATCATCACCATGATGACGGCGTTTGCAGTTCATGCGGCCATGGCCATGGACCAAGCGTCGAACAGGCTGCCAGTGTGCGGTCGGTCCGCGATGCGCTTGCGGTGATCTGCGTGATTGCGATCCGCCCCTGCACCGGCGCGATTTTTCTGTTGATCCTGACCCGCGCGCTGGGAATTGATTGGGCCGGGATCATTGGCGCCTTTGTGATGGGGCTGGGGACCGCCTGTATCACGATACTGGCGGCCCTTGCAGCGGTTGGGTTTCGCGAAAGTGCCCTGAATATCGTGGGTGATGCCCGCGTTGCGCGGGCCCTTGCGCTGGCCCAGATCATGGCGGGCGGGATCGTGGTGATCCTTGCCACGCAGCTGGTGCTGCGCAACCTCTGATTACGTCTTTACCACGCGGCAATTCGGGCCTAAGGCTCGACCTATGCAAAAGATTGCCCGAACATATATGGACCACACCAAGGCGATCTGGGTGTTGGGAATGCCGCTGATACTGAGCAATGTGGCTCAGTTTGCGATTCACATGACCGATACGATCATGCTGGGCTGGTATGATGTGACGGCGCTTGCCGCGTCGACTATCGCCAACACCATGTTTTTTGTCTTTTTCATCGTCGGGGCTGGGTTCGGTCAGGCGGTCACCCCGTTGGTGGCCGCTGCGGTCGAAAAAGATGATGAGGTGCAGGTGCGCCGCGTCACCCGGATGGGGCTATGGCTGTCGATTATCTATGGGTTGTTCGTGACGATCCCGTTTTTCTGGGCCGAGGATATCCTGCTGGCGATGGGGCAAGAGCCGGACGTGGCCGCGCTGGCCCATGTCTATTTGCAGATCGTGATCTGGCAGATGATCCCGGCGCTGATCGTGATGACGATGAAGTCCTTTCTTGCCGCATTGGAATATACGGCGATCATTCTGTGGTCGACCATTGGCATGGCAGTCATGAATGTGTTCTTCAACTATGTGCTAATATTTGGGAATTGGGGCGCGCCCGAACTGGGTATCCGCGGGGCGGCGATTGCGTCACTGTCTGTTACGATCACGACAGTGCTGATCCTGATGATTTATGCAGTCCGCAAACTGCCGCAGTTCGAGCTGCTGCGGAATTTCTGGCGCAGCGATACGGAAATCATGCGTCATGTGTTTCGTTTGGGGTGGCCGATTGGTTTGACCTCTTTCGCGGAGGTAGGTTTGTTCAGCGCTTCTGCCGTGATGATGGGCTGGATTGGTGAGGTGTCGCTGGCCGCCCATGGGATTGCGATCCAGCTTGCGAGCATAACTTTCATGGTCCATATCGGCCTGTCGCAGGCGGCTACTGTGCGGGCGGGCCGTGCGCTGGGTCGGCAGGATGAACCATCGCTGCGCCGGGGCGGGATCACGGCGATTGGACTGTCTGCTGTGTTTGCGGTGCTGACCTCTGCTGTGTTCCTGAGTATCCCCGAGACATTGGTGTCCCTTTTCGTTGACCCTGACGAGCCACAGCGCGAGGCCCTTTTGATCGCTGGCGGCGGGTTGGTGATGGTGGCAGCGCTGTTTCAGGTGGTCGATTCAGCCCAGGTGATGGCGCTGGGCCTGCTGCGTGGCGTACAGGATACGACCGTGCCAATGTATATGGCCACGATCAGCTATTGGGTGATTGGGCTACCTGCGAGCTATGTGCTTGCCTTTCCGCTGGGCTATGGCGGGCTGGGCCTGTGGCTTGGGCTGGTGGTTGGGCTGGCCGTCGCGGCGGTACTGCTGATGTGGCGGTTTTGGGGGTTGTCGGTGAAGATCGGTGGCGCGGCAGTGGCGGTCAGCTAGCGGGCCTGTCAGCGCTCTTGTTCGCAAGGATCGCCTCGCCACTGGTGTAGGCTTGGCAAAGCGCTGCCACCAGGAGGAGGATGGCGAAGATATCCGCCAGCAGCAGCAGATAGCCTATTGCAGCGCCCGTGATGTCGAGGCTTCCGTAGGCGTTCCGCACCGTTGTTTGCAGTCCGATCGCATCCAGCCAACTCAGTATCTTGCCGATCCCCCAGCTGAAAAGCACCGGGCCGATCAGGATGTTCTGTACGATGAACCAGCGCCGTTTTCTGCTGCGTGCCGCGGCCTTGGATAATCCGGCATCCCCACCGATTGCGGCTGCCGGTAGCGCAGAGCCGAAGCGCCCGAGCAAGTAGAAATTCAAGACTTTGGTGAACAGGAGCGCCAGCAGAAGGGAGATCGCCAGCCCTTCTTGTGCGGAGGTTTCGTCGGCAAGCAACGCGAGAGTCACCAATCCATAGATCGTTGCCACAAGCAGCAGGAAGGGGGCCGATGTCCGCAGGAACTGGCGTGACGGGATGATCCGTTGCGACATCAGATCACGCGGTTTGAAGTCTTCGTTGCAAAGAATGGTGCGATGACCGACCCAGGCAATCGGCAAGGCCGCAGCCAGACCAATCACCATATACAAGAGCGCCGATAGCCCGAAATTGCGCAGTAGCAGGGCTTCGGTCGCGAGCAGCAGTACGGCGATCATGGCGAAAAGCGCGAAATTTCGATAGAAAACCGCGCCTGCCGTGCCGTAAAAGTATTCGACCAGCCCGGTCAGCGGGACAGATTGACTGAGTGCGATATCCGCCTTGTCGTTCACCCCCGATGCGCGCCGTCGGCGAGGGTTTTCACGAAAGCCAGCACGTCGGTGACGCTTTCGCCCTTGCCGATCCGGTCCACGATGGCCGAGCCGACGACTGCACCATCCGCAATGCGGGCAATGCTTTCGGCGGCGTCGGGGGTTTTGATGCCGAAGCCCACGATCACCGGCAGGTCGGTCTGCGATTTGATCCGCGCGACCTCGGGGCCGACATCGGCGGCCTGCGCCTCGGCTGTGCCGGTGATCCCGGTGACCGACACGTAATAGACAAAGCCCGATGTGTTTTCGAGCACCTTGGGCAGGCGTTTATCATCGGTGGTGGGGGTGGCCAGCCGGATGAAGTTAATCCCGGCCCTTTGCGCGGGAATGCAAAGTTCTTCATCTTCTTCGGGGGGCAGGTCGACGATAATCAGACCGTCAATGCCCGCCTCTTTTGCGTCGGCCAAGAACCTGTCCACGCCACGCGAATAGATCGGGTTGTAATAGCCCATCATGACGATGGGTGTGGTGTCGTTAGATTTGCGCAGCTCGCGGGCATATTGCAGCGTCTTTTCCAGTGTCTGCGTGCCAGCCAATGACCGCTGCCCGGCAAGCTGGATTGTGGTGCCGTCGGCCATCGGATCGGTAAAGGGCATGCCCAGTTCGATGATATCGACACCCGCGGCGGGCATGCCTTTGACGATTTCCAGCCCGGTTTCGTAGTCCGGGTCACCAGCCATAACATAGGCTACAAAGGCTTTTTTCCCTTCGGCCCGCAGTTGCGCAAATTTTGCGTCGATTCTACTCATACCTGTCCCCGTGTCATGATTTCAGGATGGGTCTGCGCGAAAGGGCGCTGAAAATCAATGGGGCAAGCGCTGCCCAGCTTTGGCTTGACTGTCAGGGGGAGATTTTTTATCGAAAATATGGATTTTTATTTTTATATTAAAGGATAGCTATGGCGAGCTTTCGCAACGGAATTTTAGTGACGTTCATTCTCATTTTGTGTGCCTTGGCTCTGTTTGTGATTTCAATGCCTTCAATAAGGGTCAAACCGATTGCGTCTTTCGCAACCTTACTGGGCATTTTCGTGATCGTTCTAGGTGGACGTCGTATCTGGCGTCTGCCCGATCGACATATTGTTCCGCTGATACTGGTCGCATTGCTTGCAGTTCCGATCATCACGACGGCGCGTAGTTTTGGCGAATTTGATCTGTTTGCGGTTCTTCATCATTTGAAATTCGGAGTGACGGGTATAGATCCTTGGATGCTCGCGCATGACGCACAGGATGCACTTGTCTCCTGTTGTGTTTTGGTGCTGTCTGTCTATTGGTTGCGCAATCTGCGCCAAGCGTCTTGGTACATATCTTGGTTGGCAGCTTTGGTGCTTGCGCTGATCAACCCGTTGACAGTTGGGGTGCTAAATGCGGCATTTCGACCTTCGGTCGCGAGTGACCTTGTCGCTCGTATGGCGACACCTTCGATCTTAAACCTATCTGTAAAGCCTGATGTCATAACAATCTATCTCGAAGGATTGGACCGCAGCTTTTCTAATCGAGATCAATATGGTGCGGCCTATGACGGGATTCTGGCCTTGCAGTCTGAAGGCATAACTATGACGCGAGTCTTGCAAAGCGAAGGGACGGGTTGGTCAATGGGCGGATTGGTTGCGGGACAATGTGGCTTGCCACTGTTGCCAAATGGTCTGCTTGAGATCAATGACTTTCAAGAGCAGACACATTTTTTGGGCGCGCATCGCTGCCTGTCGGATGAGCTTGCCGATCAGGGGTATAGATCTGCGTATTTTGTCGGAGTGAATATTGATTTTGCAGGGCAGGATCATTTTTTGCTGACCCATCAGTATGATGATTTGATCTACAAAGATATTTTGGAACGGTGGTATGACAGGGATACATTCAACCGAGCCACAATTAATGGTATTTTGGATGATCAACTGATCTTTGACGCGGCGCTACGCTACTATAATGCGCGGGTGGGAAAATCAGAGCCAATTGCGATGAGCCTGTTCACATTCGGCCCGCATGGCAAATCTGGACTTCTTTCGCGAAATTGCACAGAGGACCAGCAAGCTGTTCGTGAAAGTGACCTCGCACTTACTGTTCCCTGTACGATTGCAAATCTATTGCCTTTTGTGGATGCGATAAAGGAACGTCGCGACGGGCGTCCAACTTTGATCATTGTGCAGTCAGATCATTTGAACCACAGTAGATATGATGCAACCGAGGAAAGCACCTTGTTTGGTGCAAATACTGTTATCTTTCTCGGCTTGGATCTCCCGCATTTCCCGACGGAGAAAGTCATTGATCGGCCCGCCTCTATGGTCGATATCTATCCAACCGTTTTGCACTTGCTCGGATTGGGGGATCGCGATGTGCGGGCTGGTTTGGGAGTATCGCTTTTCGGTGTTGAACCCACGCTCGTTGAGGAAAAGGGTCTTGATCTTTTCAATCTTGAGCTGACGACAGACTATGATCTTCGCTTGGCCATATGGCGCTGACATGCGCATTGCGATTTATGGGATAACACGACTAGGGAGGGATATCTGTCGCGCTCGTGTCGCGCGGGGGCTAGGATACTGATCTCGGGATTGGCGGTGATGGCGTTGCGTGCTTGCGAGGGGGAAATCAACATCGGCCTGAAATTTCTGTGGTACCTTATGGCCTGAAAGGCTAGGCGTGAACTATGGACGTTCAGGGTTGCGGTCAGTATTAAGCCACTCTTGGCCCTTAGATAAGCTTTTGAGGCATCATGAAAGATACTGATCTACGGCTGTTCAAAAAAGTGATCGCAACATGTGCGATCATTGTCATGGTTGTAATTGCGCTCGTCTTGTTGGTTAATCCATATATTTGGGGTGAGAACTTTTTGGAAGCGACCGCCCTAAGCATTTTTGTTGTCATAATGCTGGCCGGTGCCGAGCTTTGGCAACGGCCACCTAAAGTCTTTTGGTTCGTCGTACTCGCGGGACTAATTTGTTTGCCATTCGCCATATTAGTTCGAGTTTTTGGGGGATTTGACGTGCTGGCCTTGGTTTTCCACGCGCAATTCGGTGTGGAGGGGGCAACACTTGGTGGCTTCGAGACTGAAGTGATCGAAGGGAGCGCAGCGGTTGCGATTATCGTTTTTGCGGGCTTTGCGATTGGAAATTTGTTTGGTCGACAAATGCTAACCTATGCAGTGGCATTTATTGCATTGGTAGCGCTGAATCCACTTTTGAGATTTGGTGTGTCGTATCTTGGGGCCACAGAGGTTGAAAACGATCTGCATATGCGGCTGTCGCGCCTAGAAATTGTGACGCCCCCAAAGGTATTGCCTGACATTGTTATTGTGTATCTCGAGGGCTTGGAACGGACTTATGGCCGGCGCGAATTGTTTGGCGACATCTATGCACCGCTTGAGAAATATGCTCAGATGGGCGTGTCTTTCACGCAGGTGAGGCAAGTGCGCGCAACGGGGTGGTCACTTGCAGGGATGGCGGCCACGCAATGCGGTGTGCCGCTTTTGCCCAACGGATTTCGCACCGGAAACAACTTTACCAAGCAGACTTCGTTCTTGGCTGCACATACATGTTTGGGCGATGTCACAGCAGAATTGGGCTATCATAATTTCTTCTTGTTCGGGGGTATCCAAGAATTTGGTGGGTTTAGCCACTTTTTAGATACCCATCGTTTGAATAACGTCATTGATTACGATGCGATGTTGAACTCGCAGGCCTCGGCAGGTTTTTATTTTACAAGTATTGGACCCATTCTTGACGATCAAGTCGTCTTAGATGCCGCGAAAAGTTTTTATTCTGAACGGGTTGCTGAATCGGAACCACTCTTGATGATTGTCGAAACCTACGGTCCGCATGGCAGCAGTGCATTGTTGTCGAGCAATTGTACAGAATCTGGGCGGCCGGAGCTCGCACCGGATTTATCTTCGGCGATCACTTGCACATTAAGAAATACGGATACGTTTCTGGAGCATATAGTCGCGAACCATGGCGACCGGCCTACGGTAATTCTGCTCGTCTCGGACCATTTGAACCATGATACGTTTATTCAGTCCCGAGTGCCGTTTGAAGAACGTGCGAATACGGTGATTATGTACACCGTGGGAGCTGATCAGCCATTTGTGCTACCGGGAACAGTGATTGACCGCCCAGCAAGCATGATGGATGTCTACCCGACATTGCTGGCCTATCTTGGATTTACCGATAGAGGCAATGCCGTTGGCCTGGGGCGCTCGTTGTTTGGTGATACGCTGACTTTTCTTGAGCAAAAGGGTTTTGACCGCTTCAATGCTGAATTGTTTCCCAACCCGTTGTTGAACGATCGGATTTGGGCATCTGGTGACGAAGCGCTTGCAGCGCAAAACGTAGACCCATAGAAGCCCCCTGAATGACAGGAGAGCCGCTATGGGTTTCAAGATGGGTATCGTGGGTCTGCCGAATGTGGGCAAATCGACCCTTTTCAACGCGCTGACACGGACCGCAGCGGCGCAGGCCGCCAATTTTCCGTTCTGCACGATTGAACCCAATGTCGGCGATGTGGCGGTGCCGGATGCGCGGTTGGACAAGCTGGCGGGTATTGCCGCGTCGAAACAGACGATCCCGACGCGGATGACCTTTGTCGATATTGCGGGTCTGGTCAAAGGTGCATCAAAGGGCGAAGGGCTGGGCAACCAATTTCTGGCCAATATTCGCGAATGCGATGCCATCGCCCATGTGTTGCGCTGTTTTGAAGATGACGACATCACCCATGTGGATGGCCGTGTGGACCCTGTGGCCGATGCCGAAGTGATCGAGACCGAGCTGATGCTCGCCGATCTCGAAAGCATCGAGAAGCGGATGCAGAATATCGTCCGCAAGGTGCGCGGAGGTGACAAGGAAGCGGTGCAGCAGGAGCGGTTGCTCAAAATGGCGCAGGCGGCGCTGGAAGATGGCAAACCTGCCCGTGTAGTGGATGTAGATGCCGATGATGCCAAGGCGTGGCGCATGTTGCAGCTACTGACGACGAAGCCGGTGCTGTACGTCTGCAACGTGGAAGAGGACCGCGCCGGAGAGGGCAACAGCCAATCCGCCCGTGTGGCGGAGATGGCGGCGGCTGAAGGCAATTCCCATGTGGTGATCAGCGCCCGGATCGAAGAAGAGATCAGCCAGTTGGACGCCGAAGAGGCAGAGATGTTCCTGGGCGAAATGGGGCTGGAAGAGGCCGGGTTGGATCGCTTGATCCGCGCGGGCTACGCGCTTTTGCATCTGCAGACCTATTTCACGGTTGGTCCGAAAGAGGCCCGCGCCTGGACCATCAAGGAAGGCACCACCGCACCGCAGGCGGCGGGGGTCATCCATGGCGATTTTGAGCGTGGGTTTATTCGCGCCGAAACAATTGCTTATGACGATTTCGTAGCACTCGGCGGGGAACAGCCGAGCAAGGAAGCAGGTAAGATGCGCGCGGAAGGAAAAGGGTATATCGTCAAGGACGGTGACATCATGCACTTTCTTTTCAATACCTGAAGCGGGGCGCGTTTTTAACGGTCAGAGACAAAATCAGGCAAGTTTATGCGCTGATTTCTGACCGGGCCAAGGCGGCTCTGCTCTGACGCGGAGTATCTACATGGCGTATTTGCGGTTTTCGGCAGTGGCGGTTTTAGCCCTGTCTGTAGCGGGCTGTGGTAACATGTCTGGGATCAGGGGGCAGGCCTATCCTGACCGGACCCAGGTGACATTCATGAGTGCAGACCAGGTGACGGAACGAACCTATGCCTGCGCGCCTGCCGGGTCGACAGAGGCCACACAGGCCCGCGCGTCGCGGGCACATCGTTACGTGGATCGCGCGATCCTTGAGGCTGCTGCCGAAAAGGGCGTCCGAAATGCACAGGATGTCTTTGGTAACATGGCCAAGCAATCCGAGATGAATGCGGAAATCGCGCGGATTTCGCGGAACGCAAATGCGGATTACCGCTGCGTGCTGCTGAACAATCGCGATACGTCGCGCGGGTTGTTCGCTGCGTCCTGACCAACTGCTGCGCCGGTTCACGGGCTTTGTTCAGAACGATAAGTCCTTTCTGTTTGTTTGCGGCCCACGGGACCTGTCGCGGTCCGGCCTGATGCACGTTAAAAAACTGGGGTGGCGCGCGCGCCGCCCCTTTTGCTTATGCAGCGCGGGCCTGTGCACCGTGTTGGGGATGCGGCAGCTTGAGTTGATCGATGAGCTTGCCCAGTTCCGCAGCCTGTTCGCGCATGGTTTGCATGGCGCGCATCGTCTCTTCCACCATGCCGGCGTTCATCTGGGTGATCCGATCCATATCCGTGATGGCGGTGTTGATTTCATCCAGCCCGCGGGATTGTTCGCGGGACGCGATAGCGACATCATCTGCAAGGTCCGTGACGCTGCCAAAGCTGGTCACAATCCCCGCGAAAGAGGCATCGGCTTGTTTGATCAGATCGACGCCTTCGCCGACGCTGCGCCCGCTTGTTTCGATCAGCGTTTTGATTTCACGTGCCGCGTCAGAGGATCGCACTGCCAGCGCCCGCACTTCGGATGCCACGACCGCGAACCCTTTGCCTGCATCGCCTGCGCGTGCGGCCTCGACCCCAGCATTCAGCGCCAGCAGGTTTGTTTGAAAGGCCACATCGTCGATCATTCCGGTGATCTGTGAAATGCTTTCAGAGGATTTTTGAATTGATTCCATCGCAGTGGCAGCCTGTGCGATCACATCCGCGCCTTGTTTGACCTCACCTTGTGCCTGTTTGCCAACCTTACTGGTTTCGGTGGTTTTTTCAGAGGATGACGCGATGCTGGCGGTCATCTGGTTCATGGCTGCGGCTGTTTCTTCCAGTGATGCAGCTTGGCTGACCGTGCGGCTGGATAGGTCATTGGTGGATTTGCTGACATCACTTGTGAGTTTCGACAGGGATTTCATTGATGTCGCCATTTGCTGGATCATCGCGGCGAGCTGGCCCACTGCATTATTGAACTTGACGCGCACGTTGTCGTAGCGCTGTGGGTAATGCCCCTGTTCTGGTCCGGGGATCACATGGCTGAGGTTGCCCGTCGCCAGTTCATCGATTGCGGTGCCCAGACAATCAAAGGCGATTTTCTGTTCCTCGCCCCATACGGTAAAGGTGATATCGACGACGCGGTCGATATCCAGCATCAAGGCCCGTTGTAGCGCGCCCACAAGTTTCGCCTGATGACTGCCGTTGTTTCGAAACAGCTTTTTCGGCATTCGCCGGAGCAGCATTTCGGTCAGATTGGCAGCGGCGCAGGCATAGGCCGACAGGTACACGTCCAGTGGGAGGTTGATCCGGGCATGGGTGCGACCGATCCGGTCGGTTGAAGCGACATAGGCAGGGCCAAAATCACCCCTGAGTATCAGCTCCCAATGCTTTTTCTGGGCATTGCGTGCGCGGTCGACTTGCGAGGGTTGGGGAAAGAAAAGAGCGGTTGCACGGTCCGCCAAGGCCCGCTTGTAGAATTGAGACAGGACATCATCCAAGACGGGGATCAGGTGCCGCCCGGCTTCTTTCAGGTGATCAAGGTTGGTGAGATCGAATTTCTGTAACTTATTGTCCAGTGCGGTCGGCATCAGGTTTCTCTTACTGTTGCATCGTCAGGGCGAGCGTAGAGCCCAAGACTTACCGACCCGTAAAATCCGACTAAAATATCGACCGCTTTTGTCCTTTTAAGGACTGTCCGGATCTTTCTTGCGCCGCTGTGCCTGAAGCCGTTCGGCCCGTAGATTTGGCAGGGTCGGCGCACGGTCGCGCATGGCGTCCACCATCTTTTCGGCATTGGCGATCAGGTGGGGGATATGCTGCGATTCTGGCAGGTTTTTCCAGTATTTACGCGGCATTTCAGAGGTCATCGCGCTGACCTTCAGCCGGGCGGGATTGAAGATATTGCAAAAATAGGTGCCCCAGAGGGATTCTGCCGCGTCTTCTGGCAGGTCGGGCTTGGGCTGGCCGGGGTGGAAGGTCAGATTGCCGTCGATGAATTGCGCGGTCACATCCGGGGTGGCGATCATCCAGTCCATATCCGCAAAGCGCCGGGCAAAGAAAGGTGCAGTCGGTTCCACCGTGTGATGGGTGGGTTCGAACCAAGCGGCAAAGCTGCGCCGGTCGCCCCCCTGTCGCAGGTCGCGAAAGCGCACGAAGGCTTTCATTTTGTGTTTGCAGCGATGCACCGCCTTTTCCATCTGGCGCAGCCGCGACAGGTCTGGATCAGCACGGTCTGCCATCAAACCGGGTTCGTGCCGCAACCGCCAGAGCAGCGCATAAAGCCGGGCGAAGCGTTGCGGGTCCTTGTGCCAGACAATCACATTGGCCATTTCGACAAAGCTTTGCGGGGCCCTGACGGGGCGGGAATAGTCGGGCAGGGGGGTGTCTGCGGCGAATAGCGCGGGCATGTCCCCATCATAATCCCACAGCACATCCTGCGGCAGGACACCCGCGCCGATCAGCCGCTTTGCCGCATCGCGCCAAGCCAGATCGGTGCCAATACGCGGAAGTGGCACGGTATACATCAGAGCAGCTGCAGTTGTTCGGGGGGCGGAGCGAAGCGGGCGCGCAACCGGGGCGCATCGGTCAGCCCGCCGGGTGTCCAGTCGGCCGCGCAGATGAACGCCTGCGCCTTTTTCAAAGAGGCCCCCATGCGCAACAGATCATCATACCGTAGCCGCCGATGTCTGCGGGTGCTGAGGATGCGCCCGACGGTCCTTGTGCCGAGACCGGGCACGCGCAGCAGCATTTCGCGGTCGGCGCGGTTCACATCAACCGGGAAATGCGCCCGGTGCTGCAACGCCCAAGCTAGCTTTGGGTCCATATCCAGATCAAGGTTTCGGTCTGTCCGCCCGGCAGTGATTTCATCAACGCTGAACCCGTAGAACCGCAGCAGCCAATCCGCCTGATAAAGCCGGTGTTCCCGCATCAGGGGCGGCTTGATCAACGGCAGTTTCACCGATGCATCGGGGATCGGTGAGAAGGCTGAATAATAGACCCGTTTCAGCCGATAATCACCGTAAAGCCGCGTCGCCTGACCAAGGATCGTCGCATCAGACGCATCATCGGCCCCAACGATCATCTGGGTGGACTGGCCAGCCGGCACGAACCGCTTGCCGCGTTTGCCGGTATGGCTACGCTCGCCTGCCTCTTCCTTGCGAGATTTCACGTCGCCCATTGCCTTGCGAATGGTGGCGGGATTCTTTTCAGGGGCGAAGGCTTTGACGCTGCCATCGGTCGGCAATTCCACATTAATCGACAGCCGGTCGGCGTAAAGCCCCGCCTGTTCAATGAGTTCGGGCGCTGCATCGGGGATGGTTTTCAGGTGGATATAGCCGCGAAAATGCTCCACCTCGCGCAGGCGGCGGGCGATCTGCACCATGTCTTCCATCGTGGCATCGGGAGAGCGCACGATGCCAGAGGATAAAAACAGCCCCTCGATATAATTGCGCCGGTAAAATTCGAGCGTCAGCTGCACGACCTCATCCACGGTGAACCGCGCGCGCGCCACGTTGGAGGACACACGGTTCACGCAATAGACGCAGTCATAGATGCAGAAATTGGTCATCAGGATCTTTAACAGGCTGATGCAGCGCCCATCCGGGGCGTAGGAATGACAAATCCCGGATCCTTCGGTGCTGCCCAGCCCCTTGCCATCGCGGCTGTCACGCCGCGACGTGCCACTGGACGCACAAGAGGCATCATAACGGGCCGCATCGCTGAGAATTGCAAGCTTTTGAGAGAGATCGAGTCGCGCCATATGTTCATGATATGTTCTCATCTTGGGTTGGGCAAGACGTGTACATCAAAATCTTATGTGGGCGGAAATGTCCGGCGCATAAATGCCTCTGTCGCGGGGTCAGGTTCACACCCGTGTTTTGTCGTGGCGCGGCGGTTATTTTTCCAAGAGGTGCTGATGCTGCGGCAGTGGTAGAACTGGAACCGATTGCGTGGCCGGAAAATGCGCCGGTTGACGTTTTCCAGACTGTGAACGGACCAGCACATGCGGCCAAAGAAGCTGTCCGGAACGATGCAGTATTTGCTGGCGCAGATCTTTTTCGTATGGTGGCGCAGGATGTGGTCGGCATGGCGGATGGTTGGTGCGGGCGCATCGGCATAGCGCCAGACGCCGGTGAAGGGTTTGTATTTGGTGAGCGATTGCACAGTCGCGTCGAAAATGCTCTGCCCGTCGGGCCCGGTCACGAGCTCATCCACATCGCACAGCAGCACCGCGCGCGCCTGCTGAAAGAACCGATCGCGCACGAGGTTCAGGCAGGCGGTTTGCAGGAATTTCGCATTGCCCAATGCGGTGCTGGCCCCGCCGGTTGGACCATAGGGCAGCGGGACTTCGAGCACATCGGCGACTGCGATGCCCGGAACCGTGGCAAGGGTCGCCGCCAGTGCGTCCGAAGTATATGCGGTACTGCCATTATTGGCGATCAACACGGCGTCGGCACCGTGATTGCGCTGATGCGCAAGCGCCCAATCGTGAACCCACGCCAGATCATCATTGTGGATCATCGTGTAGATGACATTGCGCCCCGCAAAACGGTTGGGCTGGGCGCTGCTGATCGGGATATTGATTTGTGTATCGGCGGTTGTCAGGTTCAGCCTATCCGCGCGCTCTGCCATGAAATCGATTAGGTCGAAGCGTTGAAATTTGTGCAGCCGGGGCTTGACGGGCTGATCGTCGATGCAAAAGCGACCTTGCAGCAGGGGATCTGCAAAATTGAAAGGCTTTGGCATGACAAGACGCAGACGCTTTCGATCCGCATCCCAGATCGTGTCGTAGATCAGCGTGTCGCAGTCATATCTGTCCCAGAAGGCATCATCTTTGATGACTGCTTGCGGCGGTGCGTCTCGGCGACCAAAGCAATCCTGTGGTGCCTTCACTGTGCCAAGCTGGTGAATTTCCGAACTGGTCATCTGTCGAGGCGGTGGTGCTTTGGCCAAAGCCGCCGATTGCGAGCCAGCCACCCCGCCCGCCGGAAATAGTTCGCCGCCTTTAATCGGTAATGCGGCAGCCGTTTATACCATTTGAATTTCTTGACCAGCGCAAAGCCGGTGCCGGTGATCGAGCTGACGTCGCCGTCATCCACGTGGCTGGAAAAAGGTTCCAGCCCGCATTGCCGGAAATCGTGGCGGAAGAACCGGTTGAGTTCATGATCAAAGGCGCGTGTCTGGGGCCAGAGGTTGGGCAGAATGCGCTGCGCGATATCCTTGTGCAGCAGATAGGCGGCGTTGCCGGTGAACGGCCCTGCATAGGCGTTCAACGTGTAGCGCCCCAGCTTGCCTTGGCTGATCGGTAGTTTTGCCCGGATGCAATTGAAACGCAGCGTGTCCCAATGGGCGGCACCGGCCAGCGCGGTGTCGAGGCTTTCGAGGAAATCATCGTGAAAAACCACGTCATCCTCAAGGATCAGGGCCACCTTGTGGTCGCTTGCGATAAATGCCTCCCACACGGCGATGTGGCTGGCGTAGCAGCCCATCTTGCCGGGCAGGATCGGGCTGCCCATATTCCGTGCATAGGCCTGCGCATCGGCGCGTTTGGACAATTCGTCGACGTGGTCTTTCCCATAGATCGCAGGAAATCGCGTGTAGCTCAGCCCCATTGCATCAAGCTGCCGTTGCATACCGGCAAGCCGGTCCGCGTCGCGGTCGAGGTTGATCAGCCAGATGCCCAGATCGGCGCGGGTCAGCGCCTTAGCCATCCAGATCAGCCCATTTCAGCTGTGTGTTGCGCGTCACTGCGCGGGTCAGCGTTTTGCCCAGAACTTTGTCGAAATCATAACCCGCAATCTCACCTGATCCGGGGCGGCGCGCCCAGATGTCAGCTTCGGTAATCACGTGGCCTGCGGGCAGGTCACGATCCGCCACGACAGAAGCGCGGGCGAAGCGGTAGACAGCTTCTTCGGCGGATGTCCGTTCTTTGGGGTTATGCAGCGCGATATGGATTTCGCGAGAGCGGTCGATGATGTGGCGCAACTCTGACGGGTCCATCGAGTTGATGATATCGGGCCCTTTGCGGTAGCGCGTGTCGGTATAATGCCGTTCCAGAATGCAGGCACCAAGCGCGACGGAGGCCAGCGCCATTTCAGGGCCGATGGAATGGTCAGAGAAACCAACAACCGCATTGGGGAACGCGTTTTTAAGGTCCGTTACCCCTTGTAATGACACGATTTCAGGGGGGGACGGGTAAAGATTGGTGCATTCAAGCAGCGCGTATTCAATACCAGCGTCTTCGAGGATTTGGACAGAGGCGCGAATACTTTGAATACTTTGCATGCCGGTCGACATGATCACCGGTTTGCCCAGCCGTGCGATATGACGGATCAGCGGCAGGTTGTCCGCCTCACCCGAGCCGATCTTGAAGGCGGGCACGTCAATCTCGGCGAGGAAATCCGCGGCGGCCCGGCTGAACGGAGTCGAGATCCAGATCATGCCCAAGGATTCAGTGTATTCTTTCAACGCCTTTTCGTCGTCCCGTGACAAAGCGCAGGCCTGCATCACGTCCCAGATCGACACATCGGCGTTGGGTGGGAAGATTTGTTTGGCCTCTTCGGTCATCTCGTCTTCGATGATATGGGTCTGGTGTTTGATCATCTCACACCCGGCACCCGCGGCAAGGCGCACCATGTCCTTGGCGACGGCCAGATCGCCACCGTGGTTGATGCCGATGTCGGCGATGAGCAAAGGCGGGTGTTCCGGCCCGATCTTGCGTCCTGCGATGTCCATAGGAAGGCTCCTTGATGCGTTGTTAACGTGACATCTAGGATGTTTGACGCAGCGGAGCAACGCCCGGCCATTGTAATGTGCGGCGCGTTGGTCCAAGTGAGGCGCGCAATGATGAGCTTGGGTTTTGATGTCACGTCAACCATCTGACACCTCTGCGGGGAAGCCTGCGAAAAAGCCGCCGCTGGATCTGTCAGATCCGGTTGTCCGAAAGCAGGCATTGCGCCATGTGAGATGGCGCGATCACGGCATTCTACGTGTGTACTGGCATAATTTCGATGAATTCGCGCCGGGTGCGTTTCGGTCGAACCAGCCAACCCATGATCGTTTTGCGCAGTATGCGGCCCTTGGCATTAAGACGGTGCTGAACCTGCGCGGTGCACAGAAGCAACCGCCTTATCAGTTAGAACAGGAAAGCTGTGCGGCGCTGGGTATTAAATTGGTGAATTGCGCGATGTCGGCCAGACAGGCGCCGAGGCAGAAAGTCCTTATCAAGCTGCTGGGGATTTTCGATGATATTGACCGGCCATTTCTTATGCATTGTAAATCGGGCGCGGATCGGACAGGGCTGGCAGCCGCGCTTTATTTAATGGTGCAGGAAAATGTGCCGTTTGCCGTCGCGCGACAGCAGCTGGGGTTTCGCTATATCCATATTCGCCGCACGGCGACGGGTGTTCTGGATCATTTCCTTGACGTTTACGCAGCGCGAAACGCCAATGCGCCAATCGCTATCGACGATTGGATTCGTAATGAATACGACGCGGACGCGCTGACAGAAAGTTTTGCTGCGAAACAAGCGGCGCTGAAACCCTGGCAGGGCTGGCGTTAACGCAGGCCCTGGGCGATTTGACGGCCCATCAGGAAATCAATCACCTCCCAGTCAAAGGGGCTGTCCACGTCAAGCCCGCGTTCATTCGGGACAATCAGCGGGATCACGTGACCGTCAAACAGGCTTTTGGCACTGCGCAGATAGGCGGGTTTGACCACATAGACGAGGCCGACATGGTCATAGACCATCGGTGCCTGTTGGCGGGCTACAACGCCATGGGGCAGGGGCTTTGATACATGCAGCCCACCCTGCGCATCCGTTTCCAACATATTGAAATAGGGATTTTTGCGGCTTTCACAGCAGGACATGACCATATCCGGCGCGGCGCTGGCAAAGAGATCCAACCCGGCCACGATATCCTCGGGCAGGCGCAGCGGTGAGGTACAGTCGAGATCAAGGAAAGCATCAGCCTGACCGGTTTGTTTTTCGACCTCGCCCAATGCGTGCTGCCAGACATGCCATTTGGCGGCAGTATCGGTGGCCAGTTCCGCCGGGCGCAGCCCGATATCAAGGCAACCGCGCTGCAGCGCATGGGCGTAGATCTCTTCGGAATCAGTGGAGACCACGACGTGATCAACCCGATCAGATGCAAAGAGCTGGTCCAGCGACCAATCAATCAGCGGTTTACCGTGCAGCATCCGGAAATTCTTGCCTGGTACGCCCTTGCTGCCTGCGCGTGCGCCGATATGTCCGATGATCATTCTGGTCTCCTGATTTTAGCGGAGCATTGCCGCAACCATCTGAGCGGGTCAACGCCGACCGCCGCGCTGGTCGCGTTTTTGGCGCGGGAATCTTAGCCCGGCTGCGGCAGTAGGGTCGCAAAAAGGGCACATTTCGCAATGAATCAGCAATGCCATAAATATTTGTTTTTGAGAGGCGGGAAAATTACCGACGCGGCCTCTAAGTCATAGAGATTCCGATATAAATTATGATTATTGTAGCATTCATGTCGCTTCGCCACAGAAAATCATCCCAATTCAGATAATTAACATTTCATTAATTTTGTATTCCCTGACGCAATTGTATCATCTTTTTGCCAGATTGGCGGAATACCGCCCACTGCATGTGAAGACTGCCCCCGCGGGAGGGGTGCCATATCACCATTGAGGTTAACCTTATGAAGTATCTACGACAAACGCTGACATTTGCTGCCTGCATTGCGCTGACGCCATTCGTGGCCGGTGCTGAGGAAGTGACGATTTCGAGTAACGACAACGCGGTTTCCATTTCGGGGGAACTGCTGTCATTTGATGATGATACTTATGTTCTAGACACAGACATCGGCCAGTTGCGCCTGTCGCGCTCTGCGACGAAATGCACCGGTGCCGCATGTCCACAAACAACAACAAACCTGGAAATGTCCGTTGCTGTGACCGAGCCGAAAACGGCATCGCTGTTGCAGACAATGGTAAATGGATTCGCGTCTTCGCGGGATCTGATGGGGCTTTCGGTTCCTGATCAGCGCGGTGTTGTCGCGCGGATTGATATCCAGAACCTGAACACGAATACGCAGGCCGGTACGGTGACCGTATCCGTGCAGGATGCCGATGATACCTTTGGCGCGCTGCTGAACCGTCAGGCGGATCTGGCGATCACCAGTACAGCGGTGCCTGCATCCGTGGCCGAGCGCGCAGTGGCGCAAGGCGGTACCGACCTGCGCGACGTGAGCAGGGAACGGATTATCGCGCTGGACGCGCTGGTGCCGATCGTTCACCCCAACAACCCTGTGCGGGCGATTTCGCTGGAAGAATTGGCACTGATCGCATCGGGCCGTATCAGCAACTGGTCCGATCTGGGGGGGGACAACCTGCCAATCCGGATGCTGCTGCCGATCGAAGGTTCTTCGACCGATACAGTGTTCAATGAGCTGGTGCTTGAACCCAACCGTGTCCGTCTGCGCCGTAGTGCAGAACGGGCCGAAAGCACGTCTCAGGCGGTGAGTGTTGTGTCGCAGGATCAAACGGCGATCACCATTACCAACCTGTCTGAAACCGGGTCCGCCGACGTTCTGCCGATCCGGCAGTCCTGTGGGCCGCTGGCCTATGCCACGGATTTCGCGATTAAGGCAGAGGAATACCCGCTCAGCAAACGTATCTTTGCCTATCTCGACGATGGTTCACAATCTGCGTCCAAGCGCCAGTTCATTGACTATATCAGTTCGCCCGCAGCGCAGGCGCTGATTTCCAATGCCGGCTTTATTGACCAGAGTATTGAGAGCCAGCCAATCAGCTTGCAAGGGACACGTATGACCTCGGCCATCCTGTCTGCAAGTAACAACGGTACGCTGGGTCTGGTACAGAACTTCTCGCGCGATTTGGCCACGGCAGAGCGTCTGTCGACAACATTCCGCTTCACCTCTGGGTCTGCGCAGTTGGACAACAAATCGCTGGAAGACGTTCAGCGTATGGTCTCTTTCCTGAACAGCCCGGCGGCGCGAAATCGTGACATTCTTGTCATTGGCTTCACCGATGATGTGGGTCGATTTGACTTGAACGAACGTCTTGCATTGCTGCGTGCAACTGGTGTGCGTGACGCGCTTGTGTCTGCCGTGGGCGGTGATGCGTTGGCTGGTCGGATGGCCGTGTCGTCCTATGGTCCACTGGCACCGGTTGGTTGCAACGAGACCGCTGATGGCCGCGAAAGTAATCGCCGTGTTGAAATCTGGCTGCGCTAAGCAGTCTGTGACGAACGCTATTTTGATTTGGTTCGAGTATTCGGGAGCGCCGAACTCTGAGCCGCAAGTGAGGGAACACTTGATATGAAACGCAGAACATTACTCGGCACCGGGTTCGGGGCCATGGTGGTCGCGGGGACATCCGTCAAGGCGCAGAGCGCCAGGACGCTGCGCCTTGTCAGCGACCGACCGGCGCAAGCGCAAGCACTGGCACAGCGTATCGCTCGCACCACCGGCGGGGCCATTCAGCTTGACGTGCAGACCGTGTCGTCGACCCAGTCAAGCGGATTGTTGTCCACCGTCGCAGGCGGACAGGCGGATCTTTATCTGTCCGCAGAAGAGTCCTTTGTCGACACCAACGCTGCCTTTGGGATCTTTTCGTCCATGCCCGCTGGGATGAGCCCGAGCGAGCTGGAATCCTGGATCATCGTTTCGGATGGCCGTTTTATGTGGGATATTCTGGGCGAGGAATATGGGATCAAATCCTTTATGGCAGGCGATGACGGCCCGATGCCGCTGTGGTCAAAATCCCCGATTTCCGGAGCGGGAGATCTGGCTGGTCGGCGGGTTGGCTCTGTGGGTCTTGGCACGCAGGTCATGCGGGCGCTAGGCGCGGCAGAGGTGGTTGATATCCGCCAAAGCGGCACAGACGTGAATGCGCTGGACGTGTTCGAAGGTCTGAACGTGGCGCAGATGTCCGATGCCGGTCTGCTGGGGGCTTTCCCTTACATGACCGCGCCGAATGCGGGTCGCCCGTCGTCTGCTTTGTCGGTCGGGTTCAATCTGGGCACGTGGGAAGGGTTCTCGGACTCTGAAAAACTGCTTCTGGAACGTTGCATCATGGCGGAACACGGGAATAACCGTAACACAGCGATGCATAAATCCGCCGTGGCGCTGCAACAGGCTGGTCGGTCTGTAACCACCCAAGTGATGCCGCAGGATATCTGGGATGCTCAGAGTGCCGCATCGAATACCGTCATGCTCGACATCATCGAATCGGGCAATCTGGGCGCGGATATTGGCGATGCCTACCTGTATTTCATCGGCGACGTCGCCGGTTGGAGCGAGATTGGCGAGGCGGCGTTCTTCCTTGGTCGCCAGAAAGTGTTGTCCCAATGACTTATGGATCGAAAGAAAAGATGATGGCTGACAAGCAACCAAAACCGACCCCCATGTCGCGCCGTCGTGCGCTGCTGGCGGGGGGCGCTGCGCTGACCGGAGCAGCAGCTTTGGCCACACCAGCGATCGCACAAGGCGCACCGCGTACGATCCGCCTTGCGACCTCATGGCCAGAAGGTCTGGGTGGGCTGGCCGATAGTGCCGCGCGCGTTGCCGAGACGATTAATGCCGGGTCAAATGGGCGGCTGAATGTCGAAACCTATTGGGCTGGTTCGCTGGTTCCTGCGCTTGGGGTGCATGATGCTGCCCAGAATGGCGAAATTGAGATGTACCACGCCGCTGAATATTACTTTCAGGGCAAGCACCGCGGTTTCAACTTCTTCACGACCGTTCCATTGGGTCTGACCACGCCAGAGCAGGCGTCTTGGATCAAATATGGCGGCGGTCAGGAACTGTGGGATGAGCTTGCCGCCGACTTTAATGTAAAATCCTTTGCCTGTGGCGGGACCGGCATCCAGATGGGCGGTTGGTTCAACAAGGAAATCAAAAGCATGGCTGACTTCGAAGGTCTGACCATGCGGATGCCTGGCCTTGGTGCGCAGGTCATCAGCCGTCTGGGCGCGAACGCAGTCGTGCTGCCCGGTGGCGGCATCGTCGAGGCGCTGTTTGAAGGCACGATTGATGCAACCGAATGGGTTGGTCCGTATAACGACCTGCACTTCGGTCTGCAAAAACTGTTGACGAACTATCTCTATCCCGGCTTCCACGAACCAGGCACGATGGCCTCTATCGGGTTCAATCTGGATTTCTGGAATAGTCTCGAAGAGCAGGATCGCGTGTTGATCGAGACGATTGCCGACGCGGAACTGACCCTGCACACGGCCGATTTCTACGGCAATAACAGCCTTGCGCTGGTGCAGCTACAAAAGGAATCCGGAATCACGCCGTCCAAGCTGCCTGATGATGTCTGGGACGAACTGTCCCGCGTGTCGTTTGAAGTGACCGCCAGCGTGGCGGAAGACGACGACATGGGCCGCCGCATCGTGGAGAGCTACGAATCCTATCGTCAGTTGATCGGGAGCGCCGGTGCCATCAGTCAGGCCGAATATCTGGCGATGCGCGGTGCAGAGGATCTTTTCGCCGACGTTTGATATAACAAGGATGTTGGCGCGGGACTCTGCGCCAACATCACCCTACGGCCCGGCGATTGACCCGCCAGTCCCGAAACATCCCACAGAGTATTGCCCCCTTATTGTGACGCCCAATGGGCCGCAAAGCTGCGGGGCTGGCGTGCCCGCGTTAAAGCTGAACCGCTTTAATCCCGCGTGCCTGCGAACCGTGTTTGCCAATCGTCCCGTTCATCATCGGTGATTTTGCGGAACAGGTTTTCTGGCACGGTAAAGGCATGACCTGCGGGCAGCGTCTGCAATGCCGCGCCAATATCTGCGGGCCAATCGGCCTTTTCGGTTTGCATCGCGTCCAACATCTGCGCCGCCGCATCCGGAATGAACGGGGCTGACAGCACCGCGTAAAGCCGGATCAGGTTCAGCCCCAGCCGTACCTGCATCGCCGCCGTGTCCGGGTCGGTTTTGAAAGTTGTCCATGGCGCCCCGGCTTGCAGGTATTCATTGCCCAGCACCCAGATCGCGCGCAGCTCTGCCGCTGCTTTGCGCACTTCTATTGCATCCATGTGGTCTTCATAGGCGCGGATGCGTTTGGTCAGATCAGCGATCAGCTTTTCCTCTGCCGCGCCATAGGCGACCCCTTCGGGGACCGCTTCGCTGAATTTGGACCGGCAGAACTTGGTGATCCGGCTGACAAAATTCCCCAACACATCGGCCAGATCCTTGTTCACGTCAGTCTGGAAATTTGCCCATGTGAATTCGGCGTCGGATGTTTCTGGCGCGTGGGACAAAAGCCACCAGCGCCAGTAATCGGCGGGCAGGATTGCCAGCGCCTGATCCATGAACACACCGCGCCCGCGCGAGGTGCTGAATTGCCCGCCATCATAGTTCAGATAGTTGAAGGATTTGATGTAATCGACCAGTTTCCACGGTTCCTGCGACCCAAGGATCGTGGCCGGGAAGGACAGCGTGTGGAAGGGCACATTATCTTTGCCCATGAACTGCGTATAGGTCACATCATCCGCGCCTTTGTCGGTCCGCCACCAGCGTTCCCAATCGCTGCCCTTGCCGGCATCCTGCCATTCCTGCGCGCAGGCGATGTATTCGATGGGCGCGTCAAACCAGACGTAAAAGACTTTGCCTTCCATGCCGGGCCAGGGCGCTTCGCCTTTTTGGACCGGAACGCCCCAATCAAGGTCGCGGGTAATCCCCCTGTCCTGCAAGCCGTCACCATCGTTCAGCCACTTTTTGGCGATGGATGTGGTCAGAATTGGCCAGTCTTTCTTGCTGTCGATCCATTTGGCCAGATCATCCTTGAGTTCGGACTGGCGCAGGTAAAGGTGTTTTGTTTCGCGCACTTCCAATTCGGTCGAACCCGAAATTGTCGAATGCGGATTGATCAAGTCGGTGGGGTCTAGCTGCTTGGTGCAATTATCACATTGATCACCGCGTGCGGATTCAAAGCCGCAATTGGGGCAGGTGCCCTCAATATACCGGTCAGGCAGAAAGCGCCCATCGGCCACGGAATAGACCTGTTCTTCGGTGACTTCGCGGATCAGCCCCATATCGGCCAACCGCGCTGCAAAGGCTTGGGTCAGCTTGTGATTTTGCGGGCTGGAAGAGCGACCAAAATGATCAAAGGACAGCCGAAACCCTGCGGCGATCTCGGCCTGTACGTCGTGCAATTCGGCACAATATTCAGCCACGGGTTTGCCTGCTTTGGCCGCTGCCAACTCTGCCGGGGTGCCGTGTTCATCGGTGGCACAAAGATACAGAACCTCATGCCCGCGCTGGCGCAGGTAGCGGGCGTAAAGGTCGCCGGGCAATTGGCTGCCCACCAAATTGCCCAGATGTTTGATCCCGTTGATATAGGGGATCGCGGATGTGATCAGATGGCGTGCCATGGAAAGCTGTCCTTCGCGTTTGCGGCTGTCTAGCGAGGATGCGGCGCAAATGCCAGATGTCGCGTGACACTGGTCTTTACGTTGGGCGCAGGCTAAAAACCCCCAAGCCCCGCATTGTCCAAGGAGACCTGCCATGAAAACCCTGATCCCCGCTCTTTTGGCCGCAGCTATTGGCACCGCAGCGCAGGCGCAGGATTTCTATCTGGGCGGCAGTGCCGACTACCATTTCCCGCATTCGGGTGATGCGCAGACGGTCGGGTCGCTGATTGCCGGACTCGGCATCGTGGCTGATCGCTTTGCCGTTGGGGCAGAGATTGAGGCAGGCCTGAAAATCGCGGGCGACAATGAGTATGACACCAGCCGCGCGCGCGGTTGGGCCAGCTATGATTGGTATGGTTACAGTTTTCGTGTGGCAGGTGGCGTGACTGAATATTACTTCGACGACAGCACATCCGGCGGCTATAATCTTGGGGTTGGTGCAGAGCGTGACTTTTCCCCAAACATGCGCCTGCGCGGCGAAATTATCCGTGATTTCATGGATAATAGTTTTACCGCAGCGGTCACGACAAGCCGGATTGCGGTTCTTTACAGTTTTTAAAACGCGCGGTTTCGCGGTGTTTTCATAGGTGACGGGCCTTGCCTGCTGCGCTTGCCGTATTAGGGTCTGCGCGAATTACATATAAAGGCAGATAAGATGCAAAAACTTCCGCTGGGGCGCAGCGATATCATGATCTCAGAATGGTGTCTGGGCACGATGACCTATGGCAACCAAACGCCCGAGGATGATGCCCATGCGCAGATTGATCTGGCTCTGGATGCGGGCATAAACTTTATCGACACCGCAGAGATGTATCCGGTCAACCCGATCCGGACTGAAACCGTGGGGCTTTCCGAGACAGTGATCGGCAACTGGCTGACCAAGACGGGCCGCCGAGATGATGTTGTGATTGCAACGAAAGTTTCCGGCAACAACCCCGGCTGGGTCCGTGACGGGCGCGGCTATGACGGTGCGGTGATCCGCGAGGCTGTGGATACATCGCTGAAGCGGCTGCAAACGGATGTGATTGATTTGTATCAGATGCACTGGCCGATCCGGGGGTCCTATATGTTCCGCCAGAATTGGACGTTTGATCCCTCTGGCCAGAACCGTCAGCAGACGCTGGATCATATGATGGATGTGCTGGAAGCGCTGGATGAGGCTGTAAAAGCCGGTAAGATCAAAGCCATAGGCATGTCGAATGAAAGCGCTTGGGGCATGACCAAATGGGTCGATCAAGCCGAAGCCTCGGGGCTGCCCCGTATGGCATCAGTCCAAAATGAATATTCGCTGCTGTGCCGCCTTTACGACACTGACATGGCCGAAATGGCGGTGAATGAGGATGTGACCCTGTTGTCATTCTCACCTTTGGCTTGCGGATTGCTGACCGGAAAATACCAAAACGGCGCACTGCCTGATGGTAGCCGGATGGCAATCAATGGTGATTTGGGGGGGCGGAAAACGGATCGCGTTTTTGGCGCAACGCAAGCCTATCTGGATATTGCCGCCGCACACGGGCTGGACCCGGTGCATATGGCGATGGCGTGGCAGCGGACGCGGCCTTTCCCCGTGTCGGCAATCTTTGGCGCGACCAATGTGCAGCAGCTGGAGCATATCCTTGCGGGCCGCGATCTGGTGCTGAGCGACGAGGTTGTCACCGCCATCGACGATGCGCACCGCGCCCATCCGATGCCATATTGAACCGAGGTCGGGGGGTGTTGCATGCCCCCCCACCGTGCGGTGGTTTGCGAGGCGGGCGCGAATCATGTGTTAACGCCTTTGTTTTCTGGGAAATAGGCACTCGGATATGCGTCGGATTGCCGTCGGATATCCATCGGACTTTTGACGCTGATCCCCCCGGTTAATCCACCGTACGCGCGGCCCGTCCTGAAATCGCGGGACGCGGCAATATTCTGTGGCATTGCTAGCGCGCCCGGATTAAGAGCAGTGCCATGTTTGATCCGACCCTTTTTGCTTTGCGGGCGTTGCTGCGGCTGATGCTAGTGCTGGCCGTGATTGGCGTGGGGTTTGCGCATCAGATTGCGGCGCGTGAGGTTTCGCCCGAGCTTGCGGCCTATGTCGCTGCTGGCGGGACTTTGGCGGATCTTTGTGGTACGGCAGGCAATGATGAGACGGGTGCATTGTCCGACTGCCAAGCCTGCCGGATTTCCGATGGGGCCGCATTGCATCCGCTTTGTCCGCAGCCTGTCATCGCTGTGCTGGATCAGACGCAGGTTTATCGTTTCGTCGCAAAGCGTCTGCTGCATCGTCACGGGCACGATCCGTCGCGCCTGACCCGCGCGCCACCCTTCACCTGATTTTTATTCACTCTTACTGAACTGAAATCACCCGCTTGTGCGGGAACATTGGCGTGGAGCCTTATCACAATGACGACGGATACGCAGATGCAGCCAGACGGCGGCGTAAACAAATTCTATTTTGCAGCCTGGCGCTGGCATTTCTATGCGGGGCTTTTCGTGATCCCCTTTTTGACCGTACTGGCGGTGACCGGCATGATGATGTTGTGGATCGCCTGGATTGACGGACGTGACGGCGAGCGAACGCCCGTGGTGCCGCAAGAGACAGCGCTGTCGGTATCGGCACAGGCCGAGGCCGCCGTGGCCGCTGTGCCCGGTGGCACGTTCAAGCAATATGTGGCCCCGCGCAGCCCTGATCTGGCGGCGTTGTTCCGGGTGGACAGCGACGGCGATGCGATCATGGTGGCGGTTGATCCCTATACCGCCACGGTGATCGAAAGCTTTCCCCGCCGCAGCGGCTGGTATGATTTTTTCGATCAAGTGCATGGTGAGCTGATGCTGGGCGTGGCGGGTGACCGGATGCTGGAAACGGCTGCGTCACTGGCGCTGGTGCTGGTGGCGACGGGGCTGTATCTGTGGTGGCCGCGCGGGACAAGCTGGCGTGCGGCCCTGTTGCCGCGTTTCACCCGTGGCCGCGCTTTGTGGAAATCCCTGCATGGTGTTGTGGGCGTCTGGGTGTCTATATTCCTTGTGTTTTTTCTGATTTCGGGCCTGTCATGGGCCGGGATTTGGGGCGGCAAGATGGTGCAGGCCTGGAGCCAGTTTCCTGCTGCGAAATGGGATGCGGTGCCTTTGTCCGACGACATTCACGCCAGCATGAACCATGACCGCCGCGAGGTGCCTTGGGCGTTGGAGCAAACCCCGATGCCTGCGTCAGGCAGTGCCGCCGGTGAGACGGGGGTTGTTGGCCCGGTGACGCTGGAGAGTGTGGACCGTTTGGCGCGCGAGATCGGGTTTGAGGCCCGCTATCAGCTGAACCTGCCTGCCGGAGAGACTGGTGTCTGGACCCTAAGCCGCGATTCCATGAGCACCGACAGCACCAACCCGATGAGCGACCGCACGGTGCATGTGGATCAGTACACCGGCAAGGTGCTGGCCGATGTGCGCTATGATGATTATTCGCTGGCGGGCAAGGCGATGGCGGTGGGCATCGCCCTGCATATGGGTACGCTGGGATTATGGAGCGTGCTGGCCAATACGCTGTTCTGTCTGGCGGTTCTGTTTCTCTGTGTCAGCGCCGTGGTTCTCTGGTGGAAGCGCCGCCCGTCGGGTGCTGGCCGTCTGGCCGCCCCGCCGATGCCCCGCGAAATGCCGTTGTGGCAGGGCGCGGTGCTGGTCGGGCTGGGCGTCAGCATGGCCTTTCCGATGGCGGGGCTTGCGCTGCTTTGTGCGCTCGCGTTGGACATGTTTATCTTGTCATACATGCCCAAATTGCGCCGCAGCCTGACATAGCGCGTTACATTAAAGCGTTATGCGAAAAACCCGCAATCACTTAACGCTGCCTGAAATCAAAGATTTCAACGCGTTAAGTGATACATGATGTATGAGGTATTTCGTCAAACGCTATAGCGGGACGCTGAAACGGGGGCCGGGGGTGGTTGTGATCTCTTCCAGCCCCATTGCCCGGTAGGCTGCGGCGGCGCAGGGGTTTTCTGTTGCAGTGCCAATGGTCAGCCGATCCGCCTTGCGGTAGTCGGCGATCTGCCGGGCGGTTTCGATCAGTCGCCGCCCGATGCCTTGGCCGCGTAAAGGTTCCTCTATGAACAGATGCGCGATGTCGAGCGTGTCCCCTTCGGTCATGGGCCGCCAACGCGGTTCCAGCACGGCGTAGCCTATGGGCTGATCGTCTTGCAGCGCGATCAGGGCGGTCAGCGGACCGTCGATGAACCGCGTCTGCGCCTCGGCCAAGCCCAGATGGCAGGGATCGCCGTGAAGGGCGCAAAGTTTGCGGATCATATCCCGCAGGGCGGGCAGGTCGCGCGGTGTGGCGGTGCGGATGGTGATCATGGTTTTGTCCTTGTCCTGGGCCCGACAAGGACGTCACGTTCAATCTGCCCAGTGCCGGGCAGTTGGTGTCTTAATCTGTCAGAAAAGAGCCAGCTGCCGCCTATGTGGCGCTGGTAAAGTAGACGCTTGCGATATGGATCTGCTGTGTCATGGGGCGGATTACGCCGGATGCGGCTGGCTTTGTCAAGATTACCGTCTTGTGCAGCGCATTTTTTTCGCCGACTGTCCGCGAAAGAGGAGCCTGCCTGATGCCGCTGATGATGAACCGAGAGGTGTTTGTGACCTGTGCCGTCACCGGGGCGGGTGCGACGCAGGACCGAAGCCCGCATGTGCCCCGCTCCCCCCGGCAGATCGCTGAAAGCGCGATTGATGCGGCCAAGGCGGGTGCTGCCATCGTGCATTGCCATGTGCGTGATCCTGAGACGGGCGCGCCGTCCCGTGATCTGGCGCTTTATCGTGAATTGACCGACCGTATCCGCGATGCGCAGGTGGATGTGGTGTTGAACCTGACCGCCGGGATCGGCGGCGATATCGTCTTTGGTGGGGTGGAACGGCCGCTGCCTGCGGTGGCGGGCACGGATCTGATCGGTGCGACGGACCGTGTGGCCCATATCGCCGCCTGCCTGCCCGAGATGTGCACGCTGGATTGCGGCACGATGAATTTCGCCGAGTCCGATTACGTGATGACCAACACGCCCGGCATGTTGCAGGCGATGGGTCGGATGATGACCGCGCTGGGCGTGAAGCCAGAGATCGAGGCGTTTGATACCGGCCATCTGTGGTACGCCAAGCAATTGGTAAAGGATGGCGTGCTGGACAGCCCTGCTTTGGTACAGCTGTGTATGGGCGTCCCTTGGGGTGCGCCGGATGATCTGAATACCTTTCTGGCGATGGTGAATAATGTGCCTGAGGATTGGACCTTTAGCGCGTTCGGGTTGGGCCGGTCGCAGATGCCTTATGTTGCCGCGTCGGTGCTGGCAGGGGGCAATGTGCGCGTGGGCTTAGAGGATAATCTGATGCTGGAGCGCGGGGTGCTGGCGACCAATGCCCAACTGGTGGAACGCGCTGTGGGGATCGTCGAAAACCTGGGGGCCAAGGTGATTGGCCCGGATGCGGTTCGCCAAAAGCTGGGCCTGACCAAACGTGCGCCGGTGGCGGCATGAGGGTTCTGGCGCTTCTTTTGTTGCTTTTGCCCGGTTGCGCGGCCTTGCCGGTCTATCGTGATACGGCGGCGCCGATTTCGTCGCAGGCGGTTTTTGAACCGCAACGCTATCTGGGCACATGGTATGAGGTCGCCCGCTACCCTGTGCCGTTCGAAGAAGGCTGCGTGGGGGTGACCGCTGAATATGGGATGCGCCCCGACGGGCAGCTTTCGGTGCTGAATATTTGCCGCAATCCGAATGGCAGCGAACAATCCCGTATCACCGGCACGGCAGAGATCGTGGGGCCGGGCCGCCTTAAGGTCCGGTTTTCGTCGGTTCCCTTTGTCGCGGCGGATTATTGGGTCTTGTGGGTCGATAGCGGGTATCGTACCGCCGTGGTGGGCGCGCCGGATGGGCGGGCAGGGTGGATCCTCAACCGGGATCCGCACATTCCTGCCGACAGGCTGGCCGCGGCCCGTGGTGTTTTACAATTCAACGGCTATGATCTGAGCCGTCTTATGGAGGTGAGCCAATGAAGCGTTTGGTGCTGGTTTGTGCAATGGGTTTGGCCGGGTGCGAGACCGCGGGTGTCGGTGCGACGGGCGGCGGGGCGAGTACGACGCGCGAATTCATGGTTATTGGCAACCGTATGACTTTTGAACAATGTCGCGCCCGTGGTGGTTTGATTATCCGTGATGCGAACACATCAATGGTGGCTTGTGACCCGACGGTTCGGGGTGAGCCTGTGCCTGCGGATGAGTTTAATCACCCCACGCAAAACGTCGGCTAAATGCGTCCGGTGCCAAAGATTGCGACCATCGTTGGCGGTGGCGTGATCGGAGGCGGCTGGGCTGCCCGGTTTTTGCTGATGGGCTGGGACGTGCGGGTTTTTGATCCCGACCCGCAGGCGCAGCGCAAGATTGGCGAAGTGCTGGACAACGCCCGGCGCTCATTGCCCGGCCTGTCCGATGTGGTGCTGCCGCCCGAAGGCGCGCTGAGCTTTCACGATACACTGGAAGATGCGGTTGCCGGGTCCGTCTGGATCCAGGAAAGCGTGCCTGAGCGGCTGGAGCTGAAGCACAAGGTTTATCACAGCCTGCAAACACTTTGCCCGCCGGACGCTATTATCGGCTCGTCCACCAGCGGGTTCAAACCGTCCGAGCTTCAGCGGGATGCGATCCGCCCCGGACAGATTGTAGTCACCCACCCATTCAACCCGGTTTATCTGCTGCCGCTGGTCGAACTGGTGACGACAGATGAGAATGCGACACTGGTTGCGGACGCCAAGGAAATCCTGACAAGCGTTGGCATGTATCCCCTGCACGTCGGGGCTGAGATTGATGCCCATATCGCCGACCGCCTGCTAGAGGCCGTCTGGCGCGAGGCGCTTTGGCTGGTCAATGACGGCATCGCCACGACTGCAGAAATCGACGACGCGATCCGCTATGGCTTTGGGTTACGCTGGGCGCAGATGGGCCTGTTTGAAACCTATCGCATTGCCGGTGGCGAGGCGGGTATGTGTCATTTCATCGGACAATTCGGTCCGGCCCTGAAGTGGCCCTGGACCAAGCTAATGGATGTGCCGGATTTGACCGATGATCTGATCGACCGGATTGCCGATCAATCGGATGCACAATCCGGCGCGATGAGCATTCGTGCGCTGGAGCGCGCCCGCGATGATAATCTTGTGTCGATTCTGCGCAGCCTCAAGGCCCGCGATTTCGGGGCCGGGGCGCTGCTGAATGCGCAGGATGCGCGGATTGCGGGGCTGGTTGGCCTGCCTGATGATCTGACCCGCCCGATTGTGACCGTGGAACGTGCCGTGCCGCTGGACTGGACCGATTACAACGGCCATATGAACGAGGCGAAATATTTGCAGGCCTTTGGCGATGCGACGGATCGCCTGATGGCGATGGTTGGTTGCGATGCGGCCTATATCGCGGGCGGGTCCAGCTATTTCACCGTGGAAACCCATCTGCGCCATCTGGACGAGGTGCATGCCGGTACGGTCATTCGGGTGGAAACGCAGGTGCTGCTGGGGCAGGGCAAGAAGCTGCATGTGTTCCACCGGATGTTTGCGGGCGACCGAGAGCTAGCCACGGGGGAGCATATGTTGATCCATGTGAGCCTTGAGGCCCGCCGCGCGTCTGAGCCGGGGCCGGTTTTGGCCCGGTCGCTCGCGCAGGTGGCAGAGGCCCACGCGGCCTTGCCGGTGCCAGAAGGCGCGGGCAAGGCGGTTGGCCTGCGCGAGTAGTCTGCTTTAATCGCGTGGGCGCTGGCTGACGAATTGCGTTTCACTGGGATCGACCTGCGCGATCAGTTCGTCAAAATGGGCGGTCAGATCACTGGGTGCGACCACGGCGGCCCGGACGAGATTGTCAAAATGCTGCGCCAGCGCATCGACCCGTTCAGAATCGCGAAAGACCAGATAATTCCGCCCGATATAGATCACGGCGAGCAGCGGGCCAAAGATCGTGATCGGTGCCGAAAAGAGCTGGCGCGGGTCAAAAAGATGCAGCCGCAGTGACGGGTAAAGCTGGGTGTGCAGGTCGCGAAACTGGCACAGCTGATCCTGTCTGATCCGGGCGGGGACACCGCGATAGTAACCTTCGGCGCGGGCGAAGGCGCCAAGCTCTGTCAGGGGCAGGGCGAGTTCGTAATCGGATCGCGACTGGCGCATCCAGTTCAACCTGTCGCCGCTGGCCCCGATGGCCTGATCAATCGTTTTCCCAACGGATGGCGCGTATTCCCAGCGCAGCATTTCGGGGGTCTTGAGCATATCGGGCAGTCCTGTGGGGACGTGGCGAATTTTATAGCCTGCCGCCTCTTGATGCCACGCGAAGATCCGGTCGTCGATCACCGCGCGTGGTGCTTCGGGCATGGAGATGGCATTGGCGATCAGCGCCTCTGCTTTTTCGGGGCGTTCGGAGAGGCCCAGCAGCCAGTCGGTGCTGACGCCCAATGCCGTGGCGCATTCCGCGACCAGTTGGGCGTTGGGCAGGCGTGCTCCTGAATCCTTGAGCAGTTGTGACAATGTCGAACGATCTACCCCGACCGCACGCGACAGGCTGCTTTGGGTGGTTGCGGCTTCTGACATTGCGGTCAGCAACCTGTCCCGAAACAGCTGGGCACGGTCACGCTTGTCTACGTTTTTCATCATTGGTGATTAATATCATAGCCTAGTCTTTTTGTGAACAAGTAACGGAATTCTGTAACATCTGGGAGTAAGCTAGGTTCGCGGTATGATAAAAGACATTAAATCGAACGGGCCTATTTGCTGGCCAACCCTTCTATTAATCGTGACATGCTACACTATCTGGTTGGCTTCATTGTGGTTTTTGCCGCTGCTGCTTGGCGTTCCGGTCGCGGGGCTGGCCATCGCATTGCATGCGTCATTACAGCATGAGGTCATTCATGGGCATCCAACCCGCTGGCAAAGGCTGAATGATGCGCTGATCTGCCTGCCGCTGAATTTGGTCATTCCGTATGAGCGGTTTCGTGCGACCCATCTGGCCCATCACAATGATGCCACGCTGACTGACCCCTATGACGATCCTGAAACCTATTATCTGGCCACAGAGACATGGGCCCGCTTACCGGGGCTGTTGCAGCGCGTCCTGCGGATCAACAACACGCTTGCTGGGCGTCTGGCCTTAGGGCCGATTGTCGGGCAGGTCGCCTTTCTGCTGTCAGAGTGGTGTGTGCGGGATGGGAATGTGATCCGTGGTTGGGTCGCTTATTTGCCTGCCGCATTGGTGGTGCTGGCTGTGGTGATCATGGCCCCGATGCCGCTTTGGGCCTATCTGATCGCGGCCTATCTGGGGCTGGCATTGTTGAAGCTGCGCACCTTTCTGGAGCATCAAGCGCATGAGCGCGCCAGCGGGCGTAGCGTGATTATCGAGGATCGGGGGCTGTTTGCTTTGCTGTTCCTGAACAACAATCTGCACGTGGTGCATCATATGCACCCAAAGGTGCCTTGGTATGTGCTGCCCGCGCTGTATCGCGCCCGGCGCGACCATTATCTGCGCCGCAACGGCGGCTATATGTATCCGTCTTACGGCGCGATCCTGAAGCAATATCTGTGGCGCGCGAAAGAGCCGGTGGCGCACCCGCTCTGGCGCAGGGACTGAATTGCGGTCATAGCAGCGGGATGGAGTACTGGATCCCGATCACGCTTGCTGCGGCGGCAGCGCAAACGCTGCGCTTTACCTTGCAGAAACATCTGAAAGCGACTCGGCTTTCGACCGCTGGTGCGACCTTTGCGCGGTTCATCTATTCCGCGCCTTTGGTCTTCGTCATTGCCTGTTTTTATGCGGTCAGCACGGGGCAGGGCGCGCCGCAGGTTCCTGTAAGCTTCTGGCCTTATGCCATCGCGGGCGGCCTGTCGCAGATCGCGGGGACCATGTGTGTGGTGGCCTTGTTCGCCCATCGCAATTTCGCCGTGGGCATCACGTTCAAGAAAACCGAAGTGTTGCTGAGCGCGCTGGTGGGGTTCGTGATCCTTGGCGATATTGTCACCCCTGCCGCATTGATTGCGATGGTGCTGGGGTTTGCCGGGGTGTTGCTGCTGTCTGATACGCCGGATGCGGTCGGGCGTTGGCGTCAGCGCATTTTCAACCGCGCGACGGCGCTGGGGATCGGTGGTGGTCTGGCTTTTGGTATTTCCGGCAATGGCTATCGTGGGGCGTCTTTGTCACTGGCGGATGGCGATGTGTTCTACCGTGCAATTGTGACCCTGGCCTTTGTGACTGCTTTTCAAACTATCATCATGGCGTTTTGGCTGATCTGGCGCGAACGGGGCGAGATCATGCGCGTTTTGCGGGTCTGGCGCGTGGCCGGGCTGGTTGGGCTGACCAGTATGATCGGGTCGATCTGCTGGTTCACCGCGTTCACCTTGCAAAACGTGGCCTATGTGAACGCGCTGGGGCAGGTGGAGCTGCTGTTTTCGCTGGCCATCGGGGCGGTTGTGTTTCGTGAAAAAGTGTCGCCACGGGAGTGGCAGGGGCTGTTGCTGCTGACGCTGAGCGTGGTGTTGTTGATGCTGGTGACGTAACGGCGCGCCGGATATCTGCTAAAGCAGATTGCGCCCGTTCAGTCTGGCGACAAGATGCGCCTCGTCATCATTGCGGAAAAAGGGGACGCTTGCGGGCGGGCCACCGCGCGTGATGTGGCTGCCCAGTTCGGCCAGCACCACCTGCGTGATGAAAGGCAGATCAAAGCGGCGGGCCTGATCGAGCGGGACCCATTGCAGATGGGCCAGTTCGTCTTCGGCGCGGGAAAAATCATCCGGATCGGTCACCAGCGCGGCGGCGTCGGCCAGAAAGAACCGCGCATCGAACCGGCGGGGGCGGCCAATTGGCGTTACAGCGCGGAAGAAAAATTCAAGCGCGGCCCCGTGGGGCTGATGACCTGAGGCGGCAAAGCCGCGCCAGCCTTGCGGTGCGTCCGCCCATTGCCCCGGTGTGCCCAGGATTTGGCCGGTTTCCTCCCACAGCTCGCGGATGGCGGCGGCGGCAAGCGCATTGGGCGGCAGACTGCTGTCCTCGGCCAGTCGTCGGTTGCAGTGGTCTGGCAAGGCGGTGAGCGGCACATGTGCATCATTGGCGTCGACCGCACCGCCGGGAAAAACGAATTTGCCCGGCATAAAGGCGGCACTGGCCCCGCGCTGCCCCATCAGCACCGCAGGGGCGGTCCGGGCATCACGCAGCAGGATCAAGGTGGCCGCATCGCGGAGGGCAGATTTATCCATGGGATTATCCTGACAGGATTAATCCGCTTTGCCAAATCCATGCATGCGGCGGGACCATTGGATCGCGACGACCATGCCCTTGAGCCGTGGCAACAGGAACAGCGAGAGGGTCACTGTACCGATGGTCAGCACAGTTGCCATGATCAGCGGATCGGGCCGCCAGGTGACCCACATGAAATGGATGGCAAAGGCCAGAATGTGCCCGACGACCAGAATGGTCAGATAGGCGGGCCCATCATCAGCCCGGTGGTGAAACAGTTCTTGCTGACAGGCGGGGCAACGATCAGCCACTTTCAGATAGCGCGAAAACAGCGCGCCCTCGCCACAATTGGGACAGCGGCAGTGTAGCCCGCGCAGGACGGCGGGTTTCATCGGACGGTCATCAACGGGCACAGGTGTGTCGGTCACAGGGTAATCTCCACTCTTGTTTGCCGTCATGCGCGATTCACACCTGTTTGGGAAGGGGCGGGGGCACATGCGCGGCGCGGTGTCGCAAGCCTGCGCAACTTTTTTTGCCATCATGCGACGGAAACCCGGCCGTGGAGCGTTGAAGAGGGGTCAGCGGGCAGGAACCGCTGGAATGAAAAAGGAAAGACAATGAAGAAACGTATTCTGATGGTCGCGCTTTTCTCTGGCACGGTGATGATGGCAGGCGCAGTACAGGCCCAGGGTCACCGCGGTGGCCCCGATTTCGCAACGCTGGACGTGGATGGCGATGGCAGCCTGAGCCAGCTTGAACTGCAGTCCCCCCGTGAGGCGCGCTTTGCCGCTGCTGATACTGATGGTGACGGCGCGTTGTCCGCAGAAGAGATGACAGCGGCTGCCGTGGCGCAGGCGGAAGCCCGCACCGCACGTATGTTGGAACGCCTGGACGCGAATGAAGACGGGCTGTTGCAGCAGGAGGAGATGCGCCCGCGCGGTGCTGATCGTGCCGACCGCATGTTCGAGCGTGTTGATCAAGATGGCGACGGCGTCATCTCCGAGGCTGAATATGATGCGGCTAAATCCCGTATGGAGGAGCGCCGGGGCGAACGCCGCGGTGACCATCGTGGCCCACGCGGCCGCGGATAAGCGGGCAAATGGCGGGGATGGTTTCTGCCCCCGCCGATTGCCAAATCTTTGTGCGACAGGTAGCAAAACGCCAGATGAGAGCGGCACCCGAACCTACAGCGTCGATCCCGGATGCGGCGCTATTGGTGGCATTCGCCAATGGCGATGCGACGGCGGCGCGCGATTTGGCGGACCGGCTGTTACCCCGCGTGCTGGCGCAGGCAACCCGGATGCTGGCCGATCCCGCCGAGGCCGAGGATGTCGCCCAAGACGCGATGATGCGCCTGTGGCGGATCGCGCCCGACTGGCGGCAGGGCGAGGCTGAGGTGAGCACTTGGCTCTATCGCGTGGTGGCCAATCTTTGCACCGACAGGCTGCGCAAGCGGCGGGGTGGCGTGTCGCTCGACCAAGTGGCCGAGCCGCCGGATGGCGCACCAAGCGTCGCGGCGCAGTTGCAGACGCGGGCCCGTATGGCGGCCTTGTCGGATGCGCTGGCGCAACTGCCAGAACGACAGGCGCAGGCGGTTGCGTTGCGGCATCTGGAGGGGCTTTCCAACCCCGAGATTGCGCAGATTATGGACATCAGCGTGCGGTCAGTGGAAAGTCTGACAGCGCGCGGGAAACGCGCCTTGGCCGAGATCATGGCAGGGCGCAAGGCGGAACTGGGGTATGATGATGACTGACCCGAATGATGACATGCTAGAAGACCTGTTCGACACCGCGCGGCGTCTGGCCCCGCCGGTCAGCGATGACCTGATGACGCGGGTGCTGGCGGATGCGGTGGTGGATCGCGCGCCGGCGCAGGTTGCCCGCCCCTGTCTATGGGCGCGGCTGTCCGATATGCTGGGCGGTTGGCCCGCGCTGGGCGGTCTGGCGACAGCGACAATCGCCGGGGTTTGGGTCGGGATTGCCCCGCCCGCCCAGGTGGAGGCGTTGACCGATGATCTGATTGGGCAGTCGGTTTCAGTCAGCTTGTTTTCAGATAGTGCGTTTCTGGACGAGGAGCTTTTTGCTGATGGATGATCTGGGAAAACCTGCGCGCGGGACGTCGCGCCTGACCCGTGTTGTGCTTGTTATCTCGCTTGCGCTGAACCTTGCTGTTGTGGGGCTGGTGGCTGGTGCTGCGATTTCGGGACGGTTTGGTGATGGTCCGCCGCGCAACTATGATTTCGGGTTGGGCCCGATTGCGCGGGCGCTGGAACCGGATGAGCGCCGGGCCATCGGGGCGGCGATGCGCCGTGACGATTCATTGCGCGGCATGAACATGCGCGCCCGAATGCGCGATACCCTTGCCGCGTTGCGCGCAGAACCGTTTGATCGCGTTGCGGTGCAGGCTTTGATTGAGGAACAAAACGCCAGGATGGGGCAGTTGCAGCGTGCTGCTCAGGCGGCGCTGCTGGATCAAATTGCAGAGATGGACCCGGCCCGCCGGGCTGCTTTTGCGGATCAGCTGGAAGCCGCGCAGAGCCGTGACCGCCCGCCGCGCACGCGCTAGAGCATTTCGATTTATACCTGAAAAACCAATCGCTGCCTTTCGCCTGCGGCTCAACGCAATTGGTGATTTGTGATGTCTCAGGTTGAAATCGAAAGTTTTAGTCAGGCGGCGGTCCTGCTCATCGCGACCTGATTGCGCCCGGCGGATTTGGCGGCATACAGGGCTGTATCTGCCCGGCTGCATATCACCTCTAGATTAAAGGGTTCGATCCCGTTGTGGCCGCTGACGGCGACCCCGACAGAGACGCTGACGCGTACCTCTGGCAGGTCTGGCCCCAGATCGAAGGGGTGATCATTCACCAATTGCCGCAGCCTGTCTGCGGCGCCACGCGCCTGAGCCGTGGTGGTGCGCGGCATTGCGACAAGGAACTCTTCGCCCCCCATCCGGGCGACCAGATCAATCGCGCGCAGATTATTTTGCAGCCGTTGGGCAAGTTGCACCAGCACCCTGTCCCCTGCCGCATGGCCGTATTGATCGTTGATCCCTTTGAAGTGATCAATATCCAGCATCATCACGGCCAGTTCACGGCCTGCATTGCAGGATTGTGCGGCCATCCGTGCCAGATGCGGTTCGACATAGCGCCGGTTGTAAAGCCCGGTCAGCGGATCGGTGACAGCGGCGTGCAGCCCGTCGCGTACCGTGTCGCGCAGCTTGTCATGCAGTAGTTTGCGGCGGATCAGCGCCTTGGCGCGTAGGGTGATTTCATCTGCCGACGCTGTGCGTATCGCCACATCATCCGCGCCCAGATCAAGGAACATGGCGGCCAGTGCCGGCGCATTCTGTGGCAGTACGACCAGCACTGTAGATTGCCGCGTTTCGATCCGCGACCGCAGGTCAGAGACCAGACCGAACAAGCTGGCGGCGGTTTGTTCCGTCTCGCCGCAGTTGATCACGAAAAGATCCGGCACCGGAGTGACGGCGCTTTTTTTCAGGACGCTATGGGTGGTGAACTGGCGCACGGGCAGTCGCAGCCCGTTTTGCAGTATTGTGCAAAGGGCCGGGTCGACCGCATCGTTGGGCGTGAGCAATGCAATATTCGCCGCATTTGCAAAGCTTGTCTTTGCCTCTTCAAAACCAAGGGCGCGGCTGGTGCTGTCGCGCAGAAAGAGTTCCTGACTGGTACTGCGTACCCGTAGCAGGCTGCGAATACGCGCCAGCAGCAGTGTATCACTGATCGGGCGCGGCAGCACATCATCGGCCCCTGCATCCAGTGCCGCGAAACGCGCGCGCGAGGTGTCGGCGACCCCCAACGCAATGATGCCGATCGCGGCCGTTTGCGGGTCATCCCGCAGTGCGGCGCAGAATTCATGCCGATCCTCGCCCGCGTCGGCAAGGTTGATCATGATCAAATCCGGCCGGTTCGTCGCGATGATCGCTTCCGCCTCAATCCGGCTGGCGCAGGCGTCCACCGAAAACTGCGCGTTCTGCATTTTCACTTTCAGAACGATACGGTTTGTGGGCACTGTATCTACGATGAGTATGCGACCGGACATTTTGTTATCCTTATTGAGGTCAAACCACTTTTCTTTGATACAATCTCGACCGGAATGGTTAAAAAACGGTTTCTAGGTTAATGAGGTCTATTCAATGAATAGTGATCAGGCACAGGTGATCGCGCTACAGGCGCTGGCGTGGCTTGCAGGCAATGAGGAACTTTGCCCAATTTTCCTTGGTGCGACAGGCGGTTCTGTTGACGACATGCGCGCCCGCGCGACTGATCCGGCGTTTCAGGCGTCGGTGCTGGAATTCATCACGATGGATGACGCTTGGGTGATTGCATTTTGTGACCATGCGGCGCTGAAATATGAACTGCCGATGCAGGCCCGTTATGCGTTGCCGGGGGCGGCGCAGGTCCACTGGACCTAGTACAGACGTTGACACCCATTCGTTTCCGCCCGACACCGGCCCTGCAAAAATATCGACAATGAAAAAGGTGGCTGTTTCGTGATCAAGGGAATTGTCTTCGACAAGGACGGCACGCTGTTCGATTTCAACGCCACTTGGGGTGCCTGGACCAAGCAGATGCTGGCCACAGAGGTGGGCGATGATCCAGTCCGTTTCAGCGCGCTGGCTGATGTTATGGGGTATGATCCGGTGGCAGAGCGGTTTCACCCCCACAGCGTTGTGATCGCCGCCACGGTCGAAGAAACCGCCGAGGCGATGCTACAGGTTCTGGATGATGACAAGGATGCGCTGATCGCCCGGATGAATGCCGCCGCCACCGGGGTGGCGCAGATCTCGGCAACCCCGCTGGTGCCTTATTTCAGTGGCTTGCGCGCGATCGGGCTGACCCTTGGGATCGCGACGAATGACGCCGAAAGCTCTGCCAGGGAGCATTTGCAGCGTGCTGATATCAGCGATTATTTCGGTTTTGTTGCTGGCTATGACAGCGGTCACGGGGCGAAGCCGGGTACGGGCCAGCTGGATGCCTTTTGCCGCCAGACCGGCTTGCATCCGGGGGCCTGCGCGATGGTGGGTGACAGCCTGCATGATCTGCATGCGGGTCGCGCTGCCGAGATGATGACAATCGGCGTTCTGACCGGCCCGGCCCCGTCGGAGGAACTGGCCCCGATGGCCGATATCGTGGTGCCGAGCATCGCCGATATTCCCGGCTGGCTGCGATCGCAAAGCCTGATCTGACGCGTCGTCGCGGGTTCCCGCGATGATCTGAGGGGCGCGCAAGGCGGCGGTGGTCCACCGCCTTGGCACAAGATTTCAGATTTAGCCGAGGCAATCTGCAAAGGCGTCGCCCAGTCGGCGCAGCGTCTGACCGTAGAGTTCAGCACCGGCGTCCAACCCGTTGCCCACACCATCCAGTTCAGCGGTGCGCGCGTCGGTGCCTTCGATCACGAGTGTTGCCCAACGGGCCCCAATTTGCGCATCGCTGAAGACGCAGGTGATGTGTTCATCTGCCATCCGATCTTGCAGGGCTGCCACTTGGGCCGGGCCGGGATCGCGCGCGTCAATCCCTGCGATGGATGCCTGTGCTTCCAGCCCGAAGTGGGTTTCGAAATACTGGTAGCCGTCATGCGGTAGGATGTAGTTACCTGACAGGCCATCGAGCTTGGTAGTCAATTCCTGTTCCAGCGCTTGCAGGTCCGCAATCGCACGCTCGGCATTCTGCGCATAGATGTCGGCGTTTTCAGGGTCGGCGGAGGCAAGATTATCGGCGATGACCTCTACCCAGACCTGCGCGATGGATGGGTCAAGCCATGCATGCGGGTCGAAATCGCCGTGATCATGATGATCATGGGCGTGCGCGTCATGGTCCCCTTGGTCTTCTTCATGGTCGCCATCGCCGTGCTCTGCGTGATCCGCATGGTCATCTTCATGATCGTGATCGTCATGATCCGCGTGGCCGTCGTGATCATCATGCGCCTCTTCGTGATCATGATCGCCATCCTCGTCGTGGTCATCATGGGTGTCATGATCATCATCGTGATGGCCTGCCTCCCGGATCGGCAGTTTGTCCCAGGCTTCACTTTCCAGCAGGCTTAGGTGACTGGCTTGCGGGGCAAGTGTTTCCAGCGGCTCTTCCAGCCAAGGGGTCAGACCGTGGCCGACCCAGATCACAAGGTCTGCCTTTGAAAGACTGGCCGCTTCGCTGGGGCGCAGGGCGAAATCATGCGGGTCAGCTCCGGGGGGCAGCAGCAGATCCGGCGTCCCCAGTTCCCCCATGACCTGCGTGGTCAGGCTGTGGATCGGGGCGATATCGGTTATCACGCGCGGCACATCGGCCAGAGCGGCAGAGGGCAGTAACGAGAGCAGAGCGAGAGAACGGCGCATGATTCGGTCCTTGTGTTCAAATAACAGGGCCGATATAATTTGAACGTTATAACATAACAAGGCCGATAAAATGTCCGATACGCTCGGTTTCACAGCACATGACCATAGCTCTTGTGTGCAGGATGCGCTTGTCGCTGCGCAGGACGCGTGCCGTGCGCGCAAGGTCCAGTTCACACCTCTGCGACGCCGCGTTTTGGAGATCCTGTTGGAAAACCATGCGGCGATGGGGGCCTATGATGTGCTCGCCCGTTTGGATGCCGAAGGGCTGGGGTCAAAGCCGCCGATCGCTTATCGTGCCCTGACGTTTCTGGTCGAGCAGGGCTTTGTGCATCGGATTGAGCGGTTGAATGCCTTTGTCGCCTGCGCCCATCCCGGTGCGGCGCATGACCCTGCATTCATGATCTGCCGCAGCTGCGGCAAAGTGGCCGAGGCAGAGGCCGATGCGGCATTGGATCGCTCGGCTGCGCAGACAGGATTCCGGGTCGAACAGACGGTGATAGAGGCCGAGGGGCTTTGCCCGGCGTGTCAGCCCGAGGATGCAGCATGAATCTGATCGACGCGCGGGGGATTGATTTCTCGCACGGGGGGCACCGGGTCTTGCAAGGGGTTAGCCTGAGCGTGGCACCGGGCGAGATCGTGACGATTGTCGGCCCGAACGGGTCTGGCAAATCGACCCTGTTGCGGGTTCTGATCGGCGCGCTGAAGACACAAAAGGGCAGTGTGACCCGCCAATCGGGCCTGCGCATCGGGTATGTGCCGCAAAAGCTGCATATCGACCCGACCCTGCCAATGACGGTTGAGCGGTTTTTGAACCTGCCCCATGCGGTCGCGCCCGATGCGGCGGCGGCTGCGCTGCGTGCGGCAGGTGTGCCCGGTGTTGCCGGGCGGCAGATGTCGCAATTGTCAGGCGGGCAGTTTCAACGGGTCCTGTTGGCCCGTGCGATCCTTGCGCGTCCGCATATTTTGATGCTGGACGAGGCGACACAGGGGCTGGACCAGCCCGGTTCGGCGGCGTTCTATCGGCAGATCGAGGCCGTGCGCCGGGATTTGGGCTGTGCAGTCCTGATGGTCAGCCATGAATTGCATGTGGTAATGAGCGCCTCGGACAGGGTGATTTGCCTGAATGGTCATGTCTGTTGCGAAGGCACGCCAGAGGTCGTCTCTGCCGCGCCCGCCTATCGTGAACTTTTCGGCACAGGCACCGGCGGAGCGCTGGCGCTTTACCGGCATGATCACGATCACGGCCATGACCACCATCACGAGGCCGCAGAATAATGCTGGATGATTTCATGATCCGCGCGATGCTGGCGGCGATTGGTACGGCTGTGTCCGCCGGGTTTCTGGGCTGTTTTGTCGTATGGCGACGGATGGCCTATTTTGGTGATGCGACGGCCCATGCCGCCGTGCTGGGGGTTGCGCTGGCATTGCTGTTTGGCACCGCGATCACGCTGGGCGTGGCGGTTGTGGCGCTGGCTATGGCGGTGCTGATCCACGGGCTGAGCGGCCGGGGCCATAGTGTCGATACGATGTTGGGCGTGTTGTCACATGGCGCATTGGCTTTGGGGCTGCTTGCGGTCACGGTCATTCCCGGGCAGCGCATTGATATTGATGCCTATCTGTTTGGTGACGTGCTGACCGTGACCCGGACCGATCTGGCGGTGATCTGGGGCGGCGGAGCGCTGGTCGTCGGGGTGCTTTGCTGGCATTGGTCGGCGCTGCTGACCGCCACGCTTAGCCCTGATCTGGCCTATGCGGCAGGGATCAATCCGCGCCGCGAAGAGCTGGTTTTGACATTGATGATGGCAGCGGTGGTTGCCGTCGCGATCAAAGTGGTTGGCGCACTGCTGATCACCGCGTTGCTGATCGTTCCCGCCGCCACGGCGCGTGGGCTGGCGCAGACGCCTGAACGGATGGCGCTTTATGCCACAGGAATCGGTGTACTGTCGGCCTTTGCCGGGCTGCGGGCCGCGGTTCTGTTCGACACGCAGGTGGGGCCATCGATCATTTGCGTGGCTGTGATGCTGTTTGGGTTGAGCCTTATCGGGGGGCGCCTGCGGCGGGCTTTAGGGGCGGTGGGGTGAAACCCAGCTTACGCTGTTGGCCTGTGGAACATTACCGCGCCGTAAGGTGGGTCTTGACCTACCCTATACGTCGAGCGAGATCGTGACCGGTCCGTCATTTGTCAGGCTGACAGCCATATCAGCCCCAAAGGACCCGGTTGCCGTCTTGATCCCCAGCGCGCCCATATCGGCAATGAACGCTTCGTACAGTGCGCGCCCTACATCCGGTGGGGCCGCCTGAGAAAACCCTGGCCGGTTGCCCCGTGACGTATCGGCGGCAAGTGTGAACTGGCTGACGATCAGCGCCGCACCCCCGCTATCCAGCAAGGATTTATTCATCTTGCCTGTGTCATCGGCAAAGATGCGCAGCTTGCTGATCTTGACGGCGAGTGCGGCGGATTTGGCCGCATCGTCGCCTGCCATGGCGCAAACAAGGATAAGCAGGCCGGGGCCGATTTCGCCGATAGTTGCACCATCCACAACCACATCGGCGCGGGTGACACGTTGGATCAGCGCCCTCACAATTCGGAGGCCCAAGGCGGGTTGGCGCCCGCTCGGCTGACGGTGATCGCGGCAACCTTCGCCCCGAACCGGGCGGCAGTGGCCAACTGTTCCAATGTCGCGCCGGGCAGCGCCTCTTTTGTCAGCAACCCGTCGGCCTGCATCTGCGCCAGAAAGCCCGCGCTGAACGTATCGCCCGCGCCGACCGTATCGACCACCTGCGCCTTGACTGCGGGAACATCGACCGCCCCGTCACGGGTCACAATCGTCACGCCCTCGGCCCCGCGCGTCAGCAGCACGACCCGCGCGCCCGTGTCTAGCAGCGCCGCCGCATCCGTGCCGCCGGTGATCCAGTCCAGATCCTCGTCCGAGGTCTTCACGATATCTGCTACTGCCAGCATCCGGCCCAGCCGGGCACGATAGGCGGCTTCATCGCGGATGAAGGAGGGCCGGATATTGGGGTCGATCATCGTCACCCGCTTTCCTGCCTCGCGCAGCATCAGCGCCTCATAAGCCGCGCCGCAAGTTTCGACCATCAGGCTGATCCCGCCGAAAAACAGCGCGTCGGCCTGCGTCTGCGGCAGGTCATCACTGTCCAGCATCCGGCCCGCCGTGTTTTCGTCGTAGAACGCATAAGAGGCATGGCCGTCAGTCAGGGTGACAAAGGCCAGCGTCGTGGGCCGGTCCGCGATGGCCGCCGGGCTGCTATCCACGCCCGAGCGTGCCAATTCGTCCCGCAGAATGTCGCCGAACAGGTCCGAGGACAGACCCGAAAAGAACCGGACCGGCGCGCCGAGCCGCCCAAGGGCAATCGCAGTATTGAAGACCGAGCCGCCCGCATGGGGGGCAAAGGCATTGCCGCCGTCGGTGGTCTGTCGGGGCAGCATGTCAATCAGGGCTTCGCCGCAGCACAGGATCATGGTCGGGTCCTCTTGTCGGTTTTGCGTCTCTTACCCGGTGCGGCGGGCGCGATCAATCATGCGAACCGCTGTATCGGTAGCGGCCCCCACTTGCGAGGGCGCGTTGATAGGCTGGGCGCGCGCGGATGGCGGCCAGATAGCGGGCCAGCGCCGGGGGCGCGGGGGTGACCGGGATGCGGTCTAATCCTGCCTCAATCGGGAAGCTCATCATGATGTCGGCCACGCTGAAATCTGTTCCGGCGAACCAGCCGTCGCGGGTCAGCTCTGCCTCCCAATAGGCGGCGTGGCGGCGCAGTTCCGGGCCCAGAAGGGCCTTGTTCACACCGTTTACGATCATCCGGCCCAAGGGGCGTAAGGGAAAGGGCAGCCGTGGCGGGACCTGCGCAAAGAGCAGTTTGGCAAATAACAGCGGCATGGCCGAACCTTCGGCATAGTGCAGCCAGTAGGTTTGTCGCAGGGCCGCCTCTGACCCCGGAGCGGGACGCAGCCCGCTGCCAGCGCCATAGTGATCCAGCAGATATTCTGCAATCGCCCCGCTTTCGGCCAGGATCCGGTCACCATCCTGCAATAGCGGCGATTTGCCTAGCGGGTGGAGCGCTTGCAGCGCCTCGGGCGCGCGCATGTCAGGGCCACGCTGATAGACGGTCACCTCGTAAGCTGCGCCCAGCTCTTCCAGCAGCCACAGTATGCGGTGGGCGCGTGAATTGTCGAGATAATGCAGATGCAACATGCTGAACCTATTGTGTGATGGCGTAGAAATATCCGGCGATACCGGCAGCGATCAGGCCAAGTATGACGGCAAAGGCGATCTTCCACGCGGAATAAGGCCGCTCGCCCTGCACCCGGCCTGTGCGCCCGTTGACGACAAAGCGATAGGTCTTGCCCCGGTATTTATAGGCGGCCAGCCAGACCGGCAGCAGGATATGCTTAAAGGTCACATCGCTGACGGCGGTCTCAACCGTGCTGATCCGCTGATCATCGCCGCCGATGTCATATTTCACATCGCGCCGGATCATCCGGTCCATATAGTTGCGCGCCTCTTGATAGCCATCGGTCAGTTCGACCTGATAACCTTCGGCCCGGAATCCGGCGAGGTATTCGGGTTTGTAAGGCTCCAAAGCGGAGAGATCCCAAGGTTCCAGCCCGTCGGTGTATTTCTTGGGCAGTGAGCGCGAGGCGAGCACCAGCACATCGTCAAAGAACCGCGCCACCCGGCCCGATACACCGCGCCAGCGGGTTTTGCGCACGCGCACGGTCTTGCGTTTGCCATCCCGCATGACGGTGCGGCTTTCGTAATAATGGGTGCCGCGCTGGCCGGTGTAGCTGCTTTTGGTGTCAGCATCGAAGGTCCAATAGGGCACATAGATCCCGTTCATCTTGCGCCCTTTGCGCGCATATTCGGTCAGCCCGTTGGGGGCGAACCACAGGCTGCCCAACCAATCGGTCAGCGCCGTGCGTGCCTGTGCTTCGTCCAGCCCAAAGGGCAGCAGCCCGCGCGGTTTGATATGCCGGTGCGTGCCGGTATCGGTGACCACCGGCGTGGCGCAAAACGGGCATTCGGCGGCATGGGTGTCGCTGTCATATTCGGTCTGCGCGCCGCAATTGGGGCAGGTGATGACGCGGGTTTCTTCGATTTCTTCATCCGCCAGCCGTTTTTCGACCGCTGCACGGAAATCAAGCTCGCGGATCGCGCCCTCCCACGGGCCGGCGCCTGCGATGGGTTGTGTGTTGCCGCAATGGTCGCAGACCAGCTGCGCGTCGCCGGGCGCATAGCGCAGGTCAGACCCGCAGGCATCGCAGGGAAAGCGGTGTTCGGCAACGGGGGGATCTGGCGTCGGTGTCTGCATGGGACATCATTAGCAATGCGGGGCGGGCTGCGCCATGCTTGGCGTCAGAGAAAACGATGCAGCACGCGCGGGGCCATGATCCGCAGCGCATTGTCGCGCAAGGCCATATGCCGCCAGATGTGAAACCCCGCATGCAGGACGACGATCAGGCCAAGCAGATAGAATTCATAAACATGAAACCGGCCAATGAGGTGGTTCAGGGCAGGCATATCCAAGGCTGGCGCAATAGGCAGAAAACCCCCGGCCATCAGCACCCGGTTCGCCGTCAGCCCCAGCAGGAAGCCAGTCAACGCCACCCCCCACAGCCCGAGGATTATGGTCGTGTTCAGCCAGTAATGCAGCCGCCGCGCGCGTTGCCCCAGCTTGGGTCCCGGCCGCCCGGCCAGCCCGCGCCGCATGTGATCGGCCATCCAGATCAGCGAGAGCGTCACGAACACCAGTGCAAGGATCGAATGGAACTGAAATGCGCGCGGGCCGAGCGGGACCACATCGTCAGGCGTCACCACGATGAACCAGATCAACAGCGGGATCATCGCACCATGCATGGCCTTCAGCCAGCTGCGCCGGTGGGGCAGGCGGGGCCAGAGCGTGTTCTGCCAAAAGGATCGCATGGGGGTGGTCATGCCATAGGCACGGCGTGGGATGGCAAGAAGTTTCGCGGGTTTTAGAAATGCGTCAGATCTTTTTGCGTTTTGCTGCGACAGATTTGTCTCTGCATCGGTTTAGCGTGTCGGTCGGGGGCGGCATCCTATGCTAAGGTAAGTAATGTGGACGAAGCGGACCTATGGGCGCACTTTCCCAAGGTCTGCCCGCTCTCTTTTGCGTCGACATCGGCTCAGCCGCTTGCGTACAAAGCGATCTATATTGGCGCCGTTTGATCGCATCAGGTTGGAAGCTGTACGATCATCTCGATCTCGATTTTCAAATCGGGCCCGGCCAGAGCGGCGACACCTATCCCGGTAAGACTGGGCTCTGCTCCGTTAAGAAATGCGACGATAAGAGGCATCGCGATGGCCATGGCTTGTTCGTCCAGATGCATGACGTAGATGCGCAACTGAACAATATCGTGAGCGCTTGCCTCCAAGGCCCTTAATGCCTCTGAAAGGTTGGTGATGACCTGCTTGGTCTGTGCCTCTAGCCCTTCCGGCGCGCCAGAAGACCCGTCTACGGCCTGAGCAACTTGACCAGAAACAAAAGCCAAAGTGCCAGCATTTGTGATGCTTATCTGAGAGTAGCCGATCTTACTTGCGTCTGGCAGTGTCGCCGGATTCATTCTTTGAAGTGAAGTTTGCATTCTATCTCTCTCTTGTTGGCACTTGAATATCCAAACGATATGCCGAACTAATGGCGAACAGTTTTCACAACTCAGGCGAATAATTTTCGACATTCGGAGAGATATGGCTGACTCTAAAGTAAACGACATTCTTCTTTTCATGTCAGTTGCCAAGACTGGAAATTTCACGACTGCTGGTCGCGCATTTGGTCTTTCGCGCTCGACCGCAGGAAAGGCAGTGGCACGGCTTGAAAACAGGTACGGTGCCCGCCTCCTTAACCGCACAACCCGTGCTGTCAGTCTGACCGAAGCGGGTCAAAGGCTGTATGCTCAGGGCGAAGCCATTCAGGCGGCAATTGCCGAAGCCGATGCCCAAATGGATGTCGCCGATGGCACTCCCAAGGGTACACTACGGATCGCTGCGCCAGATGCTCTAGGACGGCGCATGGTGCTGCCGGTCGTAAAAAAATTTCAGACGGTCTGGCCGGACGTTCGCTTTGAAATCAGCTTTTCTGACTCCGTCAGCCGTATCGTCGAAGATGGTTTTGATCTTGCAATTCGGGTCGGTGTTACAACCCCGGATGCCTCGTTGATTTCAAGAACTCTAATAATGGAAAAAATTGTGCTGTGCGCTTCGCCCGAGTATTTTACGGGCCGCGATGTTCCTCAAAACATCGATCAATTGAGCACCCATGACCTTCTACAATTTTCAAGTGTAGCGAAGCGACAAGTCTGGTCCCTCCAGGATGCCAGTAGTTTTTTAGGCAATGTGTCAGGCCGTGTATCCTTGCGCTTGGACAGTGCTGAAGGTCTGCGCGAGGCAGCCCTGGCTGGGATGGGTATCGCTTTGCTACCTGCGACTTTGGTGAAGGATGAATTGCGTGCAGAACGCCTCGTGCAGGTCTTGCCGAACATAGATTGCGGGGAGGTGCCAATCGTTGCCATCTATCCGCATAAAAGATTTCTCGAACCGCGCGTCCGCCGATTTATAGACGCATTGGTGGCAGATTTTTCGCCTTGCGGGGCCAACGTTTAGTCTCGATGAGTTGGCCATACTGATTTCGATTGGTGCAAAGGCAAAGCAGTCATTTATGCGCAGTGCGGCACCAGTCAAATTGGGCTCTTTTCGGTCGTACACTTTTCAAGCAAATATGCGCGGCAATGTGCAACGGCGCAAGCGGGGCGGCTACTGAATAGCGCATTGCCGGACGCAGGGAGCGTCCTCGTTTCCGCGCGAGGAGTTAGTGCCCTTACAGCGTTTCGGTTTATCCTTGAATCACAATTGGCTGCCTCTCCCTAACGGTCGAACGCGATTTGTGATGCTTGATGTCTCAAGTTAAAATCGAAACGCTTTTGTTGTTAGATACGCCCCTTGCTCGGCAGCGGATCGATCCGTCCCTGCGCGCAATGCCTGTCGTCCGACGCGATGTCCTATCTTGGTCCAGATGTCTGGCTTGGCTTAAATCCCCGGCGGTGGGGGGGGTGGCATCACGGTGAAGAGCTGCGCCAGCTCTGTCACATCCTCGGCCCGCATCCAGCCATCCTGCCCTTGCGTCCAGACCATGCTGTCGCGGCTCAACGTGCCCTCTGTCACCTTGCGGCCCATCGCGGCCTTGGAAAACGGGCCGGATGTCTGCCCGTCCTTGGCGATGTGCCAGACATGTTCAACGGGCGGCGGGGGTGGTGGTGCGGCAGGGGCAGCGGGTTGAGGCTGCGCGCCCCAAGGGCCCATCTGCCCGGCCATCGCCATGCCCATCCCGGCCCCAAGGCCAGCAGCCATGCCGCCCCCGGCGGGGTTTTGCGCGGCGGCAGTCATCGCCTCGGCTGCGGAATACTGCGTGAATTTGCCCAGATCACCCGCGAGGCCCATTGAGGTCCGCTTGTCTAGCGCTGCCTCTACCGCCGGGGGCAGGCTGATGTTTTCGATATAAAGCTCTGGGATGCTCAGCCCGTATTGCTGCATCGTGGTGTCAATCGCTGCGGCGATCAGCTTGCCCAGATCGGCGGTATTGGCGGCCATGTCCAGCGCAGGGATGCCGGATTGGGCGATCACGCGGGAAAATTCCTGCACGATGATATTGCGGATCTGATAGCTGATCTCATCCATTGTGAATTCACCATCGGTGCCGACGATTTCACGCAGAAACACCGCCGGATCGGCCACTTTGACCGTATAGGTGCCAAAGGCGCGCAGCCGGGTCGGCCCGAATTCGGGATCGCGCAGCATGATCGGGTTCTTGGTGCCCCATTTAAGGTTGGAGAACCGGGTTGTGTTGACGAAATAGATTTCCGATTTGAACGGGCTTTGAAACCCATGATCCCAATGTTGCAGGGTCGTCATGATCGGCATGTTGTTGGTCTCAAGCATATAAAGACCGGGGGTGAACACATCGGCGAGCTGCCCTTCATGGACAAAGACAGCGGACTGACCTTCGCGGACGGTCAGTTTGGCGCCATATTTGATCTCGTGATCTTCGCGCTCGAACCGCCAGACCATCGTGTCGCGGGTATCGTCGGTCCAGTGAATGACATCGATGAATTCACCGGTCAGAAAATCGAAAATACCCATCTGTCAGCCCTTGTACTTACCTGCGTGCGCAGGGGCGTCATGCCCCGTTCACTATCATCCGCCAACCTATAGCGGTTTTCAATAGATAGGTCATCCACCTGTTGGACCCTATCTGCTTGCGGAAAATACGTTTTGTTAGCCTGCCAGCCCGAGCGAGCGGTATATCGGTTTCGAACGCATTTTCAAAGAATTATGCGAGATCTATAGGTGAGGACTGTGTCACGTAAATGAAACTTTGCGCGGCACAAGGTGACCGGTTGTTGTCGATCAGATTGACTGTTGTCACTGACCAGACAAGTGTCGCTGTAAAGCGGTAGGTTTGAAGGAAAGCCCATGATTGAAGATGAGTTTTGGAAAATTATCCATACGACGAAATCAGATGACCAAGAGACGCAGGTTGCTTTGCTGACTGAAGCGCTTGAAAAGCAAGAACCCGAAAATATTATCGCATTCAAGACGATATATAACACGCTACTTGACCGGGCCTATCGGTGGGATCTTTGGGGGGCAGCATATGTGATTAATGGTGGCTGCTCGGACGATGGGTTTGACTATTTTTGCGACTGGTTGATTTCGAAAGGGCGGACCGTATACGAAGGTGCGTTATCCTACCCCGAAAGTCTTGCCGATATCGACCTATCTGGCGACAGAGAATTTGAAGATTTTCGTTACGTGGCTGGTGATGTTTATAAATCGAAACTGGGGCGCGATCTTGAGGTGAGCAGGACCGGCAGGGCCGAGCCATTGGGAGAACCGTTCGACGAAGACACCGTCGAAGATCAATACCCGCGCCTGTCAGAGGCCACACATGCAGCCGACATGAATGATCTTGGGCTTACACCTCAACATAGCCCCGAAATTGAAAGGCTTATTGCGCTGGGTGTGCCGGAGTTTTCCGAAAAGAACGTACAAGATTTTGACGCGCATTTGCAAAAACTCGTTGGTCGAAAGCTGAGTTTCGTTGGTGCAATTCATAATCATGTGTCGCTGAATTGGGCACGGAAGGATGATGACGATCCGGGTGATGCAATTGAGGGCAGGTGTTGGTCGATAACACTGTCAGATGGCCGCACCTTACACGCTGCAAAATATGTCATTGATCATGGGAATGCGTTAGAAGGCCTTCCAAAGGACGTGTTGGATGACGTACGGTCGAATCCACGCTTTGAAGAGCCTGCACAATCGCCAGAAGAAATGTTTGAGAACCTTCTCACTGGCGTTACGCCAAAACCACAAATGGATGAAGATGTTGGTCAGGCGACCGATCAGGCGCTTAACTCGGGCTCTGGTAAACCTGTGATTTCTTCAGCGAAACGTACTGGGCTCGGATCGCTTCAGTTGACGTTTGAAGGTGCTCCTGAATGTGTGTCGTTGACCCTGCATGGATGCGACAAGAACGGAAGCGGCGATTTGCATGGTGTATGCCTCAGATCGGAAGGGCAGACCCTATGTCTTTCGAGGTTAGGCGTGGAATTGCAGCTTCCCAATAGGCTGTGGGGTTGGTAGTCGGCCATTAGTATGGTTCCAACAAATGTCGGGGAATATCAACTCGCCCCCTGCGCCATAATATCCCGCGCGATCACCCGTGCAATCGGGGCGGCTTCGTTTGGCGGCATGCCGGGTTTGAGCCGGGGGTCGTAGAGCATGCGGATCAGCAGTTCGTCGTGGCTTGTCAGCCGTGCGAATTCTTCGTCGTCGTTGAAGATCGACGGTCGCGCGCCGGGGCTATCGTTGGCCAGCCCCATCCCTTGAGCCAGTTCTTCGTGGATACAGGCCGAGCGCATCAGGTTAGGGTGTTCGGCCCGGATCATCGCGATGGCTTGCACATAACTGGACTTGCCCGGGGCGAACATGCCGATCACCACGCAAAGCTGGTCGCGGGGCAGGTTCACGAAAGCGCGCAGGGTGGGTTCCGAGATCGACGGGATCAGCGCGCGCAGCTGCTCGCCATAGGCGCGGCGGTCGTCTTCGCCCAGAAACAGGACCCGGTAGTTGGGGTTTTCATCGGTGAGCGTGATCGGAATGCCCGACAGGCGCGACAGCCGGGCCGCATAGGCGCTGACGCTGGCACGGTCCTGATCGCGCTGTTGCAGCGGTACGGTCGCGCCGAATTCCACCGACATGCGGATGGGTTGGGTCCAGCGGCGCAGCTGCGACACGGTCGCCTGTGGCCTGCGGAAATCGCTGTCGTCACGGTATTCATTGAACAGCGCGATGCGCACGAAGTTCCGCGCCAGCTCTGCCTGTGTATAGGGCGTGTCTGCCCCGCCGCCATCGCCGCGTAGCAACCCCTGCACCAGAAGGTCGTTTTGCAGGCGTCGGTAATAGACAGACAGATCCTTGCTGATCTGACTGGGGGGCACGACAAGCGGTTCAAGTGGTTCCACGCTCACCGGGGCCGGTGTCGGCAGCGGCGGCAGGGCAGGGGGCGGCGGCGCTTTGACGCAGCCGCTGAGCCCAATCAGCCCAGCCAACGCGCATCCGCGCAGATATGTGCCCGTGATGCGCATGGTCTGTGATCAGCTTTCGACAGATCCGCCAATTGCAGCGCCACTGCCGGTCTCGCGGGCCTTGGCGGCGGCGAGCGTGTTTTTCAGCTCCCCTTCCATCTTTTGCAACTCAGCCTCAGCCTCGGCCCGCTTGCGCTTGCCCTCGTCAGCGATTGCGAGGCTTTCGTTGATGGTGGCGATCAGATGGGCGTTTGCCTCTTTCACCGCTTCGATATCAAACACGCCGCGTTCCATTTCGGTGCGGATCGTGCGGTTGGCATCGCGCAGGTTTTCGGCATTGGCTGTCAGCAGCTCATTGGTCAGATCATTGGCGTCGCGCACGGCCTCGGCGGCTTCGGCGGATCGCTGGATCGTGACGGCCTGCGCCAGTTGGGTTTCCCACAAGGGCACTGTGTTCACGAGGGTGGAATTAATCTTGGTCACCAGCGATTTGTCGTTTTCCTGCACCAGCCGGATTGATGGCAGAGACTGCATCGTCACTTGGCGGGTCAGTTTCAGATCATGCACCCGGCGTTCCAGATCGTCACGGGCCGCGCGGATATCGCGCAGTTCCTGCGCTTTCATCACGGCCTGATCTTCTGCGGCGGCGGCAACTTCGACCTCTTTCGCCGGGATGGTTTTGTCATCCAGTTCGATAATCTTTGCCTCACCCGCTGCGATATAAAGCGCCAGTTCATCGTAGAACTGCAGCGTCTTTTCATACAGCATGTCGAGGCTTTCGATGTCCTTCAGCAGCACATGTTCATGGCCCAGCAGGTCATCGGTCACATTGTCGATCTGTTCCTGCACCTCTTCGAATTTGGCGGCGAATTTGGCCATGGGTGCTGCACGGCCCAGCAGTTTTTCCCACCAGCTGCGTTCGCGGCGGACATCCAGTTCGGATATGGAAAACCCGCGAATCGTGGTCACGATATTGCGCAAGGAGTCGCCCGCCGGTCCGACATCCTTGTTGCGAACGCCCGCCAGCATGGATTGGCTGATTTCCTGCAACTCGGCCTGTGCGGCTGACCCGAAGGACACGATCGAGTTCGTGTCGGTGATGTCGATTTCGCCCATCCGGGCAGAGATTGCCTCGGTGGTGGGGGGGTCGGCCTGTTCCATTGTGACCACTTCACCCTGCGGTTCGGGCAGGACCACGGCGGTTACTTTTTGCACCTCGGCAAGGGTCGCTTCGGCCTTTTGGCGGATCGTTTCAGACATTACTCATTCCCTTTTGTGTTCAGGTGCACACCTTCGCGCTGCAAGCGGTCGCGTAGCACATTGATCTCGATATCCATATCACTGCGATCATCGAGTAGCATTTTTTGCGTCTTTGCGGCGAAATTCTGCTCAAGATCATCAAGCAGCGCCTCAAAGCTGGCACGGGCATCTGCGTCTTTGGTGCGCCCGTAAAGATCGGCAAATTTGATTGCCGTATCGCGGGCGCCCATCAGATATACGCCTAAGAATTTGCGCGCAGCGGTCAGATCGCGCGGGTCCTCTTCGACAGTACGGATCATCTTGCGCGCGACGGCCTGAAAGCTGGCCACGCGCAGGTCCAGCTTGCGGTCGCTGAGGGCCGCGATCTGGGCGTTCATCACGTCCAGATGCGCTTCGGCCTTGTCCACCACCCGCGCAACCCGGTCTTGCTGGCGTGTGTCGACGCCTTGCATCTGTTTGTCGGACAGCGGATCAATCCCAAAGGCGGTAACATGCAGCCCCAAAGCCGCCACACCATAAAGCACGGATCCGATCATTCCGGTATCGCCAGAATAGGCAGCCAAGGTCGCCCCGGTGCCGGTCAGTCCGGCAGCGAGCATTTTGCGCGGGATGGCAGGTCGCCGCGCGACCCGGCGGGCGTGATAGGCGGCCTCGGCCTTTAGCCCCTCGCGCAGCAGCCAAGCGGCCAGCGCCAGCACACCGCCGCCCACCAGCGCGGTGATCAATGTGACCGGCCCGTCGCCGAACCCTGTGAAGACAAGGATCACCGGCGGGATGAACAGCCATTTGGCCCGCGCCCCGGCAGAGGCAACGTTGCGCTGATCCACTGCCTGTTCACGGACCGCATCGGCCTGCGGTCCGCTGCCGTCGGGACTATATTTACCGCCAAACCGCTGCGCCATCAGGCCGCCCCCATCCATCCGGTGCTCAACCCGATCAACAGGATGAAAAGCAGTATATAGGCCACGCGCTTAAGAGTGTTTGGCATCCTGTCCTCCGTCGTTGCGTTCTGCGTCGCTGAGGCTACCGTTTGCATGGTGGCAAAGACGGCTGTGAACAGCATCAGCAGCGCAACAACAAATAATATCAGCGGTATCAAACGTATCATTGGCGGGTCGCTCCATCTTTGCGGTCACTCCTCAGATAGGAAGGGGACACCGATTTTACGAATATTTCTGCCGGGCGGCCCGCTCTGCATTCAGCTTGCGGGAATAGCCGGACTGGATGATTTCCACTGCAAACAGAACGATGACCGAGAAGTAGAAGGTCGATTTCGACATCGGCACGATATCCTGCCCAAAGACCATGATTTGCAGGCTGTCATCATGCATCGCATGGGCAGCGGCTGGTCCGGCTTCACCCAGAAGAACGACACCGACAATCAGCAGGATGAAAAGCCCAAGAACTTCGTACATGCGGTTCTTTTCCAAAAACCGGGTGACCCCATCGGCCAAAAGCAGCATCGCCAGACCGGAGAGCAGGATCGCCGTGGCCAGCACGGGGAAGACATCGGTGATGGCGAGTGCGGAGAGCACCGAGTCGAACGAAAAGATCAGGTTCATCAGGACGATCAACAGAACCACCTGCGTGGCGGATTTGCCGGACTTGCCCTGCACGTCATGGCCCAAGTGATCCATCGACAGCATATGCGCGATCTCCTTGACCGCCGTGTACATGATGAAGATACCGCCCAAAACAAAGACAATCGTGGCGAAATTCACCCCGCCTTCGATGACCCCGGTCCAGTCAAAGACAAAGAATGGTTCAGCCAGCAGATCAATCAGCTCGATCATGGCGAAAAGTAGGACAACCCGCAGCGCCACAGCGATGATGATCCCCCACATGCGCACCGCCTTTTGCTGCGCGACCGGCGCGCGTTGGCTTTCGATCGAGATATATAGCAAATTGTCAAAGCCCAGCACCGCTTGCAGAAAGCATAGCATGAGCAGATTGGTCGCGTTTTCCAGTGTAAGAAGGTCGGCCAAGGTCGGTCCCCCAGAAGTTTGATTTTAATTTTTAACCATGCACAACGCCGTGAGCAGGGCAAGGGTTCAACATGAACGCATTTTCCCCGTGACACGGTTCTGCGCCTATAAATAGCCCGAGGCTTGAAGACCATTCCTGATTGTTCCTGCCGTGAATAAGTGACCGCTGGGACACGGGTCGCCGATGGGCGCGCACGCAAGACTTTGCCCGATAGCCTGAATGGCTTTCAGGTATGAGGTTTGGGGAACCGCCCAAAGCCGTCGGTCTACCGGCGCCGGTTCGGCTTGGGCGCGGATTTCTTGGCAGGTTTGCGTACACGGGTGGGCACAGGCTTGTCCGACAGGCCCAGTTGGTCCCGGACAACGCGCTGTTTCAGCTCTTCCACTGCGCCCTGTTTCAACTGGCCCAGTTGAAACGGGCCATAGCTGATCCGGATCAACCGGTTCACCGTGGCACCGATCGCCTCCATCGCGCGGCGGATTTCGCGGTTTTTGCCTTCGCGGATCGCGATGGTCAGCCACGCATTGGCCCCTTGCTGGCGGTCGAATGTGACGACCATCGGTTGATAGTTGACCCCGTCCACAGTAATCCCTGCGCGCAGCGCATCCAGCTTTGCCTCGCTCGCGGTGCCATTGATCCGCACCCTGTAGCGGCGCAGCCAGCCGGTGCTGGGCAATTCCAGCCGCCGTTTCAGCGCACCGTCATTGGTCAGCAGCAGCAGCCCTTCGGAATTCAGGTCCAACCGTCCTACGGACATTACCCGTGGCATGTCATCGGGCAGGGCGTCAAATACGGTTTCACGGCCCTTTTCGTCACGCTCTGTCGTCACCAGGCCAGCGGGTTTGTGATAAAGCCACATGCGCGGCGGGTCCGGTTCGCCCACGGGGGTGCCATCCACGGTGATCTTGTCAGCCGCGGTGACATTCAGGGCAGGGCTGTCGATCACGGTGCCATTCACACTGACGCGCCCTTCGGCGATCATGCGTTCCGCCTCGCGGCGGCTGGCGATCCCGGCACGGGACAGGATTTTGGCGATGCGGTCGCCTGCGGGGGGTGTATCGGTCATGGAGCAGCTTTAGTCAGGCCAGAGGCTGCCTGCAATGGCGTATCTGCGTCGGCGGGCCGGTCGCTTTGCAGCCACCAGTGATGCATCGCTTCGAAAACCGGTCGTAATAGTAGCGCATCGGGTGTGGCGCTGTATTCCACGCGCGGGGGCACCTCCGCAAAGACTTCGCGATGGACCAGCCCGTCTTCTTCCAATGCGCGCAGCTGTTTTGTCAGCATGGTCTGCGTGATCCCCTCCGCCTCGCGCCGCAATGCCCCAAACCGTTTTGTGCCTTTGAAGATGAGCGTTTTCAGAATCAGCAATTTCCACTTTCCGCCGATCATCGAAAAGATGATGGGGGCTGGACAGATCTCTGGAGTGTCGGTTTCAGCCATGTTTTGCACAATAGTATCATTTTGTGTCTTTAGTATGAGAAAGATGCCTACTTTGCAAATTCGAGTAAATCCTCGAATGTCGAAAGTAGTTCAAGCACCCGCAAAGCAGATCGAAAGGACCACACCATGCATATCATCCTACTAAGATTCGGATCAAATAAATCTGCGGCGCCAGATCATATGGCGTCGCATAAAGACTGGATCGCGAAGGGGCTGGCCGATGGCGTCTTTCAATGCGTCGGTTCGCTGGACGCGGGCGGCGGCGCGGTGATTGCCCATGGTGAAGATACCGATGCGCTGATGCGGCGGGTGCAGGCCGACCCGTTCGTGAAGCACGGCGTCGTCAAGGCAGAGGTGCTCGGAGTCGATGTGAACCGAACTATCCCGGCGCTAGATTACCTGATGGCCCGCGCGCCGGTCGGCTGATTCCTGCGGCAAAGCGCCACTCTGTAGTCTGGCGATAGGTTTCGCCCGGCCGCAGTGTGATCGGGGGAAAACCGTGATTGTTCGGCGCGTCGGGCCAATGCTGCGCCTCCAGCGCCAATGCCTGATAGCCGGGGCGTCCGTCAAAGACCTGCATGCCGGGTTCGGTGGTGGCCATGGTCAAGCTTACCCCGGATTGGCCGGTCAGCCACAGCACATCGCGCAGGGCGCTGCGCTGATCAGACAGGCAAAAATTATGGTCGAGCAGCGGCGCGCCGGGCGCGATGGCGCGCGGCTGGCGGAAATCCATATCCGTGCCTGTCACATCGGCAATCTCGCCGGTGGGGAAATTGCCCGCCGTGCTGGGCAGGTAGCGATCAACCGCGATTTGCAGTTGATGCCCGGTCCAGCAATCGCTGCCATCAAGGTTCCAATAGCTGTGATTGGCGAAATTCATCAGCGTGGTTGCGTCTGTCGTGCCGGTGACATGCATGGTCAGGTTGGCAGGGGCGGTCAGCGTATAGGTCACGCTGACGTGGCGGTTGCCGGGCAACCCGCAAATGCCATCGGGTAAATCGATGGTCAGCGTGGCGCTGCTGTCTGTGACCTCTGCTACCTCCCACACTTGCAAATGCGTGCCTTGCGCGCCTGAATGCAGGTGGACGCTGCCATTCTCGTTCCGCTCCAACTCGTACATCATGCCATCAACGCGGGCGCGGGCATTGCTGATCCGGTTCACAACCGGCCCGATCAGCGCGCCATGGTGGCGCATGTCGCCTTCGTAATCCGCCAAATTTACGGACCCAAGTGTGAGCGGGCGATCAACCCCATGCAGGCGCAGGTCTTGTATCACGGCCCCCCATGTCAGCAGGCTGACCGTCAGATCCCCTGCGCGCAGGGTAATCTTGTGAACGGTCTTGCCGGACTGGGTGGTGCCAAAAACGATCATGTTAGAACTGCCCAATGCACACCTGCGGCGGGGATTGTGGTGCCCTGCCAGTCTTGCGGCTCCGGCGCGTAGTTAAAGACAAAGCGATGCGTGTCCGTATCGCGAATACGCAGCCCTTCGGGCAGATAATGTGTCACAATACCCTGCGCGGCGCAAAGATCACGGATGATCCTGTCGAATGTCGCCTCATCCGGCCAACCAGCAAGATAGCGCAGGTGATCGCCGCCCATGATCGCGGGATGCCCGGATTGGGTGGCCAGACGTACCTTTGCATTGCCTTCAAGATGTTCGAACCAATGCACAAATTGGCCGCTGCCTTGCAGGGTAATTTGTTCGGACGGGGGCAGGCTTTCGGTCAGTGCGACGCTGATATCAACCTCTGGCAATTGTGGGCCAAGCGGTACGGGGATTTCAAGCTCTTGCGTTTTGGTATCGGTGCGGGGACCGATCAGCGCTGTGCCTTTGAAAGCCGCCAATGCGGCGCGCAGCGGATCGGACAGTGTCATGATGCCGGGGGCCAGCACCAATTTATAGGCAGAAAGATCAGCTGTATCAGGTGGCAGGATATCCACGTTCAGCCCACAGCGGCGCAACGCGCGATAGGCGGCAAAGGCAAGGCGAAACATCTCAAAATCCGCACCTTGTGGCTGCACATCCCAGGCCCAGGCGCTTTCATAGTCAAAGATCAGCGCCGCCTGCGCCTGTGCAGTGCCCACGTCAGGCAGCTGTGCAAATTCATCGGCGACCTGCCGGGCCTCGGCCAGCGCAGGTGCGGGGGCGCGATCGGGGCGCAACAGGCCCGCATGCATTTGCTCTTGGGCAAAGGGGGCCTGACGCCAGCGGAAATAACAGACGGTTTCCGCACCATGGGCAAAGGCCTCCCACGCCCAAAGGCGGGCCATGCCGGGCAGGGGCGCAGGGTTATAGGGGGCCCAGTTCACCGGGCCGGGCTGTTGTTCCATCACCCAAAGCCGCCCTTTGCCGACAGCACGGTAGAGATCATGGTGAAAGGCCTGCATATCCGGGTGCCCTTGGCGCAGGAATTTCTGCTTTTCCTCCGCCGTTCCTTCAAGCCGGTCAGACAGGAAGCCAATCGGGTAACTATCCCAGCTGGCGATATCCAGATCAGCGCCGACTTTCCAATGGTCAAAGCTGGTGATCCGGCCCATATAGTTATGGATCAGCGGGGCATCCGTGTGTTGGCGCAATTCATCCGCCTGCACCTTGTTGAAAGCCACCACTTGATCCGAGCTAAACCGCCGAAAGGCAAGCTGATGCGGATGGTTAGGTTCGGTCACGGTCAAATTGGGCAGATCAATCTGATCAAATGTATCGTAATCCATCGACCAGAACACATTGCCCCACGCGCGGTTCAGCGCGTCAGTGGATTGATAGGTCTGCGCCAGCCAGTCCTGAAACCCCCGCCGCGCGACGTCGGAATAGCTGATCGTGGTGTCGTGGCAATCATATTCATTGTCGATCTGCCACGCCGCGATATGCGGGTTTTTCCCATAGCGTTCACCCATCAGTCGGGCGATGCGGCGGCATTCGTCGCGATAGCCCATATGGCTGAAATCATAATGCCGGCGTGACCCAAATTTGCGCGGATTGCCTTGGGCATCAGCGGCGAGCATGTCGGGGTATTTATCCAGCATCCAGCGCGGTGGGGTGGCGGTTGGGGTGCCAAGGATAATTTTCAGCCCGGCATTGCCCAGCACGTCAATCGCGCGATCCAACCAATCCCAGGTCAGTGTGCCGGGGACGGCCTCCATCCGGGCCCAAGCGAATTCACCGATGCGCACCCAGCTTAGCCCGGCGGCGACCATGCCTGCGGCATCTTCTGCCCATTGATCTTCGGGCCAGTGTTCAGGGTAATAGCAGACGCCAAGCGTGCGTTTCATATGCGAGCCTTTTGGATATTTGGAACAAAGCGAAGGGGATGATCAGAGGATCACCCTGTGTTCCGCCTGTCCCGCGATGTCGGTTTTGATGGAAAAAGTCTGGCCTTGTGCCGCGCCGGTCAGCCCGACAGCGGCAGAGGTGCAGTGCAGAATATTCAGATCGGGCCCGCCAAAAGCAGGGCAGGTGGTTTGATCTGCGGGGAAGTCAAAGGCTTTGATGAAATCCCCATTGGCGGTATAGCCCGCAACCCGCGCAGTGCCCCATTGGGCGTTCCACAAGTTGCCAGCCGCATCGACAACCGCGCCGTCGGGGCGGAAATCTGTGCCGCTCAAGTTGATATGCAGGGTCGGATCACCAGCAGGCCAACCATCGGTATCAAGGGCGACGCGCATGATCTTTTGCGTGGGCGTATCTGTGAAATAGGCGGTTTTGCCATCCGGGGCAAAGCAGATCGCGTTGCTGATGGTGATCGGGGCGAAAAGCTGGCGCAGCTCACCTTTGTAGTAGCGGTAGATCGCACCTGCGTCTGCTTCGGCGTCGATCCCCATCGTTCCGATCCAGAACCCGCCCTGCGGGTCAGCACGGCCATCATTGGACCGGGTGACGGTGTTGTCAGCCTCCAGCGGGCAAAGCTCTTCATGATCGCCGCTGGTAATATCAAAGCGATGCAGCGCGCGAGCCGAGGCGACCAGCAATGTGTCGTGGTCCACCCAGCCTGCGGCGCTGACATAGGTATCAAACTGCCATTGCTGGCCCTTGCGGTGCAGCCGATGGCCAAGGATATCAAACCAGAACAGCTCTGCCCGTTCCGGATGCCAAAGCAGACCTTCACCAAGCTGACATTGGGTGGCGTCGTAGATCATCCTGCGGCCTTGTCATAGGCCGCAACAAGATCCCGCGCACGGGTGGCGATATCGGCAACCGACATCCCCGGTTTATAAAGGGCAGAGCCAATGCCGAACCCGTCGGCGCTGGCGGCGATCCATTGGCCAAAGTTATCCGGTCCGGCACCGCCCACGGCATAAACTTGCGTGCCTTGCGGCAGAACTGCGCGGATCGCTTTTATCCCGTCAGGGCCAAGCAGGCTTGCTGGAAAAATCTTCAAACCGTCTGCTCCCCATTTCAGCGCTTCAAAGCATTCAGTGGGGGTCATGACCCCCGGCCAGCTTTGCATACCTGCGGTCTTCGTTGCAACGATCACGCGTTGGTCGCAATTGGGCGACACGATCAGCTTGCCGCCTGCCTCTGACACGCGGCGCACATCGTCAGGGGTCAGCACCGTGCCGGCGCCGATCAGCGCATCATCGCCATGGGCGGTGGTCATCGCCTTGATGCTGTCGAATGGGTCGGGGGAATTCAGCGGAACCTCGATCCGTGTGATCCCGGCGTCAATCAGGGCAGCGGTGGCAGGTACAGCCTCTGCCGGGGTGATCCCGCGCAGAATGGCGATCAGGGGGCGCGACATGGGTTATCCTTTCAGGCTGCGATAGGCGGCTGTCAGACCGGCGAGTGTGATCGCATCGGCCTGCACTTGAGTAGCGGGCGCATGCTGGGCGGCAAGGGCATCAACGTAAAGCTTTGACAAATCGCCTGCGCCGATCACCGCGATCTGTTGGCCCAGCCAATAGGGTTTGGCGGCCGCAAGCTCTGCCCCGATCAGTAGCCCCGACAGGCGGGCGCGGGCCGCAGGGCCGGAAAGATCGTTCAATAGCCCCTCAGCGCGGAGCGAAAACAACTGCGCGGCCAGCTTTTCGGGGCGGGCCATCGCATCGGTCACCGCATCTGCAAAGGCCGTATCATCCCAGCCGTCGGCGGCCACGGAATGCCGCAGGACGGTCTGACTGCCGATGGTGGCGAACAGTTCTCCGGTCATGAATGTCTGAAAGCTGACAACCTCATCCGCGCTGACATGCACCCATTTGGTATGGGTGCCGGGCAGGCAGATCACCCCGTCCCAGTTTTTGTTGCGGGCCAGAAACCCTGCGATCTGGGTTTCCTCGCCGCGCATTACATCGGCTGGGTTGGTCTGCTTCAGGCCGGGGATGACATGAACTTGTAAGTCGCGGCTGGTTGTCGGCGCTTGCACAAACCCATCGGGCAGCGCGGGGCAAGGGACGGTGGCATAGGGGGCTTCGACCCAGCCTTGGCGTGAACCGACCATGCCACAGGCGATCACTGTCGTTGGCCCGTCCATCCACCCGCCCGCGACGCGCAGCAACTCTGGCTCGAACCCGTCCCGGTCCAGCGTGCCCATGCCTTTGTCCGACTGTGCCGCGGCCAGCACCGTGCCCGAGGCGGACATCGCCCAGGCCCGCATATGTGAGGTGCCCCAGTCAACGGCGATCCAGTCTGCGCGTATATCCGTCATCCGGTTGTCACCACCCCTGCATCCACCACCATCATCTGTCCGGTCATCATCGCTGCACTGTCAGACGCCAGAAACAGCGTCGGATCGACCAGATCGGCGGGCATCATATGCTTTGGCAAGCATTGGGAATCTAAGAAAGCAGCCTTGCTTTCGGGCGTGGCCCAAAGCCGTTCCTGCTTTTCCGTCATCACCCAGCCCGGCGCGATGGCGTTGACCCGAATGCCCTGCGGCCCCAACTCGCGCGCCAGTGACCGGGTCAGCCCGGAAATCCCGGCATTCGCAGTCGCATAGACCGCCAGCGCCGCCGAGCCGATCATATAAGAGGTCGAAGCATAATTCACGATGGACCCGCGGGGGGCCATATTCTGCGCGGCCTTCTGGCAAGAAAAGAAATACGCTTTTAGGTTCACCGCATGCATCGCGTCCCAGTCTTCGGGGGTGACATCGGCGAGCGCATAGCGCTGATCATTGGCGGCATTGTTCACCACCGCCTTGAACGAGCCATGGGCGGCGCACGCCTGATCCATAGCGCCGGTCAGTGCTGCCGTATCGGTCACGTCACATTGGATAAACAGGGGCGCGTGGAAACTGCCTTCGGCCAGTTCCGCCGCATAGGCACTGGCGTCCGCGATATCAACAAAGGCCACCCTTGCCCCTTGCGCGACAAAACCCGCCGTCAGAGCCGCCCCAATGCCGCTGCCACCGCCTGTGATAAAGACAGAGGCATCCTTCAGATCGTGAAAGGTCGCGGTCATAGTCTCTCTCCCTCTAAGACCCACATTCTTTCGGGAAAGGACCATGGCAGGGTCACACCATGCTGCATCAGATAGGTGCCTGTCATCTTGATGGCATCGGATTTCAGGATTGGCGTGCCGCGTGACAGATGAGAGGCACTGTCGCGGTTGATCAGGCGAACGCGATAGGTGGCGTCCGGGTCCAGTTCGGTCAGGCGCAGCGGGCGCGGCACGATCTGGCCACTGGTCGCAGCCTTACCGGCAAAGACGACAAAGCGGTCCTTTTCGCGGGCCAGCTGCTGTTCGGCAATCACGGCAGGATCGGCGCTGTCCAGCCGCAGAATATCGGCGCGTTGCATCCAGTCACGGTGGTGCTTCCACCAGCTTGTCACCTCGGACAGCACTGTCGCTTCGTGTTCGCTTAGTTCGCGGGGGTCCATCTCAAACCCCATATGGCGCTGGGCAGCAACCCATGCGCGGAAAGAAATATCAAGCGTCCGGCCAGACGTATGGCAGACGCGCGGCCCTACATGGCTACCGGTCACAGACAGCGGCAGGAACAGTGCTGCATCATGCTGAATGCGCAGCCGTTCCAGCGCGTCATTGCTGTCCGACAGCCAGACCCGTTGGGTGCGTTGCAAAATCCCGAAATCAATCCGGCCCCCGCCAGAGGCGCAGCTTTCGATTTCCACCTGTGGAAACTCTGTACGGAGCCGGTCGATCAGCGCATAGGACCCACGGGTCTGTGCCGCGTCAGGCATCGGCAGCACGCGGTTATGGTCCCATTTGATGTAGTCGATGTCGTGATCGCGCAGGATCGCCGACATGCGATCATAGAGGTAATCGCGCACGGCAGGCAGCGCCATGTTCAGCGCTTTTTGCTGGCGGCCCAGCGTTTGATCTTCACTGCCCAGCACCCAGTCAGGGTGGGCACGGTGAATATCGCTGTCTTCATTGATCATCTCAGGCTCGAACCAGAGCCCGAATGTCATGCCAAGCCCATGCACATGGTCAATCAGCGGGTGCAGCCCGTCAGGATATTTGCGCGGGTCCACCGTCCAGTCGGACAGGCTGCGGGTATCATCGTCGCGCTGCCCGAACCAGCCATCGTCCAGCACAAAACGTTCGGCCCCCAGCTTGGCGGCGCGGTCGGCGATGTCTTTGAGCACCGGCAGTTTGTGATCGAAATAAACAGCTTCCCAACAATTATAATGCACCGGGCGGGGGGCATCAGGCTTGGGCCATGTGACAATACGGTCGCGCAGGTGGCGCTGAAAGGCGACCGCGCAGCCATTCAGGCCCCGGTCGGAATAAGCGATGTATAGCGGCGCAGTCTTGAACTGCGTTGACGCTTCCGTCTCCATCCGGGCGGCATGGCCCCATTGGATCTGGCGGCGGCCATCCTGCAATTCTTCGGCAATCATCCGGTGCCCGCCCGACCAGCCATAGTGAAAGGCATAGGCCTCGCCACGGGTATTGGTGGCCCCGCGACAGGGGACGATCAAGCCGGGAAAATGTTCATGGCCGGTGCGACCCGTGCGGTTTTCGCGGTAGCGCATACCGGGGGCCCAAGCGGTACGGGACAGCTGGAATTCCCCGCACCAGCGGCCCGACACATCAATCATCTCATCCGATTGCTGCGGGCCGGGTAGGACCGGGGCGGCGAGCCAGTGCAGATGCACCGGGCGCGTGGCGTCCAGCGTGGTCTGGCAGGTGATGACATGGGTGTCCGGATCGGATGCAAAAGTGACGGTCAGGGTCAGCCCGTTTGGTGCATCCGTATAGGTCAGCACTAGCGTGCCGTTCTGCGAACCACTGGTAAAACAGAATTTCGGCAAAAGCGGCGTGCCATCCGTGTCGCGCAGGATCAGGCCGGGCTGGCCGGGAAAGCTGCGGGTTGCCTCTGGACAGACCGACAGGTCGGGGTTTTCATCCAGCATGCCGCCGGTCACGTCGATGGCATGGGCCGCGTGCAGCGTGTCCAGATCCTCGGCCAAGGGCAGGCAGGCGCCCCAGTAGACTACCTCTGGCAGGCGGTCGTTGCGGGCGGCCAGAACCAGGGTCTGGCGACCATCATCAATACGGTAAGTACGTGTCATGTCTACTTCACGGCCCCCAGCGTCAGACCGGCAATAAAGTGTTTCTGCATCAGAAAGAACATGATCACAGGGGGCAATGCAGCCACGATCGATCCCGCGCTCATCAGGTGGTAAGCGGCGCGGAACTGGCTGTTGAACTCTGTGATCCCGGCAGTGACCGGCTGGGCACCCGGTCCTTGGGTCAGGACAACGGCCCAGAAATAATCATTCCAGATGAAGGTAAAGATCAGCACGGCCAGCGCGGCCAATGCGGGTTTCATCAATGGCAGAACCACGTAGAAGAAGATACGCCATTCGGCCACGCCTTCGACGCGTGCAGCCTCGATCAGGGGAAAGGGCAGGGCGCGGATGAAGTTGCGCATGAACAGCGTGCAGAACCCGGTCTGGAAAGCGATGTGGAACAGAACCAGACCCAGCTTGGTGTCATACAGGTTCAGGTTCACTGTCAGATCGCGCACCGGGACCATCAGGATTTGAAATGGGACGAAGTTGCCGGCGATGAAGATAAAGAAGATGAACAGATTGCCTTTGAAGCGGTAAACGCCCAAGGCAAAACCCGCCATGCAGGACAGGGCCACCGCGCCGATGACCGTCGGAATGGTGATCAGAAGCGAATTCAACAGATAGCGGGGCATGTTCGATTCAAAGAACACTTTGCCGTAATTGTTGAAGGCTTCAAAACTGCTTGGCCAGCCCCAGTAGTTGCCAGTGGTGAAATCGGCGTCGGGCTTGATGGAGAACAGGGCCACGGCCAGCAATGGGAGCAGCCAGACGATCAGTGCGACGGGCAGGAAGGCCTGATAGGTGATCTGCGCCGTGCGGGGGCGTTTTTGGATCGGTGTGGGAAACATCTTATCGCTCCGCTGTCCCGGACGTGATCCGGGACCTCTTGCTGCCGTTGATGTGGAGGTCCCGGATCAGGTCCGGGACGGTGTCAGCGCTTTGCATCAACGTGCCCCTTTCTCATCGCGGTACATGGTCCACAGGAAATAGGTGATGAAGAACAGCATGATGAAGAACAGCACCACCGCAATCGCCGCGCCATAGCCCATGCGAAAGCCGAATTCGGACAGGGATTCTTCGAACATGTAGAATGACAGCACGCGGGTGGACCCGAATGGGCCGCCATTGGTCATCACGCTGATCAGGTCAAACGATCGCAGCGCGCCGATGATCGTCACCACAAAGGCGATAAAGGTCGCAGGCTTCAACTGCGGCAGGATCACATACCACAGCATCTTTGGCCCCTTGGCCCCGTCCAGCCGTGCCGCTTCGACCTGTTCAGGGTCCACCGCGTTCAGGCCTGTCAGATACAGGATCATGCAATAGGCCGTCTGCGGCCAGAGCCCGGCGGCAATGATCCCATAGGTCGCCGTGTTCGGGTTGCCCAGCACGCCGCCGCGAATATCCAGACCAAACCAATTGGTGATCACATCAAACAGCCCGACGTTCGGCAGGTAGAACCAGCTGAAGACCAGCCCGACAACCACCTGACTGATGACGAAGGGAAAGAAGAACAGCGATTTATACAAGCGGATTCCAGTCACGGTCTGGTTCAGAAACAGCGCGATGAACAGACCGGCAGGGATGGCGAGCAGATACAGAACCAGCCAACGCAGGTTGTTCCAGAACGAAACTTCAAATTTGCGATCCATCCGCTGATCGCCCAGCCCAAGCAGCCGTTCATAATTCGCCGTGCCGACCCAGGTCTTTTCGCCCAAACCGTCCCACGCATGGAAGGAAATCCAGAACGACTGGCCGATGGGAATAATCACATAGACCGCAAAAAACAACATCGCCGGCAGCAGAAACAGCCATGGCGTGATTGCAATTTCGTTACGCTTGTACCAGCCACGTTGCGGCAGTGTGGGGTCCGCGGCGGGCATGGCGGGGGAAACCGACATGGCGTCTCTCCTGATGAGTCAACACATGTGAAAGGCAGGCCTGCCTTGCAGATATATTGACGTGAAAACCCCACCCGGAGGCGGGGTATTGGAATATGGGGTCGGCGAGGAATGAAGAGGGCGGGGAAACCCCGCCCTAATCGCTTATTGGTAGATACGCTGACGTGTCTCTTCAAGACGGGTCAGGATGTCTTCCAGGTTGTCGGGGAAGACCATGAATTCTTGCAGGCCTTCCATCCCGACAGATGCCATTTCGGCGTCAAAATCGCGGTCAAAGAACTGCATGATCCCGCCGGTGGCGTTGTTCGACAGCATTTCAAAGCCCTGCTCCAGGAATTTGTCATCGCCGATTTCAGCATTCGCATTCACAGGCAACTGACCCAATGCATCACCACCGTTGATTTCGGTCTGAACCTCGGGCGAGGTGACAAAGCGCAGGAATTCCTTCGCAGCGTCCATGTTCTGGGCACCGGATGCGATGTGGAACGTATCGGTTGGCGCATCTTCGGCGTAGTCGACATCAGGATTGATCAGTGGGAACTGGTAGAAGTCCAGCTGTTCATCAGTCAGCCCGCCTTCACGCATGGCGGCGACGGCGAAGTTACCCATCAGGTAGGCGGCGGCATCACCGTTCAGCATGAAGGGCAGGGCCTCTTGCCAGCTGTAGGTCTGGTGATCTTCGATAAAGGCTCCCATGTCGATCAGCTGCTGCCAGTTGGCAAATGTCTGGCGGACGCGTTCATCGGTCCAAGGCACTTCACCGCGGGCCAGTTCGATGTGGAAATCATAGCCATTGGTGCGGCTGTTGATGTAGTCAAACCAGCCACCGGCGGTCCACAGGAATTTGGTGCCGATTGTGTAGCACTTCACACCATTGTCGAGCAGGGTCTGACAGTTGGCGATTTCTTCTTCCCAATTGGTTGGCTCGGACAGATCATACTGGTCGTAGATGTCTTTGCGGTAGTAGACGCCCCATTGGTAGTAAGTATAGGGAACGCCCCACTGCTTATCATCAAGGGTCATCGCGCCTTTGGTCGATGCCAGCCCTTCGAATTCCGGCTCGGCCCACAGGTCAGAGATATCAGCGAACAGGCCTGCATCCACATAAGGGCGCATCCGGTTGGCAGCATACCAGTTCACGACATCTGGCGGGTTGGCACCCAGCGCGTTGCGGATCTGGGTTTTCCAGGCTTCGCGGTCAACGATGGTTAGCTCGATGTCCAGGTCAGGGTGCAGTTCACTGAAATCAGCGACCAGCCCTTCCATCACCGCGCGTGGCGCAGGGTTCGACATGTCCGAGATGATCTTCAGATCACCCGACAGTGAAGCATGCGCATCGGCAAAGGCCGATGAAGCAGTCATGCCTGCGGCAACCAGCGTCGCGACCGACGTCTTGTAAATGGAATGCATGGTGTCCTCCCAATATGCTTCCGAATCAAACTTGGTTTCATTATTTGAAACCTTGTTTTGCATATTGATACTAAACCGCGACTCGGCTAGCCTTGTCAACAGTCCAGCGCGGCATCGGTGCATGATCCGACGTTACAAGCAGCCGCCGGACGGGGAGGATCTATGGCAAGCGTGACCGGTGACGGCACAGTGGGGAAAGCATTGCATGTGCTTGATCAGGTGGCGGCCTTTGGGCGGCCGGTGCGGTTCAGCGAATTGCTGGCGCGCTCTGACTACCCCAAGCCGACGCTTTATCGGTTTGTCCAAAGCCTGACCAACCAACAAATGCTGGCCTATGATCCCGATAGGCAAACCTACGCGCCGGGCATCCGGCTGGTGCGGCTGGCGCATGCGGCGTGGGAACAATCCACCCTTGCGCCGATCGCCCGGCCCCATCTTGATGCGCTCAGCGCCAAGGTCGGGGAAACGGTGCATCTGGCACAATTGGACAATGCCCATGTGCTTTACATCGACAAGCGCAACGCAGGCAAACCGGTGCAGATGTATAGTCAGGCGGGTAAAATCGGCCCGGCCTATTGCACAGGGGTGGGCAAGGTGATGCTGGCCTTTTCCGAAGCGTGCACAGTGGACAGGGTCATCGCGCAGCAAAGCTTTCACAAGTTCACCCCGCACACATTGACCAGCCCCGCAGCACTGCGCGCAGAGCTGACCGAGATCCAGACCAACGGCTTTGGATTTGACCGCGAAGAACATGAACCGGGGATCATTTGTATCGCCATGCCCGTCCTGTCAGAAACGGGGCGGTTGCTGGGGGCATTGTCCGTTACCAGCACAACGGCACGAACCGACCTTGCAGGGCTGGAAACATACGCCCCGGTACTGCAACAAACCGCAAAAGATATCGCAGCGGAGGCCCAGAACTGGAGCTTTCCGGATTACGACAGCAAAGAAACAACAGGAAGCTAACTCATGTCAGGTGTGGCGCTGAATAAAGTCATCAAAAGCTATGGCGACGTGCAGGTGATCCACGGGATCGACCTGCAAATCGAAGACGGGGAATTCTGCGTATTTGTGGGGCCGTCAGGCTGCGGGAAATCCACGTTGTTGCGCATGGTCGCAGGGCTGGAAGAAACCAGCGATGGCCAGATCATGATCGGCGACCGCGACGTGACCCGGCTTGACCCCTCGCAGCGCGGCGTGGCGATGGTGTTCCAGACCTACGCGCTTTACCCGCATATGACGGTTCGCGATAACATGGGCTTTGGGCTCAAGATGAACGGCCACCCCAAGGCCGAGATCACGAAAAAAGTGGCCGAGGCCACGCGGATTCTCAAGCTGGAACAATACCTGGACCGCAAGCCATCGGCCCTGTCCGGCGGCCAGCGGCAGCGGGTCTCCATCGGGCGGGCCATCGTGCGCGGGCCAGAGGTGTTCTTGTTCGACGAACCGCTGTCCAATCTTGACGCTGAATTACGGGTGGAAATGCGGGTGGAAATCGCGCGTCTACACAAGGAAATCGGCGCGACGATGATCTATGTGACCCATGATCAGGTCGAAGCGATGACTCTGGCCGACAAGATCGTCGTGCTACGGGCGGGTAATATCGAACAGGTCGGCGCACCGATGGATCTGTATCGCGACCCGGACAATAAATTCGTGGCGGGCTTTATCGGCTCTCCTTCGATGAATTTCGTTGACGGCACGGTCGAAGGCGGCACGGTTGTGGCACCAGGCCTCGGCGCGCGGTTCGACGGGGTGATCCACAGCGCCCACGACGGCCAAAACGTCACCATCGGTGCGCGGCCCGAACATATTGTCATTGATCCGGCGGGAGACACACATATCGTCGATATGACTGAAAGCCTTGGCGGCGTGTCCTATGCTTATCTGACAAGTGAGACCGGCGAAAAGGTGATCGTGGAAGAGCGCGGCGATGACCGGTCTGCAACCGGCGACAAGGTGGGCATCAAGATTGACCCGTCACGTATTCTTTTGTTCGATGCAAAAACTGAGCAGCGTATTCGCGGCTAAAGCCTCAGAATTTTCAAAAATTCTGAACAAAAATCTTCAAAGATTTTTGGTGCCCGTTAGATATGGCCCGCATTCTTGTGGGCCTTTTTGTAAGTTTTAGCGCTTCCCATAATACAGCCCGACCACATGCTCTGCCTGTGCAAAGAACAGCCAGCGCAGACAAAGCACGCCGGCGATATGGCTCAGCACCGCAAGCGCGGCAAAGACGTGGTTATGCGGCAGCAATAGCAGCACGACCGGCAGCAGAAATGCCAGCAGGATCGTAATGACGCGCAGCTGCAACGCATGTTTGCGCCCCACCACGTGAATGAATTCGCGCATCAGATAGCTCGTCCCGGTATGCGGCGGCTCGAACGCGCGAACGCTGCCGATATGACCCAGCCCTGTGGCGCTGGCCATGTTGGTCCGGGATGCGGCCAACTGGTCGTCCCCCACACCCCATGCGAACATCTGCAAGATGCCACAGGCCAGCAGCAACACGGATGCCAACCGGACCTGCCCGGCCAACAGCGCGCCGCCGCTGAGTGACAGCAGCAGATATAGCATCGGTGTTGTCCAATGCCGCCAGCGCGGCACGGTCTTCATTTGTGTGTAAATCATCGCGGTCGTGAACACGACGCCCAGCGATGCCAGCCCACCCAGCACACCGACCGGTACAAGCCGTGTCCCCGCAAAGACCAGTACGGCCCCATAAAGTGCCATCACCAGCAGCGCAAAAATCGCACAAATCCCCTCACGGCTCAGCCAACTGGTGCGCCATTGGGTCAGGGCCTTAATCGCCCGTTCCGGACGGCCAAGGTGAAAAGTCGATGCGATCAGCCCGCCGACGGCAAAGAGGTAGGCGATAGTGAACCAGATAAAGGCGCTCAACCCGGTGGGCACCAGCACGCCCATGCCGAGCCAGAACAGCAGGCCAAAGCCCAAACCGGAAAACGTGTTGAAGATGATGACACTTGGGGCTGGATGCATCAGTTTCGCCCGCCCGGCAGTGTTGAGAGCGCCTTATCAAGCCAAGCGGCAAAGCCTTGGCCGTCTTGCGCGACGGGTTCCAAAAGCGGGGCGAGTATGTCGATCTCTGGCGCCTGATCTTTGGGGCGCGGCGGCAGGTATTTGTTCACCGGTTTTGTGCCTTGCTCTGGCATCAGGTCAAACCCGCCGCGTTCTGCCACAAGCTGGCTGACATCGCTGTCCGGATCACCCAGATCGCCGAAATGACGCGCGCCCGCAGGGCAGGTGCGCACGCAGGCGGGCTGGCGGTCTTCCTCGGGCAGGTTGTCGTTGTAAATCCGATCCACGCAAAGGGTGCATTTCTTCATCACCCCTGCCGCGGCATCCAGTTCACGCGCACCATATGGACAGGCCCAGGCACACAGGCCGCAGCCGATGCAATCGCTTTCATTGACCAGAACGATCCCGTCTTCGGCGCGCTTATAGCTGGCCCCTGTGGGGCATACAGTGACGCAGGGGGCGTCTTCACAATGCAAACAGGACTTGGGGAAGTGGATCAGTTGCGCCGGACCCGCCACGGGCTGGACCTCGTAGGAATGGACCCGGTTCAGGAACGTCCCCGACGGGGCTGCGCCATAGGGGTCCTGATCCGACAAGGGCGCGCCGTAGTTTTCAGTATTCCACCCCTTGCAGGACACCACGCAGGCATGACAGCCCACACAGGTATCAAGGTCGATCACAAGGCCTAATTTCTTGGCTGATGGCGGGGGGAGTTGGGTCATGTGATGGCCCTTTGCATATGTGTCGGCGTGCGCATGCCAATCGGTTGTTCTTTTTCAGCTTCCCACGTGGCAATGAACCAGATGAAACTACCGATTATCAGCGTAAGGAAGAGGGCGATAAGCAAAAGGGTCTTTTTCATGATCCCACCGCCTTCGTCGCCATGCCGAAGTAGACGATATATGGGCCTACCGCGAGTCTTCCTATGTAGTCCAGATCACCCACCGATGTGGCAAGATTGGTCCGTGCTGTGCATTCTGTTGTGGTGCTGTTCCAAGGAGCTTCGGCCTCGGATGGCCATCCGTTGTTTTCGGCCTGCGCTTTCACAGCAAAGGCAGCAGTGCGCGGCAGCGACGGCATGAGATCGGTCTGATACCCCCACATGCAGATATTGGCCGTATCATCATGGACTGCGACGATTTCTGCAAAGACGCCTTCGATTTCAACGCCGTCTTTATAAAAGCCAACTGCATCTGCGCGGCCGTCAGCGCCGAACCCAATATCGACAATACCAAGCCGCTCATCTTCGCGCTGTGCGTCAAGTGCGGCAGCTAGCAAGGCGGCCTGATAATCCGCTTGCCCGTCAGCAAAAGCGGGCGTTGCGGCCGACAGGCACAAGATGATGGTACGGATCATTCCCCCACCTTCCATTTCAAAACATCCGGCCCCTTGCCGACAGGCGTCCCGACCGGCGGCATCACCGGCTGCGTCTCGACCGGGGCGGCGGATTTTTCAATTTTCACGCGCAGGTCGAACCACGCGGCTTGGCCGGTGACCGGATCAGAGTTCGCCCAGCGCAGCCCGTCCCCCTTGGGCGGCAGCAATTCGTGGATCAGGTGGTTGAGCAGGAACCCTTTGGTGGCCTCTGGCGCGTCCTTGTCCAGCGCCCACGCCCCCTTGCGCTTGCCGATCGCGTTCCATGTCCAGACCGTGTGTTCATTCAGGCTTGCCTGATGGGCGACCGGCACCGTGATCGCCCCATGCGCCGAACTGACGCGCGCCCAGTCGCCGTCCTGAAAACCATGTGCCGCCCAGACGGCGGTGGGTACATAAAGCGGGTTGCGCCCGTGGATTTGCCGCAGCCAGGCGTTTTGACTGCCCCAGGAATGATACATTGCCATCGGGCGCTGAGTCAGGGCGTGCAGCGGGTATTCTTCGGGGTCCACATGACCGTCCTCGAATGGTGGATACCAGATCGGCAGCGGGTCCATCGTGACCTTGATCTGACCGCGCAGGTGGTCCGGGGGCTGGCGGCTGCCGAAACCTTCGGCGGCGGCTTGGAACTTGCGTAACGGTTCGACGTAAAGCTGGAAAATATAGGGCTGTTCCACATCGTAGAAGCCCATTTTCACCGCCCAGTCTTGATAGTTCTGGCTGAAGGGTTTGTAGTAGGCGGCATTCTCTGGAACATGCTCCAACCAAAAGCCGCCATTGTCGATATAGTGCTGCAATTGATCGGGGTTGGCATCGCCCCGGCCTTCGCCCGACCCATCCGTATTGCGCCAGCCAGCCAGCGGCCCGATGCCGGGGCGGCGAATGTGGCTGGTGATGTAATCGGCGTAATCGGCATATTTCGCGCTGCCGTCCTCATTCACAAAGCCCGGCAGCCCCAGCCGTGCGCCCAAATCGCAGAGGACGGATTGAAACCCGCGCACATCCCGATCGGGCTTTACCACCGGCCAGCGGATCGCATCGGCCACCGCATCCGCCTCGCAGATCGGACGGTCAAGCAGGCTGATGCAATCGTGCCGTTCCAGATAGGTCGTGTCGGGCAGGATCAGGTCGGCATAGGCGACCATCTCGGATGAATAGGCATCGGAATAAATGATGCGCGGGATCACATAATCGCCGTTCGCGTCGGTATCGGTCAGCATCTTATGCACACCGCCGGTGTTCATCGACGAATTCCACGACATATTCGCCATATACATGAACAATGTGTCGATCTTATAGGGATCGCCCGCATGCGCGTTTGAGATCACCATATGCATCAGCCCATGGGCCGACATCGGGTTTTCCCAGCTATAGGCTTTGTCGATCCGCTTGGGCGCGCCAGCCTCATCCAGCAGCAAATCTTCGGGACCATGCGTATAGCCCAGATGCGGGCCATCCAGCGGCGCGCCGGGGGTGACCTTGGCATGAGGTTTGGGATGGGCGGTGGCAGGCTTGGGGTAGGGCGGCTTGAAGCGCATGCCGCCTGGTGTTTCCACCGCACCCAGAATGATTTGCAACACATGCAGCGCGCGGCAGGTCTGGAACCCGTTAGAATGGGCCGAAATCCCGCGCATCGCATGAAAACTGACCGGGCGGCCGATCATCTGCGCATGTCGCTTGCCTCGGAAATCTGTCCATTCCCGGTCCAGCGTAATCGCCTCGTCAAAGGCGGTGCGAGCCAGATCGGCAGCGATGGCGCGAATGCGGGCCGCAGGGATGCCGCAGCTTTCGGCGACGGCTTCGGGTGCGTAATCGTCGGACAGATAGCGGTCGGCCATCAGGTGAAACACCGGGCGATGGGTCACGCCGTTGACAATATGGGTCGCGGCCAGATCAGGCTCTACCCCTGCGCCATTCCATGCGGCCAAAGCGCCGGTGCGCCGGTCGATCACCTGCGGCTGCCCATCTGCATCGCGCAGGAACAACCCGCGCTGGTCGGACTGCGGGTCTTCGTTCACCAGCACAGAGGCATTGGTGAAACGCGCCAGATAATCCAGATCCACCTTGCCCGCCTTCATCAGGCAATGGATCAAAGCCAGAATGAACTGCCCGTCCGTGCCCGGCGTGATCCCGAGCCAATCATCGGCCACAGCGTTATAGCCGGTGCGGATCGGGTTCACCCCGATCATCCGTGCACCACGTGCCTTCAGCTTGCCGATACCCATCTTGATCGGGTTGCTGTCATGATCCTCGGCCACGCCGAACAGCATGAATAGCTTGGTATTGTCCCAATCGGGCTGACCGAATTCCCAGAACGCGCCGCCCATGGTGTAGATGCCAGCCGCAGCCATATTCACCGAACAGAACCCGCCGTGGGCGGCATAATTTGGCGTGCCAAAACCTTGCGCCCAAAAGCTGGTGAAAGACTGCGACTGATCGCGACCGGTGAAAAAGGCGAGCTTTTCAGGATGCTTTTCCCGGATCGGTTTCAGCCAGTCGGTCGCCATCCCCAGCGCTTCGTCCCAGCTGATTTCTTCAAATTCGCCAGACCCGCGCGGGCCAACCCGTTTCAACGGTGCACGCAGCCGTGACGGCGCATTATGCTGCATGATCCCCGCCGACCCCTTGGCGCAAAGCACACCTTTGTTGACCGGATGATCCTTGTTGCCTTCGATATAGGCGACCTTGCCGTCCTTCAGATGCACGTTGATCCCGCAACGGCAGGCACACATATAGCAGGTCGTCTTGCGCACCTCGTCCGACACTTTGGGCGATGTGTCCAGCTTGGGCTGTTCAAATGACATCAACGGCAACCTTTCACGTTACGATACCATAGTCCGGGTCAGCCCCGCAGCGGCCAATGCGCAAAGCAAAGCCAGACAGAAGGACCGATAATAGCGCGAAAGCACAGGTGTGAACATCTTTTGGCCCAGATAGACCCCGACCAGTGTCGCAGGAACAAAGACCAACCCGCGCGAGATACCGGAAAAATCCATCACACGAAAGGCGAGCAGAGTGATCAAGGAGGTAACGGCCCCAAACAGAAGGAACAACACAAGCGATCCGCGCATTTGCCGCGCGGGCGCATCGCTGGCCAGCACATAAAGCGCCACGACCATGCCACCCACATTGGACAGCCCGCTGACGATCCCCGCCACAACACCCGTCCCATAAAGACCGGGCCGCGAGGCCAGAAACCCCAGCCGAACCTTCGCCAGTTGCGACAGGGCCAGCGTGATGATGATGCTCAGCGCGATGATTTTTGAGGTCTCGACTGGCAGGCTCACCGTCAAGGCCAACCCCACTGGCCAGCCCAGCGTCGAACCGATGACCAGCGCAATCGCAACGCGCCGGTCCGCATCTTGCCAGCCGCCCTTGAGCATCATCAGCGACGCGCCCAGTTCCAGCCACCACAGCATCGGGATCAGCGCGATGGGGGGCAGAATCACGGTCGCCGTCGCCATGATCATCGCCGACAGCGCAAAGCCCGAAAACCCGCGCACGATCCCGGCCACCAGCACCACGCCTGTCAGGAACAGAAACTCCGGCCCGGTCAGGTTGGTGATGCTGAGCAGACCATTTACCATCAGCCACGTTCCATCATCAGCGCCACCGCATCGCGGGCGATCTGTTTTTCTTCGTCGGCGGGGACCACATGCACGGGGACCTCGCCGAAACAGGCGAGGTGTTCCATGATCCGGTCCCGCACTGGTGCGGCGTTTTCGCCAATCCCACCGGTGAAGGCCACCGCATCCAGCCCGCCCATCGCCACAATGGCCGATCCGGCGTGGCGCGCCGCCCAATAGCAAAAATGATCGACCGCAAAGCGGGCATCGTCGTCCTGCCGATCCAACAGAATTTTCATATTATTGTCGCCCGCCAGCGCCTTTAGCCCGCTTTCCTTGTTCAGCAGGTGATCGGTTTCTGCCGCGCCGATCTCATCCGCGATGCGCAGCACAGCCGCCCCGTCAATATCGCCCGCGCGCGTGCCCATCGTCAGCCCCGACAGTGGCGAATAGCCCATTGAGGTCGCCACCGACGTGCCGCGCAATATCGCACACAGGCTCGCGCCATTGCCCAGATGCAAGGCCAGCAGACGGTCGGGCAGCGCCTCGCCGAATTTGGTCACCATATTGGCATAGGACAGCCCGTGAAACCCGTAGCGGCGAATGCCGTCGTCGTGAAACCTCGCAGGGATGGCGTAGCGATGCTCAAGCTCTGTCACAGTGGCATGAAACGCCGTGTCAAAGCTGGCATATTGCGGCAGGTTTGGCAGGGCAGTGCCCAAGGACAGAATGCCTGTCAGGTTGACCGGGTTGTGCAACGGGGCCAGCGGGATGCAGGCGCGGATATCCAGCACCACCTGCGGCGTGACCCTGGTCGGCGCGGTCAGCTGCGTGCCGCCATGCACCACGCGATGCGCGGCGGCTGTAAACCCCTCTGCCGGATAGCCCGCATCTGCCAGCGCTGCGAGCATACGCGCCAACGCATCGTCATGGTCAGCAGTGGTCACGGGGTGCTTTTGCCCGTTCAACGTCAATGTGCCATCAGTGCCGATATTACTGATCATCCCATCGGCCAGCACGGTCAGGTCCGGCTGATACAGGTTGATCTTCAGCGATGATGATCCGGCATTAATGACAAGGATCATGCGGCTGCCGCCACGATTGCACCCAGTGCGGCAGAGCAAATGCGGTCCGGTGCCTTTTGGCTGCGCGATGTCAGCAGGACCGGCACTTTCAGACCCATCACCAGCCCACCCGCGCAGCAACCCATGCCCAGCACCATCAGTTTGAACAGCGCATTGCCTGACGTGATGTTGGGCACCAGCATGATATCGGCATCGCCCGCCACATCGGATACGTAATTCTTTAGCTTCGCCGCCTCTTGGCTGAAAATCAAATCCAGCGCCATCGGTCCTTGCACGGTCGCGTCGGGCAGGGCGTCTTTGGCCCAGGCTGCGATCTCGGCCGCTTCCATCGTGTTTGGAATGGATGGGATCGGATCCTCGGTCGGAGAGAGCAGCCCGGCCTTGATCTGCATATCGCCCAAAGTGCGGGCAAGGGCGACCGCATGGATCAGGCAGGCTTTGCGCGTGTCCAGATTAGGGTTCACGTTCAACGCGGCATCGGTCAACAGCAGCGGGCGTTCCGACCCCGGTTTGGTGATGTGAAACACATGGCCCGCGCGCGCACCTTCTTCGCGCAGCCCGGCCTTGGACGGTAGCAAACCTTTCAAAAAGGTCGAAGTATGCACCTGACCCTTCATAATACTATTCACCTCACCATGCCGGGCGAGCATTGCGGCCAGCGGTGCGGCGGCTTCATGGGGGGCGTGCTCCAACCGGTAAGGGCTGATATCCCAACCAATGCGGTCTGCGGCCGCGTTAATCTTATCGCGATCCCCCAACAGCACCGGTTCAGCAAGACCCAGATCAACAGCCTCGCGCAGACCGCTCAGGGGCACATCGCTGCCGGCGTTGACCAGTGCCACGCGTGGGGTCGGCAGCGCCTGCGCACGGGCCAGAAGGCCGGGCGGGCAGGGGGCGGTATCCGTGGCAAGGAAGGGGAAGGCAGAGTTCATCGGGCGTAACCTTTCATGACAGCATTGCCCGGATCAGACCTAGCCCCGCCAAGATCAGCAAGAGCAAAACCGCGAATTTGCGAAAGGTCGCAGGCGGTGTCGACAAAAAGCGCCGCCCGCCCAGCCAGACCCCGCACGCCAAAATCGGAAAACACAGCAGTGCGGCCAGTGCCGTGTCCCACGACACGATCCCGCCCAGCGCCATCAGCGGCAAGGTCAACAAGTCCAGCCCGGTCAGATAGATGATCATTGTGGCGCGGAACGTGGCGGCCTGCATCGGTTGGGCCGACAGAAATGCGGCAACCGGCAACCCGCCGACGCCTGCGCTGTTGATCGCACCTGACAGCAGCCCAACGCCCAGCGTGCCCGGCGCGCCGATCCGGCGTTGCAAAGTCCAGCCAGACAGCAGCACCAGCGCCATAATCCCCACGATCAGCGACACGGTCAGGCGCACATTTGCATCGCCCAGCGACAGGACAAGCGTGACTGCGAAGGGCAAGGCGATGGCCGCCCCGGCCAGCAACGCGCTGACCCGCCGCCAGTCCACCTGACCGCGAATGCCCCGCGCCTGAAACACTGTCATCAGTATTTCGCACAGGAACACCACCGGGATCAGGGGCAACGGGTTGGTCAGCAGCGCCGCGAAGGCGATGAAGATCGCCGAAAATCCGAACCCCGAATAACCGCGCACGAATGCGGCGGCCAGCAGGGCGCAGGCCAGCGCCGCTGCTGTGGCGAGGGGCAGATCGAAGGGCAAAAATTACTCTGCCACCATATCGCTTGCGGCGACTCCGGCCACGCGGACCGGTTTCTTCATCGCGTCCCGGCGGAAAGGTTCGCCCAGCTCTTGGTTCAGGATCACCTCGATCAGAGTGGTGACATTGTATTCCATCTGATCCTTGATCGCCTGATTCAGCAGCGCAGTCAGCTCATCCATCGTCTTGGCCTGCACGCCTTTCAACCCGCAAGCCTGCGCAATTCCGGCATAAGACACCTTCATGTCCAACTCTGTCCCGACAAAGTTGTCATCAAACCACAATGTAGAATTACGCTTTTCAGCGCCCCATTGGTAATTGCGGAACACAATTTGGGTAATGGCAGGCCATTCATCACGGCCAATCGCCGTCAGCTCATTGACCGAAATGCCAAAGGCCCCGTCACCAGCGAAACCAATCACTGGCACATCCGGGCAGCCGATCTTAGCGCCGACAATTGACGGCAGACCATAGCCACAAGGGCCAAACAGACCCGGGGCAAGATATTTGCGGCCCGTGGGGAAGCTGGGGTAAGCATTGCCGATCGCACAGTTGTTGCCGATATCGGAAGAGATGATGGCATTCTCCGGCATTGCCGATTGGATCGCACGCCACGCCATACGCGGGCTCATCCAGTCGGGGCGGGCCGCGCGGGCGCGTTCGTTCCACGTCGTGCCCGGATCATCATCTTCGTGATCCATCGACGACAATTCCTGCGCCCAGGCCGATTTGGTCTGCGCGATCAGCGCCTTGCGGTCGTCGCGGCCGGTGTCACCTGCGCTGTCTGCTAGTGCCTCCGTGATGCCCTTCGCGACCTTTGCCGCGTCACCAACGATCCCGACGGTGACCTTCTTGGTCAGGCCAATCCGGTCGGGATTAATATCCACCTGAATGACCTTGGCCTGCGTGGGCCAGTAATCAATGCCATAGCCCGGCAGCGTCGAGAACGGGTTCAATCTTGTGCCAAGCGCCAGCACCACATCCGACTTGCTGATCAGCTCCATCCCCGCCTTAGACCCATTATAGCCTAGCGGTCCGGCGAAAAGCGGGTGTGATCCGGGGAAGGCATCATTGTGCTGATAGCCGACGCAGACAGGGGCATCCAACCGCTCGGCCAGCGCCTTTGACGCGTCGATCCCGCCCGCGGCCAGCACTACGCCGGCGCCGTTCAGGATCACCGGGAATTTGGCGGTAGACAGCAGTTCCGCCGCCTTCGCGATAGAGTTTTCACCGCCGGGGCTGGCTTCAAACTCGATGGGATCGGGGATTTCGATATCCACCACCTGTGTCCAGAAATCGCGGGGGATGTTCAGCTGTGCGGGTCCAGACAGGCGCTTGGCTTTGGCGATCACACGGGCTAGCACCTCGGCCACGCGGGACGGATCGCGCACCTCTTCCTGATAGGCGACCATATCTTCGAACAGTTTCATCTGCTCGACCTCTTGGAACCCGCCCTGACCGATGGTCTTGTTGGCGGCCTGCGGGGTCACCAGCAGCAGCGGGGTGTGGTTCCAATAGGCAGTCTTTACCGCCGTCACGAAATTGGTGATGCCGGGGCCGTTTTGGGCGATCATCATCGACATCTCGCCCGTGGCGCGGGTGTAGCCATCGGCCATCATGCCGGCTGACCCTTCATGCGCGCAGTCCCAAAAGTGAATGCCAGCGGCAGGAAAGATATCCGAAATCGGCATCATGGCAGACCCGATAATGCCAAAAGCATGTTTGATACCATGTCTTTGCAGGGTTTTGACGAATGCTTCTTCAGTGGTCATTTTCATCGGGCATAATCCTTGCAGCGGGAAAAAGGGGCGGGGTTCGGCCCTGTTTTGGCGTTAACCTAGGCTTGTGGCAAGGGGGGATATAGGGCCAATTGGATCATGCGCTTAAGGCCAGTTTCCACGGCGGGATCATTCGATTACAAGGTGGGGAAAATCTGTGCCATCTCTGCATGAAACCGGGCCCAACTGATCGAGGCGCGGTTGCCCGCAACCCCGTGGTAATGCGACTGGCCTGATGCATTGGGCAGCCCCGCCCATATCCGCGCAAGGTTGTTCATAAAGCCCACCTTGTCGATCTCGCCGTCCAGAAAAGCCTCATACCCGGCCTCGCGCAATAACAGGTCCGCCAAGCGGTCCTGCACGGCGGGGCCGAACTGGGCTGTGACCGGCGTGCCCGAACGCGCCACCAGCCGTTTCAGCGTTGCAGGGATAAACTGATAGCGGCCAATCGCATGGGGTTGGCCCGGCGTGGCCGCGATCCAGGCATAGATTTCGGCAATGCTCATGTCGGTGGGGCGTTTTGATGGGCGCTGGCGCGCACCATGTTGGACCGCGTCATAGCCGTCACGCCCGGATTCCGCCCGTGAAATTAGATCGAACAACTGGCGGACCCGCGGATCGCCGCGCCATGTGCCCAGCAGCGGTGTCACACCCGACCGTATCGGCGCGAAAAGACTGCGGCCGGTCGCGCCAGCAAACAAACTGGCAGAACTTTGCTGGCTGGCCACAGGCTCCATTTCAAACAGCGCCCCGCGCGACTGCATAAACCCGCTGTCCGCCATCGCGACATAAGGCCAAATCAAGCACATCAGCCAAAACAAAAATCTGTTTAGTTGCAACATTCTGTCCGCATCCCGTCCCGACAGGGCAAGGCATGACAGCAAAATCTTGCAAAACCGTTTCTTAGATCGAAATGCTTTCGCCCGCCATCTCCTTCAGCGCCGCCGCGATCAGGGCGACACCTGTTGGGATGCGCGCCACGGGGATAGAAGAATAGGCAAGACGAAAATACTGGCGCGGCGGGTCCTCAGCGGCAAAGAACGCGGCCCCCGGCTCAATCAGAACGCCATCCGCGCGCAGGCGGGCCGCCAGCAGGGCCGTATCCACACCCGGCGGGGCCTTCATCCAGACAGCAGAGCCGCCATATGTGCCGACGCCCGCCACGGTCAGATCATGCGCTTTCAACGCTGCATCCAGCACTTTGCGCCGCTCGTGATAAGCGCGGCCCATTCGGCGGATCAGCGCATCATAATGGCCCAGCGACAGGTAGTAGGCGACCGTGCGCTGGATATGGCCCGGCGGATGGCGCAGCACCGTTGCGCGCAGGGCCCGCGCCTCGCGGATGAATGGGGCGGGGCCCACCAGATAGCCAAGCCGCAGCCCCGGAAATAGCGATTTCGAAAACGAACCCACATAAATCACCCGGCCATTCTGATCGAGGGACTTCAAAGAAGGAGACGGCGATTTCAGAAACGACATCTCAAATTCATAATCATCCTCGACGATCAGGAAATCCTCGGCCTCGGCCTTTTGCAGCAGCGCTTTGCGCCGGGCAATCGGCATGGTAGCGGCGGTCGGGCATTGGTGGCTGGGGGTGGTAAAGACCACATCGGTGCCATCCGGCAAGGCATCAGGCGGCAGCCCATCCGCGTCTACCGATACGGTGCTTAGCTGACAACGGGCTTGCGTCAGGATCGTGCGGAGCGCGGGATAGCAGGGGTCTTCAATCGCAGCAAGGCGGCGGCTGTTCAACAGCACCTGCGCCGACAGCCACAGCGCGTTCTGCGCGCCCATGGTCAGCAGCACCTCATCCTCATGGGCAAGAATACCACGGCGGGGCAGGATCTGACGGGTGATGAAATCCACCAGCTTGGGGTCATCGCGGTCATAATAATCCGCCGTCAACGCCGTGAAATCGCGCATCCCCAGTGCCTGTAGGGCGCAGAGGCGCCAATTCGTGCTGTCGAACAATGTCTTGTCGGCCTGCCCATAAATGAACGGATAGCGATAGCTGGCCCAATCGGCGGGTTTGTCGAAATTCACCCCCGGTGTGAACGGGCGACCAATTGCGCGGGTCCAATCGACCGTGCCTGTGGCGGCGCGCTGTGCGGCAAAGGCGGGTGGTTCGGGGGCGTTTTCAGACACGTAATAGCCCGAACGCCCGCGCGAGGTCAGGTAATCATCCGCCACCAGTTCTGTATAAGCGAGGGTGACGGTGATCCGGCTGACCCCCAGATGCGTGGCCATCCTGCGCGAGGATGGAAGACGCTCACCGGGACGGAACCGGCCTTTGAGAATGCCCTGCGCCACCATCTGCTGAATGCGGGCCTGCAAGGTGCCCTCGGCAGCGGTATCTAGAAAAAACGTCTCAACGGAAATCGACATGTACTGGCCTTATTTTGACGCCAGATTGGACCTATCGCGCGGGGATGACAAGCGGCCACGCGATCTTAACCAACTTTTCAGAAATACACCGGTAACGGGCGTTTTTTAGGAGTTTGTTAAGCCGCAAAATGGCATTTTCAGCGCAGATCGCGTGCCACAGAAAGGTCGGACCATGATCGCACCTATTTCTCCTCAGGGGCCTCTGACGGGCCTGCCCATCGGCGAACTGCAACCTGCTGTCGCCCCCCAGAACCAGACTGTTGCCGCCCCGGCGGAAACAGAGCGCAGCGATACCGACAACAAAACCGGCAACGGCGATAAACAGGACCCGCGCGAACAGCGCGAGGCTGATGCCCGCAAGCGCGAGGTCCCGCAGGATGACCGCAGTCTTGCCCGCTCTGTCGTCGAAGGAAAGCTCGAAGAACAAACAGAGGAAGAGAGCGGACCGACACTAACGCTGAACCCCGATGACAATCGGGAGGCAAAGGCCAAACAGCTGGCCGAAGCGGCGTTTGTTCAGGCGCGCGAGATACAGCAACAACAGCAGGATAAGGCGGTCACCGCCATGCGCGAACGGCTCTGATCTGACGAGCCGAAAACTATTTGCAGCATAGATCGACGGAAATCATTCTGGTGCGCGTTAAAACCTCAGAGCCGCACAGGAGACACCAATGAACCCGCTCCATCTTGCCTTTGTATTCGTCATGGGGGCCGCCTGTCTCGCCACCTTCGTGACATCCGAAACGCTGCACACAGATGCAGCCCCTTCCGCCCAGATGGTCGCGCACTGGGACGGTGCCGGATCCCACCGCACGTTGCGTTAGTCCCCCAGATGCCGTGCGGTGGGGTCCGACGCAAGTCCGACGCTTTTCCGACGCCAAATCAATAGCAAAAATCCGGCCACTTGGGTTGGATAAACTTTTGTTGTGAACGGGTTGAGACATCGGCCCAAAGGGGCCGGCATGTCAGCCCAGCACCCTACCAATCGCCTTATCAACGGCAGCGACAACCTGATCAAGGTCGTCCTTGGTCGCGATCAGCGCGGGTGCAAATAGCAGCGTGTTATTAAAGCCCGGCACTGACCTGTTTGTCCCGCCAATGATAACACCCTGCGCCATACAATCAGCCACAATCGCCGCCGTGTATTTTTCGTCAATCGGCTCTTTTGTATCGCGGTCGCGGACCAGTTCAGCCCCGGCGAACAACCCCTTGCCGCGGATGTCACCGATCCAAGCGTGCTTGTCCATCAGCTCTGACAGGCGGCCCATCAGGTGGTCACCCATCGCGGCGGAATTGGCGACAAGGTCTTCTTCTTCGATGATCTTCATATTCTCGATAGCTGCGGCAGGCCCGCCCGTGCAACCGCCAAAGGTGGAGATATCGCGGAAATAGCTCATCTTGTCGGTGTCATCTTTGAACATTTCAAAGACGCGGTTTGATGTAACGCAACAGGAAATCGCGGCATAGCCAGACGCTACGCCCTTGGCCATCGTCACAAAATCCGGCTCGATGCCAAAGTGTTGATATCCAAACCAAGTCCCCGTGCGGCCAAACCCGCAGACGACCTCGTCGATATGCAGCAGAATATCATATTTGCGGCAGATTTCCTGCACACGCGGCCAGTAGCCTTCGGGCGGGACGATAATACCACCACCAGCGGTGATCGGTTCCAGGCAAAGCGCGCCGATTGTATCGGGGCCTTCGGCCAGGATCACATCCTCGATCATCTGCGCGGATTTTTCGCCATAAGCCTCACCGGTGGACCCGTCCTGGCTGCGATATTCCAGACAATGGGGCACACGCACAAAACCGGGAGCGAAGGGGCCGTAATGAGCATTGCGATCATCCTGCCCACCAGCGGACAAGGCAGCGATGGTCGTGCCGTGATAGTCACGGTCGCGATACAGAATCTTATGCTTTTTGCCGCCATAGTGTTTCTGGCTGATCTGGCGAACCATCTTGAACGCCTTCTCATTCGCTTCGGACCCGGAATTGGCGTAGTAAACACGGTCAAGACCGGGCATTTTTGCCGTAAGCATCTCGGCAAATGTGGCAGCGGGGATCGTGCCCATTGTGCCGCCAAAGAAACACATCTTGGTCACCTGATCGGCAATCGCTTTGCCGATCCGTTCGCGGCCATAGCCCACATTCACCGTCCAGACGCCACCGGCGACCGCATCAATATGTTCTTTGCCCTTAATGTCCCAAAGCCGTAGACCTTTCCCCTCAACAATAATACGGGGATCAATCGTTTCAAACGGTTTGTGCTGGACCAGATGATGCCAGACATGGGCGCGGTCCGCTTCGATCACCTGTTCCGGATCGTTGGGAAGGGAATAACTATCCATCGGCGGGACTCCATCAATACCAAGGGGGAGGGCGGCGCGCATCCACTTCGCAAGCTGCCCCGTTCGCAAGCACATTGCCTACAGTAGTGGCATCGTCAGTAGGTCCAGTCGGTGCGCATGTATATATCCAAAATGCCGGAAAAAGATCAGCAACCACATCCCGAATTAGGGCTTAAATCCTTTATACGTAAGAGAAAAATTAAATCCGCTATTATCCCATTTCACGCACTGGTTGCATTTCGCGCTTCCTTCTTATCATTGACGCATTCCCGCGAATTTCTTTCGCTCTGAAAGGACCTGCCGTGGATGCACCAATTGCACCCTCGCGGGAACACGCAAACAGACCGTCCTTGGGCGGGCATGAAAGGGCTACCAAACAAGCGCGTTTCGTGGTCAGCTAGATAGAAGAGAGGCAGGGTAAACCCTGTCCTGAGATATCGGTCCAACGGGCCGACAACACGGGAGAATACGAATGAGTATCACAAAAACGCTTTTCGGTGCCGCTGCTGGCGTCGCCCTGATGACCGGCGCGACACAGTCGTTTGCGCAAGACATGGAAGAAATCACCATCGGTTATTTCCTCGAATGGCCCATGCCGTTCCAATACGCCAAGGTTAATGGCACCTATGACGAAGCCCTTGGGCTCAAGGTGAACTGGGTCAGCTTTGACGCAGGCACAGCAATGTCCGCCGCCATGGCGTCGGGTGACGTGCAAATGTCGGTCAGCCAAGGTGTACCGCCTTTCGTGGTCGCCGCCTCTGCCGGGCAGGATTTGCAGATCCTTGATGTGGCCGTATCCTATGCGGACAACGACAATTGCGTCGTGGGCGCTGAACTGGAAATCGACAAAGACAGCGCTGACGAACTGGCGGGCAAGAAAGTCGCCGTGCCGCTGGGCACTGCCGCCCATTACGGGTTCCTGCGTCAGATGGACCATTTCGGGGTTGAACTTGCCTCGCTTGAAGTTGTGGACATGGCCCCCGCCGATGGCGCTGCGGCAATTGCACAGGGGTCGGTCGATATGGCCTGCGGCTGGGGTGGCGCTCTACGCCGTATGAAAGAGCACGGCAACGTGCTGCTGACCGGCGCCGAAAAGGAAGAACTGGGCATTTTGGTCTTTGACGTGACCTCTGCGCCGGCATCTTTTGTCGCGGAAAATCCTGAACTGGTTACCAAATTCCTCGAAGTGACCGCTGCTGCGAATGCTGCATGGAATTCCGGTGCTCTATTTCCCGAAATGCAAGATCTTATGCTGCCGGTGATCGCAGAAGACGCAGGAATGGACCTTGATGCGACCCGCGAAACACTGGATGCATTTGTCTTCCCCAGCGTACAAAGCCAGCTCTCCGAGCGCTGGCTGGGCGGTGCTGCACCGGACTTTATGAAAGGTGTGGCGGATGTATTCGTTGAATCCGGATCAATCCCCGCTTCATTGGACAGCTATTCGGGCAACGTAAACATTGGCCCGCTGTCCGAAGTGGGCGACATGTAAGCTGACATCGGTTTGGCGCGGGGGGTCAGCCCCGCGCCAACTTATTATTATTCCAGATGATTTCTGCGGCGCGAAGCCCGTGCCGGGATTATCCGGACAAAAAAGCGGACAGAACATGTCGTCTTTAGAAATAGATAATATCTCAATGCGGTTCGACCTGCCGAACGGGTCCTCGGTACAGGCGCTCAAGGATGTTTCGCTCGGCCTGCGGGCGGGGGAGCTCCTTTCTGTGCTGGGGCCATCGGGCTGCGGCAAGACCACGCTTTTGAACATCGTGGCGGGCTTTCTGGCACCGACCGAAGGGCAGATCGTGCTGAACGGAAATGCCGTGCACGGCCCCGGCGCGGAACGCGGCATGGTGTTCCAGCAAGGCGCGCTGTTCGAATGGATGAGCGTGCGGGAAAACGTGGGGTTTGGCCCGTCGATGAAGGGCACGCCAAAGGCCGAAAAGGCCAAGATTGTGGACCACCTGCTTGATGTTGTCGGGCTGCAAGATTTCAAGGAAAAGGCGATTTATGAACTGTCCGGCGGGATGCAGCAGCGCGTGGCGCTGGCGCGCTGTCTGGCCAATGATCCGGATGTGATCCTGATGGACGAACCGCTGGGCGCGCTTGATGCGCTGACCCGTGAAAAGATGCAGGGCTTGGTGCTGAAGCTGTGGAAAGAGACGGGCAAAACCATCATCCTGATCACCCATTCGGTGGAAGAGGCGCTGCTTCTGGGAGAACGCCTGTTGGTCATGGCCCCGCGTCCGGGGCGCATCCACAAGGAATACAATCTGCCCTTTGCCGAAATGGGCGTGAACAAGGACCTGCGCGAGGTCAAGAAAAACCCTGATTTCGCAACGACGCGTGAGGAGATCCTGTCGATGATCTGGGACATGGAAGAGGAAATCATGGGTCGGCAGGAGAGCGCATAATGGAACTGTTAAGCGATCTCGGAGCCGAACTTTGGGCCGTGCTCAGCACATTGGCCGCTGCCGCCCCTTATATTATCGGTTATATCCTGCTGATCCTGCTGACCATGGTGATCTGGTCGTTCATCAAGCAGCTTTTGACGCCAAAACATGATTACAGTTCGCTCAAGACTGTGACCTTTGGCGACGAAAGTGCGGTGACCTCGAACACGGTCGCATCGGTCGTGTCTATTGTACTGATTTTCGTGCTGTGGGGCGCGTTTACCGGGTCAAGCCTGTTGCCCGGCTTTCTGCATGCACCCGGTGCATTTACCGGCGAGGCGAGCTTTACATACACGATCACCACCCCCGCCGGTGAAAGCGACGACGCGACAGTAACGGTCGTCGTGCATCCCGCCAGCGAAGAGGTCGACGCGCCTGAAATCACCCCCGGCGATGGGATCGCCAAGAACGACAGCACAGCCATCGCCAGTTACCGCAGCAAGCTGCTGCGCGTGGATCGTAATGATGAAATGGGGCGTGACGAAGAAACCTTTATCACCGCTGTGGACGGCGCGCCCATCGCGCCGGGCGGCGCGGTCAAAACCGGGTTTGGCACTGTCGCGATGTCCGACAAGGGCACGCTGAACATCATCCCCGCGACCGGCATGCAGATGGAACCGATCTGGCTGCCTGCGCCAGAAGATGTCTGGCAGCGCCTGACCGAAATCGCGACATCCGGTTACCGAAATTCGTCCTTGGCCGAACATCTGGGCTATTCGCTGTTCCGGGTCATCGTAGGCTTTGTATTGGGTGCGATTGTTGGCATCCCGCTGGGCTATGCGATGGGTCTGTCCAATTGGTTCCGCGGCTGGTTCGACCCTATCGTGGAATTCATGCGCCCGGTGCCGCCGCTGGCGCTGATCCCGCTGGTGATCATCTGGGCGGGGATCGGCGAAGTCGGCAAGATCATCCTGCTATTTCTTGCAGCACTTTGGATCATGGCGATTGCGGCCCGGTCCGGCGTGTCGGGCGTGCGGATTTCCAAGGTACACGCGGCCTATAGCCTTGGGGCCTCGAAATGGCAGATCATGCGCCATGTGATCGTCCCCAACTCATTGCCCGAAATTTTCACCGGCGCGCGTGTCGCGATGGGTGTGTGCTGGGGCACGGTTGTGGCCGCCGAATTGGTTGCGGCGGAAAAGGGTGCCGGGATGATGATCATGGCCGCCTCGAAATTCCAGAACACTGATATCGTGCTGATTGGGATCATCCTGATCGGGATTATCGGCTTTACCATCGACATGCTGATGCGGCAGGCGGAAAAGTGGCTCGTCCCGTGGAAGGGCAAAGGTTAAGCCTATCCGAACGCGATATTCGGCCAGAGTAAACGAGCAAGGCAAAGGGCGGATAACCCTTTGCCTTTCTGCATATTTCACCCCTAAATCGTAATAAATAAAGGGGTTTTACCGTGGCTGAATATCTGAAACGCGCAACACTTACCGCCACGGCTGACCATGCCGATGTCAGCACTGCGGTGCACGCATTACTGAATGAAATCTCCAATGGGGGAGAGGCGGCAGCCATCGACATGGCACGCCGCTTCGATCAATGGACCGGCCCGGTCACCGTCTCTGCTGCAGCTCTGGAACGCGCCCGGGCACTGGTATCGGACCAGACCAAGGCGGATATTCATTTTGCACACGCCAATATCCGTCGCTTTGCCGAGGCGCAGCGCGGCACGATAACCGATATGGAGCTGGAAATCCTGCCCGGCCTGATCGCGGGCCAGCGCCAGATTCCTGTTGCCGCTGCTGGCTGTTACGTCCCCGGCGGGCGCTATGCGCATATTGCCAGCGCGATGATGACAATCACGACCGCCAAAGCCGCAGGCGTGAAGCATATCACGGCCTGTTCGCCACCTTCCGGCCCGAATGGTATCCCGCCCGCAATCCTCTATGCGATGGACCTTTGTGGCGCGGATGTGATCCTGAACATGGGCGGCGTGCAGGCGGTTGCAGCCATGGCGCAGGGTCTTTTCGGGGTGCCGCGTGCCGACGTGCTGGTTGGCCCCGGCAATCAATTCGTGGCCGAGGCAAAGCGCATCCTGTTTGGCGAGGTCGGGATCGACATGGTCGCCGGGCCCACGGATTCGTTTGTGCTGGCAGATGTCAGCGCCAATGCGGATTTTGTTGCGGCTGATCTTGTGGGGCAGGCCGAACACGGGCCGAACTCGCCCGTTTGGTTAGTCACTGATGACCGGAACTTGGCCGAGGATGTCATGGCGCGCGTGCCGCGCCTGATTGCCGACCTGCCCGCGCTGAATGCGCAAAGTGCAACTGCGGCGTGGCGTGACTATGCCGAGGTCGTGCTTTGTGTGGATCGTGAAGAAATGGCGCAGATATCCGACCAGACCGCGCCTGAGCATTTGCATGTGCAATGCGCCGATCTGGATTGGTGGCTGGACCGGCTGACCACCTATGGCTCGCTTTTTCTTGGGGAAGAAACCACCGTGGCCTTTGGCGACAAAGCGTCTGGTCCGAACCACGTTTTGCCCACCTCTGGTGCGGCCCGTTATACCGGTGGCCTGTCGGTCGGAAAGTTCATGAAAACGGTGACCTGGCAGCGGGCCTCGAGGGATGCCGCGCGCCCGCTGGCCGAGGCCACCGCGCGGATTTCCCGGATCGAAGGGATGGAAGGCCACGCGCGCACAGCCGACATCCGGCTTGCCAAATATTTTCCCGACGAAGAATTCATGTTACGCCCTTGACCTTCCCGTGACGGGAACCCCTATCTAAGGGGCCTGATCAGAGGTAGGGCGCAGCATGACACAGGTTACGGAAATCAGGTTCGGGGTGGACGGCATATCCTGCGCAAGCTGCGTGGGCCGTGCCGAAAAGGCGATCACATCTGTGGCGGGCGTGACCGGGGCGCAGGTCGATCTTGCCCGTGCCTCTGCCGCCGTCCAGATGGACAACGCGGAAACGGGCCGCGCGGTGGCGGGCGCGCTGAAATCGGCGGGCTATCCGGCACTGGCACAGACCTATCGGCTAGCGGTCAGCGGCATGACCTGCGCCAGTTGCGTGGGCCGGGTAGAGCATGCGCTGAACGCGGTGCCGGGCGTGTTGTCTGCCCATGTGAATTTGGCCGACGGCAGTACGACGATCTCTAGCCTCACGGATATCGGCGCGCTGCAAAGGGCTTTGGCGGCGAAAGGGTACAGCGCCACACCGTTGGGGCAGGCCGACCAGGTCGATAACCGGCAAGCAGCAGAGGCGCAGCATTTGTTGCGACAGTTCGGGATCGCTGCCGCGCTGACTCTGCCGGTTTTTGTGATGGAAATGGGTGGGCATTTGTTCCCAGCACTGCATCACCTGATCGCGCAAAGCATTGGGATGCAGACCAGTTGGCTGATCCAGTTCGTGTTGACCACGCTGGTGCTTGCTTGGCCCGGACGTGGTTTTTTCACAAAGGGCGTGCCTGCACTGCTGCGCTGGGCCCCGGACATGAATGCGCTTGTTGTGTTGGGCACCAGTGCGGCTTGGGCATTTTCCACTGTTGCACTGTTCGCGCCGGGGCTTCTGCCCGATGGCACCCGCGCGGTTTATTTTGAGGCCGCTGCCGTGATCGTGACGCTTATCCTGCTGGGCCGTTGGCTGGAAGCACGGGCGAAGGGTCAGACCGGGGCCGCGATCAAGCGGCTGGTCGGGCTGCGCCCCAAAACGGCCCGCGTGTTGCGCGACGGGGCTGCGGTTGACCTGCCCATCGCCGAAGTCACACGCGGCGATATCCTGATCATCCATCCGGGCGAACGGATCGCGACCGATGGGGTCGTGCGGGAAGGCACGTCTTTTGTGGATGAAAGCATGATCACTGGTGAACCGGTCCCGGTTGAAAAACGCAGCGGCGATACGTTGACCGGCGGCACGGTCAACGGCAACGGCGCGCTGAAAATGCGGGTCACGGCCGTCGGGGGCGACACGATGCTGGCGCGGATCATTGCAATGGTCGAAGCGGCCCAAGGCGCGCGCCTGCCAGTGCAGGACCTCGTCAACCGGATCACGACATGGTTTGTCCCTGCTGTCATGGGCGGTGCCGCCGCGACCGCATTGGTCTGGCTCATCTTCGGACCCTCACCAGTTCTGTCCTACGCGTTGGTCGCCTGTGTTTCAGTCCTGATTATCGCCTGCCCTTGCGCCATGGGATTGGCCACGCCAACCGCTATCATGGTGGGCACGGGCCGCGCCGCCGATCTTGGCGTACTCTTTCGGCAAGGCGATGCGTTGCAAGCTTTGCAAGGGGTCGATGTGGTTGCCTTGGACAAGACCGGGACGCTCACATCCGGCAAGCCCGCGTTGACCGATGTACTGCCACTGCATGGCACGGCGGATGCGCTGCTACGCGACGTCGCCGCGGTGGAGGCACTGTCCGAACACCCGCTGGCCCACGCGATTGTCACGGCTGCGTCAAAGCCTTTACCATCGGTTTCTGACTTCGCAGCGATTCCCGGTTATGGCCTGTCGGGCACGGTCGAAGGGCGCAAGATCTTGATCGGGGCCGCGCGTCTGTTCGCACGAGACAAGATCGACGCCGCAGTACTACTGCCGGATGTCGAAACGCTGTCAGCCGCAGGCAAGACGCCGATCATGGTTGCCATCGACGGCGCCCCTGCCGGAGTCATTGGCGTGGCCGATACCCTGCGGCCTGACGCGAAATCCACTGTGGTAGCTCTGCAAAAGATGGGGCTGCGCGTGGTGATGCTGACCGGCGACAACGCCCGTACCGGCACGGCCATAGGGCGCGCGCTTGGGATCAGCGAGGTGATCGCCGACACGCTGCCTGCGGACAAGGTTGATGCGATCCGCGCGTTGCAGACCAAGGGGGCAAAGGTTGCCTTTGTCGGGGACGGGATCAATGACGCCCCGGCGCTTGCCGCTGCAAATGTAGGCGTGGCCATCGGGACCGGCACTGATGTCGCCATCGAAAGCGCGGATGTGGTGTTGATGTCGGGTGATCCGGGCGGGGTGCTGAATGCGATTGCGATCAGTAGGGCGACCATGCGCAATATTCGTCAAAACCTCGCCTGGGCCTTTGGCTATAATATCCTGCTGATCCCGGTCGCGGCAGGGGTGTTCTATCCGATTTGGGGCGTGTTGCTTTCACCTGCTTTGGCGGCTGGGGCAATGGCGCTATCAAGCGTCTTGGTAGTCAGTAATGCGCTACGGCTGCGCTGGGTGAAAGGAGAGCGATAATGAACATTGGCGACGTATCTGAACGCACGGGTCTGCCTGCAAAGACCATTCGCTACTATGAGGATATCGGGCTGGTCACCCCGCAGCGCAGCGCCAATGGCTACCGGGTGTTTAGGGACAATGACGCGCATAAACTGGCCTTTTTGGGCCGTGCGCGGGCGCTGGGTTTTTCGATCGAGGATTGCCGCAATCTTTTGGCCCTGTGGGAGGACAGAAGCCGCGCGAGCGCCGATGTACGGGCCATCGCCAAGGGCCACTTGGAAGCGATTGAGGTCAAGATCGCAGGGCTGGAGGCGATGCGCGACACGCTTGCAGATCTGGTGCGCGATTGTGCCGGGGACAACCGGCCTGACTGTCCGATCCTAAACGGGCTGGAAGGGGACATGGAATCCCCATAAATACACCTTAGGATTGCATGTGATCAGTGCGATAGGTGGCAGGTGCGGCGGATGCGGTTTTTGAAATTTCTGATTTTCGGGCTGTTCGTGGGCATGATTGCCTGCGCTATCCTGCTCCCCGAAGATGCTCAGAAATCCCGCGTGATTGATGCACTGGGCAAAGGGGTTTTCATCACATTCGGCCTGCTGTCGCTGGGGTATCTGCTGCGGCTGCGACAATGGTTGCGGCGGTCAGATACTGCTGCCAAACAACCGGATACCGCGCGTATCGTGGGCAGGCCCATTGTGGTCGATGGGTCCAACGTCATGCATTGGGGCGGTGAACCGTCGCTGAAAATCTTGCAGCGGGTGCTGACAGAGCTGCAAGCGCGCGGCTATGGGCCGCTGGTCTATTTCGACGCGAATGTCGGTTACAAACTGTTCGACCAACATATGGACAGCACGGATATGGCGCGCAAACTGGGACTGCCGCCGTCGCAGGTTGTGCATGCGCCCAGCCGCACCCCGGCGGATGAGATCCTGTTGGAACGCGCAATCAAGGACAATCTGCGCGTGGTGACAAATGACCGTTTTCTGGATTGGAAAACCAAATTTCCGCGTGTCGGCGACAAGGGTTTTCTGATCAAAGGCATGTGGAAACAGGGCAGCGTGATGCTGTTCGGCCGCGGCCGCCGTTAGGGGCGGTGTAGATCCTGCGGGTGCAGTCTAAAGGCTTTGCCAAAACCGCCATTCAGATGCAGTTCAGACGGCGTTAGCCGGAACATGCGAAAATCTTTGAAATCGTAGTATAGCTGCGCTTTGGGAATACGGCTGAGCCATAGGCCTTTTGCGGCGGCCTTGTCGGTTTCAGTCGCCTCGCAAAGCAGCGTCATGCGGGGATGGGTGAGCGGATCGCCCTTGTCGGCCGGCTCACCAATCAGGACCGAACAGGCCGAGTTCGCCAGCAGCGCGTTTGTATGGGTGGACAGGGTAGAGACCAAGGTGATCAGCGCGGTCTTGTCCCAAATCATCGCGACCCGTGACACGTAAGGCGCGCCATCCATGATGACGGCCAAGGCTCCGAACCGAGCTTTGGTCAGGAGGTTGGAGCCAAGGGCACGGGCGTCGTCGGTGGTTGGGTTGATTGTCATGTGATCTCGCGCGTGGGTGTCGGGTTGCGCCCACACTACGGGTGATTTGGGCGAGATTGAAGTTTGCGGGGGTTATAGCGGTTCGGGCGGGATGGCTTTTCGCGGAGCGCTTCAAGTGCAAGGGTTTGGTGCGCATGAACGCGCAACCTACTTGATGAGCGGCGGCACAATGGGGCGCGTTGCGATTGAGGTCCGGGACTGCGTTGCGCGAAAATTGCTCTTGTAGGTTTTTACCGACGAATGCGGATCAGGTTAACGGGTTGAACGCCGTTTCACCCCACCGCGCTGCCCCGGCCGTCCGGCTGTGGACCGGCCCGCCGCCTTCTGTGCGTCACCAACAGCTTTTTCCACCGCCTGCTGACGTGCCAGCGGGTCGTCGCTGACCACCAAATCTACGGTTTCCAACCGCTTAAGCTCATCCCGCAGTCGCGCGGCCTCTTCGAATTCAAGGTTCTCGGCTGCCTTGCGCATATCTGTGCGCAACCCGTCGAGCACAGCGGCAAGGTTCGCGCCGGCCATCGGTTTGTCGACCTTGGCCGTGACGCGGTTCATGTCCACGTCACCTTTGTAGAGCCCTGCAAGAATATCCTCGACATTCTTTTTGACAGTCTGCGGCGTGATCCCATGTTGCTCATTATAGGCGAGCTGTTTGACGCGGCGGCGTTCGGTTTCTTTCATTGCCCGCTCCATCGAGCCGGTGATGCGATCGGCGTACATGATCACCCGACCGTCTGCGTTCCGGGCGGCGCGGCCAATGGTCTGCACCAGTGATGTTTCAGAGCGCAGGAAACCCTCTTTATCCGCGTCCAGAATCGCGACCAACCCACATTCGGGAATATCCAAACCTTCGCGCAGCAGGTTGATCCCGATCAACACATCAAATGCCCCCAGCCGGAGGTCGCGCAGGATTTCGATCCGTTCGATCGTGTCGATGTCGGAATGCATGTAGCGGACCTTGATCCCCTGTTCATGCATGTATTCCGTCAGATCCTCGGCCATGCGTTTGGTCAGGGTTGTGACCAAGGTGCGGTAGCCGTCAGCGGCGACTTTGCGCACCTCGTCCAGCAGGTCGTCCACCTGCATCTCAACAGGCCGAATTTCAATTTCCGGATCAATGAGGCCGGTGGGGCGAATGATTTGTTCGGTGAAAACGCCGCCGGCCTGCTCCAACTCCCACGCGGCGGGGGTGGCGCTAACAAAGATCGATTGCGGGCGCATGGCGTCCCATTCTTCGAATTTCAGCGGCCGGTTATCCATGCAGGATGGCAGGCGAAATCCGTGTTCTGCCAGCGTGAATTTGCGGCGATAGTCGCCTTTATACATGCCGCCGATCTGCGGGACCGACACGTGGGATTCATCCGCAAAAACAATGGCGTTATCAGGGATGAATTCAAACAGGGTGGGGGGCGGTTCGCCCGGCGCGCGACCTGTGAGGTAACGCGAATAGTTTTCGATCCCGTTGCAGACACCTGTCGCTTCGAGCATCTCAAGATCGAAATTCGTGCGCTGTTCAAGCCGCTGTGCCTCAAGCAATTTCCCATCCGCCACGAGCTGATCCAGCCGGACGCGCAGTTCCTTTTTGATGCCTATGACCGCTTGTTTCATCGTCGGGCGGGGGGTCACATAGTGGCTGTTCGCATAGATGCGGATTTTTTCGAAGGTGTCGGTCTTTTCGCCGGTCAGCGGGTCGAATTCGGTGATCGCTTCCAGCTCTTCGCCGAAAAAGGACAGCCGCCAGGCGCGGTCATCCAGGTGGGCGGGCCAGATCTCTAGGCTGTCGCCCCGCACCCGGAAGGCGCCACGCTGAAACGCCTGATCATTGCGTCGATATTGCTGGGCGATCAGGTCCGCCATGATCTTACGCTGATCGTATTCGCCGCCCGCATGCAGATCCTGTGTCATCGCCCCATATGTTTCGACCGAGCCGATCCCGTAAATGCACGACACCGAGGCCACGATGATCACATCATCGCGTTCCAGCAGCGCCCGCGTGGCCGAGTGGCGCATCCGGTCGATCTGTTCGTTGATCTGGGATTCTTTCTCAATATAGGTGTCAGAGCGGGCCACATAGGCCTCTGGTTGGTAATAGTCGTAGTAGCTGACGAAATATTCGACGGCGTTGTCGGGGAAGAACCCCTTGAATTCGCCGTATAGCTGCGCGGCCAAAGTCTTGTTTGGGGCAAGTATGATGGCCGGGCGCTGGGTCTCTTCGATGACTTTGGCCATGGTAAAGGTTTTGCCCGTGCCGGTCGCGCCAAGCAGGACTTGCGATTGTTCCCCGGATGTCACGCCGCCCGCAAGTTCAACGATGGCTTGCGGCTGATCACCCGCAGGCGAAAATTCGGTTTTGAGGACAAACTGCTTCCCGCCTTCCAGCTTTTCCCGTGTTTTCACGTCGGGCGCTGGGTTGGAAAGATAGATATGCGGGTCGGTCTGTGCGTTGTCCATCGGCATTCCTTTGCTTGCCCCAATAGTTGTGACATTGGCAGGCAGGTTCAAGTGCGAACGTCAGGAAAGCCGGTCTCTCGTCAGTTGGATGGCCTTAATCTTGCGACGATAGCGCCAGCAATGCTGTGACATGTGGTAGCTTTGTTTTGCGTTTGGGTTGCTTTAAGCCACGGTAGAACACGGTATAGGCAAGGGTGACCGCCGCCCATTGAATAATGCGCGTATAATCGATACCCGTCTCGTCAGCCATGATCGCGGCATGCTGTCTGATATGGGCAAGAAAGTCGGGGACCGTCAGGCGACGTTCAGTCTTCAAAAGACTGGTTGCCAGTTCGAATGCAGGATCGGCACGTAGTGCCTTTGGGTCAATTAACCTGGGGCCACGGTCGCTCAAGATGACATTCTTGTAATGCAGGTCGCCGTGCACCACGCATTCTTCTTGAGTTGATACCATCAAATAATCGAGCAGCGCAATCGCTTGCGGCAGCTCAGCGCTTTGCAAACCATTCTTATTGCAAATGGCAAGTTCGCGCTTGAAGGTTGGGGCAACTTTTGAAAGCGGAAAGGGCGCCGGAATTTTGAATTTCGGATACCATTCGCGACGGAAGAGAGCAGCCGTGTCGCGCGTTCCTCTTCATCCGGCGCAAAAATATTGGCAAGGGTTGCCCCTTCCAACCACTGCATAAAAACGACATGTCGCAATGCGTTCACGCGGTAAATATTTGCGCCGATGTCCGGTCCTAACTCACGCAAGAATGGAATGGTTGCGCCTTCGCCAGACGCCCCCGATCCGCTTGTAGAGCTTCAATGCTGCGGGTCCTTTGGGGGCCACGACATGGTAGACAAAAGCACGGCGGGTTTTGGCAGCCAAGGCGTCGATTTTTAGATTCCAGCGGGTGGCCATCAGCCGTGGAGCGGCGTCGTGGCCTTTTTGGTTCAGCCACATTGGATCGTCCGCCTTGGTCGCAATTACTGACCGGACTTATGCGGGGTGACAGAATGAAAGGCAAGGCGAGTACCCTCCTGAACTAACCTAGAGTAAGCCTGCTACGCATCTGGTAGCCCTGTGCAATTACGCGGCGGCGCGCGCGCGTCTGTTATTGCTGTGTGTATTGGTCTTGAAACGCGCCACCAGATCACCAAGTTCCGCAGCTTGATGGCGCAGCGATTGACTGGCTGCATTCGCACTTTCAACCATGCCAGCATTTTGCTGGGTCGCTTTGTCGAGTTGGCCAACACCTATGTTGATTTCCGCTAAACTGTGCGATTGCTCTGATGCTGAATTGGCCATATCCGAGATCAGGCGTGCAATTTCAGTCACCCGTTCTGTGATTGTGTTGAGTACGTTACCTGTCTCGCCCACCAGTTTCACGCCGCTTGCCACATGTTCCGAACTGCTGCCGATGAGCGTCTTGATCTCTTGGGCCGCCTCAGAAGAGCGCTGTGCGAGCGCGCGCACCTCGGATGCAACGACAGCAAATCCACGACCGGCTTCACCTGCGCGCGCGGCTTCGACGCCGGCGTTAAGCGCAAGCAGGTTCGTCTGGAAAGCAATATCATCAATGACTGAGATGATGGTCGAAATCTGGCTTGATGAACCTTCGATTTCGGACATCGCAGCCACCGTTTTTGTAACGATCTTGGTGCTGTTGTCGGCCTCTGATTGAGCGTCCTTGACGATGTTTTCGACTTCTTTTGCACTATCTGCTGCGGATCGCACGCCGCTGGTCAGTTGATCAAGCGCGGCTGCCGTTTCCTCCAGCGTTGCGGCTTGGTTTTCAGTGCGCCGGGACAGATCACCCGAATGTCTGCCGATTTCATCGGATTCCTTGCGAATCTGCGAGGCGTTCTGGACGACCGATAGCAAGGCGTCATGTAGTTTGCGCGCTGCGTCATTAAAATCGCTGCGGATACGGGTATAGCGTGTGCTGACCTTTTGTTTGATTTCCGTTGTCAGATCGCCAGACGCGAGGTTTTGCAACGCATTTGTTAGTATAGCGATGACCTCTTCCTGTTCGATTTGGTCTGCTGCGGCTTGGTCAGAGGCACGTTTCGCCTCCGAAAGGTTCTCGCGCATCTGATCGAGATTACGCGCCAGTCGCCCGATTTCGTCACTACGACCGGTCCCGTCGATGGTCACCCCGTAATTGCCGTTTGCAACCGATTGCACGGCAGTTTCGAGCTTTTGCAAGGGCTGGCCAAGAATACGTTTGAGCATGAAGGTCGCGACCGACAGCATCAAGATCAGCGCGATGGCTGTTAGGCTAAGGGCCTGAATTTTATCCTTTTTCAGGCTGGAAAGTGTCGCGTCAGCAGTCCACCCCACGGCCAGTGCCCCGACGACGTCATTTGATTGGCCGAAATGCACAGGCGAGGCGATGGTCAGCCTGTCTTCGCTGCTGAAAAGCGAATCTGCTGCCATGGCCTGCTCTGCGACAGTGCCCAGCGGTGCGGCGTTCCCGCTCGCTTTCAGGACCTGCGCGAGCACCTGACCATCTGGGCCGACAACAATCGCGACATTGGCGCGGCCATCGGAAGATTCCAGAAGCTGGGTCAGTTGAAGATTGAGATCCTCATTCTTTTGGAAACGCACCGCACCGCCAAGTGTCTTTGCTGTATTGGTGGTGTTTGTGGTGCCAAGGTCAACGACGCTGTCAAGCGCGAGACGCGCGCTGACCCCATAGTTCAGCGCGCTGAGAATTGCGGCAACAACGATGGCCGCCGCTGCGGTGATCATCAGGCATTTTGCATAGATGGAGCGGCCGAAGGAAAGCTGCTGCTGATCAGAGGGCGTTGCGCGCATGACAGAGCCTTTTTATGTATTTCAGAAGAGCGCTTCAGCGTTCAGCCCAACCGTCATCGCGCCAAGAAGATCACCCGTGTTAGGATCTGTAATGCTGATAGAGACTTGCCCAAGGTAGGTTTGCGACGACTCGTCAAATTCCACCTCACCAATATGCACCGCGCCTGCGCCTTGGCTGTAGGTTTGTGTGAATTTCGCCTCGTCCCCTTGCCACATGTCAGAGGTCACCGAGGATGCAGCCACGTTCAGCCCGACATGATCCATGATGAATACTTCAGAAATCACGCCGCCGGAGCGATCCACTTGGCTGCGCAGAAAATCCGAGGCGGGGTTTTCCAGAACAGGGGTAATGGTCGGCGTGCTGCCTGATCCGATTTCGCCGCGCCACGCTTGATCCAATGTCTCGATCTGTCCGCTATCATAACCCGCCGTATGTGCGTTCGCTGCGCGCAGAGCTTCGACAATCACCGGGTCTGTCGCCCAAAGTGTGATGTTGTCATTCAGATAGCTTTCCAGCGCTGGGGTGAATTCATCTGCTATAGCGGCCTGCCCGGCGATAAGAATGGCGGTCGTCGCGATGCATTGTCTGATCATGTGTTGTGTTCCTCATCCACGGGATTGACCAACTGAGTCGTTTGATGCATGCGAAGCTAAGTGCGATCCGTTGATGGATACTTAAGCGCCGAAAGCGCAAAAGACTAAAATGCCTGACATCGGAAATTTTCACACGTTTACAATGGTTTAGATGCATAGCCGCACAGCAATGACGTACCACAGACAGGAGGCAGCCCCATGTCCATTGATCCCGAAAAACTCGACCGGCTCGCCGAAGTGGCGGTGCGCACCGGGCTGAATTTGCAGCCGGGGCAGGACCTGATCATCACCGCACCCATGGCGGCGCTGGAGCTGGTTCGCAGGATCGCGGTGCATGCCTATAAGGCCGGTGCCGGGATCGTAACGCCGCTTTTCAGTGATGATCCGATCACGCTGGCCCGCTATGAAAATGCACCGGACGAAAGCTTTGACCGGGCACAGAACTGGCTGTTTGAAGGGATGGCAAAAGCGTTTAAAGGGGGTGCCGCCCGCATGGCGATCACGGGTGATGACCCGATGCTACTGGCCGAACAGGACCCGGCAAAGGTTGCCCGCGTCAGCAAAGCCAATGCCATCGCCGCGAAACCAGCCATGGCGCCAATCGTCGGATTTGAGGTCAACTGGAACATCGTGGCTTTCCCGGGTCCCGCCTGGGCGTCGCGGGTCTTTCCCGATCTGCCGGTGGAAGAGGCGCAAGGCAAGCTGATGGATGCAATCTACGCGGCCTCGCGGCTGGCCGGTGACGATCCGGTGGCCAATTGGGCCGCGCATACCGCCGTGTTGAAAGAGCGTGTGAACTGGCTGAATGACATGCAGTTTGACAGCCTGCACTACACAGGGCCGGGCACTGACCTGATGCTTGGACTGGCCGAAGGGCACATCTGGAAGGGCGGGGCCTCTCCGGCGCTGAACGGGGTGACTTGCCAGCCGAATATTCCCACGGAAGAGGTGTTTACCTGCCCGCATGCCTACCGTGTCGATGGCACGGTGGCCGCTACAAAGCCGCTGGCGCATCAGGGCAGCCTGATCGAAAATATCGCCGTCCGGTTCGAGGCGGGGCGAATCGTAGAAGCGACGGCAAGCAAAGGCGAAAAGGTGCTGCAGGAATTGCTGAAAACCGATGACGGGGCCAGCCGGATCGGAGAGGTGGCATTGGTGCCGCATTCCTCGCCCATCAGCCAATCAGGGCTACTTTTCTACAATACACTCTTTGACGAAAACGCCGCCTGCCACATCGCCTTGGGGCAATGCTACGCTGATACAATTCAGGGCGGGTCAGAGCTGTCACCGGAGGAGCTGCAACAAAAGGGCGGCAATCAAAGCATCATCCATGTGGATTGGATGATGGGGTCCGATGCGGTGGATATCGACGGGATCACCAAGACGGGTGAGCGGGTGGCGGTCATGCGCGCGGGCGAATGGGCCTGAGCGTGACGGTGTCCCGGACCTGATCCGGGACCTCTGCCAGAGAGCGTAAACCCTGACCGCCGCAAATGCTTGCGTAACGCGGCGGTTTTGCACATATATGAGCCCAGCGAAGGAGACCGCACATGCGCGCACGAATCTACAAACCAGCCAGAACGGCCATGTCCTCTGGCACAGCCAAGACCAAGCATTGGATTCTGGAATTCGTAGCCGAAACGGCGCGCGAGGTTGATCCGCTGATGGGCTGGACCTCTTCAAGCGACACGCAGGCGCAAGTCAAACTGACATTCGACAGCAAGCAAGAGGCGCTGGATTACGCAGAAGGACGCGGCATCGCGACCGTCGTGCAAGAGCCGAAACAGCGCAAAGTCAATATCCGCCCCGGCGGCTATGGCGAAAACTTCGCCACCAACCGGCGCGGCGCCTGGACGCACTGATCTGTGTAAATCGGGGCAAAGTGGTCGCGGCACCGGGTTAAAGATCCCGCTAAGCTGATTGTGCTTCGCCAGCACGGCCTATTTTATCCTGACAATAGACGTGCAGATGCCGCATCTTTGATCCAGTTTGATCGTCGTGGTGAAGGTTCACACTCTCCACGAGCAGCTAGACTGCTGCCACCAAAGAAATGCCAGATATCAAGTCCCGAAAGGCAGCTCTAACATCATCTCTGGTGTGAAGAGATGTTCAACTGCCAGCAGCGCGTCTGAGTTTAGCTCTTGAGTGGCCAATATGGCCAGTCGCTTTTCAGGGCGAGACAACGCGACATACCAAAGGTTGCGAGCACGGTAATAACCGGCTCGCTGTGCGGCTGAAGTTTTGCCTGTGTGGACTTGCTCAAGTAGCCTAGGCCAGTTGTAGTGGTTCCAACCACCGCTCAAGACAACTAGAACACTTGGGAATTGTGCACCCTTGACGCTGTGTTGTGTCGCGAATGGTGTCGAGCCCCAACCTGGACCTGTCGCGGTTTGATGCCGCTCCTTTGATAGCATTTACTGCAACAAAGGAGATTGACTATGGGACTGAAACG
>NZ_JBJMBF010000011.1:0-156866 GCF_046640325.1 Loktanella agnita | reverse complement strand
TTGCTGGCTTTCTCGGCGCGGGCGCGCGCCGCCTGACGTGCCGCCCGATCATCTGCCCGCGTCTCGTGGGTATTCACCGGGCGCAGATCGGAGGACAGCGCGGCGCTGATTGCCGCATAGCTGCAGCCCGCGTGACACTTGAGCAAAACCCGCCCGCTTGTGCCATCCGCGATGCTGAGGCTCGGGGTCTTGTCGCCATGGGCGGGGCAGCACGCCACCCCGTAATGCCCCCGCCAGGACCCGCGCAAAGCGCGGGTCAGCTCTTGTGCGGCACTCATGACAGACCTCCTTTGCGGAAGTTCGGCGGGAGTGCCTCCAATTCCGGCCACGCATGGCCGCTATACTCCAGGGCGATACGGATCAGCGATGTTTTGGAAGCGACATAGGCGAGATAGTTCCACCCCGTTCCCCCCGGCTTAAAACGCTTGCGACGTTTCTGGAAAATCCACTGATGGTCATCCCGGCAAATGATAACGCGATATGGCCCATGGCGGACGATGACGCTATGATAGGTATCATCGGTTTCCCGGTGACTGACGGCGGGCGCGGCGCTGCGGGGCTGTTCAAGAACTGCTTGCATCGTTCAGCCCTCCACCTGGCGGCTGTTCAGCCAGGCGCGCAGATCGGCTTCGCGCCACCCAACGGCGCGCTTGCCCAGCTTGACCGGCTTCGGAAAGCTCCCTTCCGCGATCATCGCGTAAATCGTGGAGCGTGACAGGCCGACCATTTTCTCAACATCGGGTCGGCGACAGATATATTCGTGCATTGGCACACCTTTCCTGGCCCCGCGCCAACCCTGTTGACGCGGGAAAGTGGGTGGCAGTATGTCTGAGATCAGGGCGCCTCTCGGATGTCCCAAAGTCTCGTCGGTTCCGATGTTGGCGCATCGGGACCGACATGAAGCAAATACCGCCGATAAGCGCTTCGTAAGACCGATTAACACTCTAAAAATCGATCTGTGAAGGGCGCGCCAAGGCGGGCAATTACAGGCGCCATTTCAACCACTTGAGGCCATTTCAGGGGGCCTTATGTTAGGTAGCAATCTTCATGGGTTCCGAACTTATTTTTGAAACGCCAAAATCGCCTTGTTTTGTTGAAAACCGCCCGATGCGGCACACCTGGCGAAAACCGCAAAATGCAATCTATGGTTGCTAAAATGACATGAGCTATACGAATCACTGACGCTTGAAATGACCGGAAACGGCCCATTCCTGCCTTTCACGTCCCGGTCGGGATGCTGCAGTGCGGCCCGTCATTGCGGACTTTCGCCGCAACCGCAAAATCAGGTGAGGGGCGAATTCACACAATGCGGACGAAGCAGTCATAGAATTCCGAACCTTCGCTGCCGCAGCATATATCCGAATACTTAGCGTGTCCGTTGCTGCGTAGTGGGCCAAATCGTCGAAGCGGTCGTTGGCATTTGGTTCAAGGATGATGAAGCGCGTTAGAAGAATATCTTACGCTGGCTAGGTAATAACCGCCCACAAAACCTGAAACAGCCTCTCAAGGACAATAACGGCAAATAGAAAAGCTGACGACAGAAACAGAATGGCGCAAATCTTGCCGGCGCGCCCTGAACTTTCTGAGAAATGGAAATACGATTTCTGGCAATGCTCCAAGCAGGCATCAAATTTGTCTTGAGGATACAGAGAGGCAGACTTTTCCTTAATCTTGAGCATTTCGAAATACATGTCGTTTGGGCTAGCGAAGCGTTTGACTATAACTGGACAGAAAATATCGTAGATCAAGTTTGCAACGGCAAGGCACAAACTAGAGAAAAAACTGGCGATCATGACCCAATTGTACAACCCTAGCGCTTCAGTTACCGCATCATATCGGGCAGTAACTGGAACTAAAAAAAGAACTAAATAGGAGACTTTGAGCGCGGGAATACTGCCAACGGATCGCAACCCCCACCAATTGACACGCCCGTTAAGGCCCCAAAAAGGCTTATCGTATATGAATTCAACTAGTGCAAGCTTAGCCTGCTGATAGGTTCTTGAGATTTTGAATTTGGTCATCAGGCACCGGCAAAGTTCTACCCACTTTGTCCCAACGAACTAGGAGTGTGTGGGCGTGAGGTATGTGATCGATTTTCTTGGTGACCATGCCTTGGTCGCCAACACTGATAGTCGTCTGCAGATTAGGCCCGCCAATCTGCTGTTCGATTGTCAAAAAACTGGAGATACAAACACATCTATCTCCTACGCCCCAGCCATGGCACCCCATCTTTAAGTCCCTCTCGACCATTTATGATCGGAGCCTAGCCCATCCTCATCCAAAGGTAAACTTTAGCGAGTTTTTGCGAGTCTGGAGGATCGTAGTACGCCCATCCATCGTGAACACGGAAACGAAAACTTCCTGCGGGTTGTGCCTTTTCTAAACGGGTGCGTCAGTGCTCGACGAGAGCGACGCTGAGACCGGCATGTCCACGATCCGCACTGACGGGCGCCGAACACGGGCGTTGCACTTCGTAGGTTGCCAAATTTAGAACCCGACGCTTAGTCATTAGAAAGAAAGTCCGCGACATTCAGATCGCCAGCTTATCTTCGCTGCGCCGATTATTGATGGCCGATTTTCGCGCCGCGGCGCGGCGTCATCCTCGTTGCAAGCTTAGCGCTTTTCTTGCCGCGAGCGCGCGCAGCACAGTTTCGATAGGTCCGGTGTGGGCTCCCTGCCGCCGTTAGATCGGTTGCAGCATATTCGATTGTGAGGTCGTCCACCCCATCATGGACGGCCCAGTCCGGACATTGACCAGAGGGTCAAGATGCTGCGGCGCGGCGCTCCAGAGCTGCCATTCATCGCTCGTGCTTGACACTGCAGGTGACGCTTACGTTGCTTCCTTCTTCGGAGAGCAACAGTATGTCCGGCTAGTTGCTGTGGATCTCAGTGCCGGTGGAACGCTAGGACGCAGCTAAAACCGACTTTTCCTGTAGCATCAGGTACCAAATCAGTTGCAGCCAAGCAGGAAAATCATAGTATCTTGAAAAAATCTTTGGCATTGAGTATCTTCTCAACTAAAAAAATACAACAATACCAGTAACTTATGCGCCGTTAATCGGCGCGCAATTGGGCGAAAACAACAATGAGCGGGAAATCCCCCAAAAGACACGACAACAGATTAACAGCCGTAGACCTCTTTTCTGGCGCTGGCGGACTGACACTGGGACTGAAACAAGCGGGCTTTAACGTGTTGGCTGGTGTCGAAAAGGAAAAAACCCCCGCAGCAACTTATCGGCTTAACCACCCTGATGTTCATTGCTTCGAAAATGACATACGTGAAGTGGGAGCGGCCGCGTTGTTGAAGACCATCGGCCTGAAACGGGGAGAACTAGACTTGCTGGCTGGCTGCCCACCTTGTCAGGGTTTTTCAACGCTACGAACTCGCAAAAAATCTAATGCAGTCGCAGATGACCGTAACGATCTTCTCTTTGAGTTTCTGCGGATTGTTGAGGCTGTTTCACCCAAAGCTATCATGATGGAGAATGTGCCTGCTTTGGCTCAAGATAACCGTATCAAGACTTTCCTTAAGAGAATATCGGTCCTCGGATACAAAGTTGGGCGGAAAAACGTAAGGGTGGAGGATGCTTCGGAATACGGTGTTCCTCAACGCCGACACAGAATGATTTTGCTCGCATCCAAGATTGGCCAAGTCGAGGGTGCTGAAAAGTCAGAGATTATTACGGTTCGCAAATGTCTCGATGCCGTTCGGCTTGCGCCAGTTGGTGAAGCAGGTGACCCGCTACATGACCATATTCCAAACAGAGCTCCACATGTAGCGGAAATCATCCGCAATATACCGAAGGACGGGGGATCGAGAATATCGCTACCAGAACATCTGGTGCTTGATTGTCATAAGAACAAAAAGTCGGGCTTTCGCGATGTTTATGGACGGATGTCTTGGGACAAGGTGTCGCCCACAATGACTGGTGGCTGCGGAAATCCGTCAAAAGGGCGATATCTTCACCCAGAGGAGGATCGTGCAATAAGTCTACGTGAAGCGGCACTGTTTCAAACGTTTCCTGCTGACTATCAGTTTGATCTTTCCGAGGGTCGCGGCAAGGTTGCTCTTATGATCGGTAACGCATTGCCGCCAGAGTTCATCAGGCGGCATGCTGTGGAAATAACGAAGGCGTTGACATAGGTTCCAGAAGCTCGCGCAACTTACACCGTATAGTATCCCGTTGTTAGCTACTTGAACGGTTCAAATTCATCGAAGCCGATCCTAGACATCTGTTGGCTGACATTTTGAGCAATTCGTAGTGCTCTCTTGTACTTTAGGTTTGCCAACCATCGGTACTCATTTTTTTCGGCGTCCAGCACTTGGAATACGCCATTTTGTTCATCAAAATTTACGGGAATTCGACCGATCTTGCTGTCGATGGTACCGAAGTTCAATGAAAGCGATTTTGTGTAGCACTTTGGGGGTACTTGAAGCCCTATGTAATTGGGTTTTCCTTCTTTGCATTTGTGCGGCACCACTATTTCAGGGGAAGCGGTTGCAGCAACTAGAGGCACGAAGAAAAACAGTCCATCGCCACGTACAGCGTCACAAGTGGCTTGTAAGCAAAGCAAGTAGCCTAGTTTTTCGGAGAAAACTACCGATCCGAGTTCCAACTTCGGCAGTACTTTCCGATGCACTAAGCTCAATTCGCTAGACCTAGAATTGGTCAAGAACGAAAAGTGCATCATTGCATCTGTGGCTGCATCCCTGGATTCGGAAAAAACTGTCGAAAAATATTTCTTGAAGCCTTCTTTAGTTGGCTTTGGGTTGCTCGCGTTCTGCTTTCTTGCCTCGGCCACCTTTCTTAAATCTTCCGGCCATTTCTCGTGTCCGTGCTCTATAATTGCCTCAATATCATCCAAGCAAAAGTTGAACTCTTTTTCTTGATCTCCTTTGAGATAGCGCAGAGTGAAATCGTCACTTCCATTCGCCATTGCTTGAAGACGTCGCCTTACTGCGTCTGTAGTCGTAAATCTCTCTGCAATCTCGGACTTATTGACCTCAGATTTCAAGGCGCTAATCACAATTGAAACCGCATAGTCCATTGATTCTGAGGGGTTTTCGAGAAGCGCACGATGATGAAAGAACGGACCGTCGAGCGCTTCAGAAAACTTGCTTAGCACGTGATGCGTTGTGTCCCGCATAGCTGAGATTGTCGCAAGTGCGACATTTGACAACAATCCGGACGAAAGCTTGGCAAATTCGGCCAAGAGCTCCTGTGGAAGCTGTGCCTCACTGACTGCGCCCTCCAACTTTTCGTTTAGCATTGCTTTCTGCCGCCAGACTAAGCGAAGTCCAGTCTCGTTGGTAAGAACCTGACCCATTCTGACAACTTCAGTATTTTGATCTTTTCTATCATTCAACCGTGCCTCGATTTGTCCAAGAATTTTCTCTTCATTATTGTTGCCGGTGTAGATCGCAATTAACCGCAAGCGGCCTCCAATCGCCGCATCGTTGCGAAGGATTTCAGCAATGATTTCACATGCCAAATCTCCATCATCATCGCCATGCATGTGCCAATCAAGAGAGATGATATCCGCGCGGATTGAAGCTCTGGCCACACCTTTCGCGACATTGTCCTCATCTCCGCTTGGATTAACCACAGAGCAGACCAAGCCCAAATCCAGCGCGCTTTTTATCAAGGCTTTTGCATCCAAAAGATGCGTAGTCTTGCGTTCAGGTTCAGCAACTGGCTGGTCCGGCGCGCTTGATGCTTCTTTAGCGTCTCGCCTACCGGGAGTTTGAGTTTTTGTGATAGTTTCCGCCTCAGCGGGATCAGCGATGGGTTCATCATCGACAACTATCATCGTATGGGCGAAAGCGCTGGCTGCATTGACTTGATCATCTGCAAAAGTCATCTAAACAAACTCTTCTGAAGAAATTTTTGAAATACGGAAACACGCACCAGAACTGGGCGTCGGTGGATCTATGTTCAGTTCGTAACCAAGCCGGCCAAGCGCCTGCCTTGAAATATGCAGTCCCATACCCCTCCCGCCCGGCTTTCGAGTAAAGCTGAGCTCAAAAATGTTTCGGACATCAATGCTACTCACTCCACGACCGTTGTCTCTGACACAAAGGTCGCCATTGTCTTCAATCAGTTCAATGATGCCCGCGTCGTTTCTCGCACTGGACGCCCAATAGATCGCATTATCGATTAGGTTGACGAAGACAGGATAGAAGTCTGCGTGAAACCCATGAAGAGTATGAGCCTTAAACCCCTCATCAGCGACCAGCTGTACATTGTGACGTTTAAGCCGCTTTTCAAACAAGTCAGACACAAATCGAAATATGTCACTGCCTTTGATATCGACGGCTGTCGACTGAAGCTTCCGGTCTAGTGGGTTGAACAATGCCAAGTAGCTGTCCAAGTGATCAAAATTGACGCGCATGTCATCGTATAGGCGCTTCATGTCAGGATTGGCATGGGCCCAAGATTTCATGCGTCTAAGGCCGTCTCGCAAGCTACCAGCCGTCTTTCCAAATTCATGATTAATCGTGTTAAGCGCCATCCCAATTTGGGCGAGCTCAAAATCGACCTCTTGGCGCTCGCGAAGCGCGACGACTTCCTCTTCCAGCGCTTCAGTGACTTCGACCATATCTGAACCGCTGGATTGGGTTGATGAGAGAACAGCGTCGAGTTGACTGTAGATCTTCCGCAGTTTTTCGCTCTCTTCTTCGAATGCGTCAGCCACCAAGGTCTCGAAAGCCTCCCGCTGTTTTGAGAAATCGAACTCTGCCTGCTTCTTACCTTTAACGGCCTCAAGTTCGGCGAGGACCTCATCAACGACTTTCGACACGTTTCGAAAGCTGTTTTTTGTTGTATCCCTTACCGTGCGTGTCAGGTCGGTGAGCGTCTCCTCTGTCTGCGTCCGCAGGGATTTCATGGTTGAAAGGGTCTCTCTTGTGTGCTTTTGGACAGCTGCATTTAGCCGCAGACCCGGTTCAAGGTTCAGCTTGTTGTTTTTTACGGTTGTTGTGACGATGTTCTCAATCGCCTTTTCTGCCGGCAACACCAGATCATTCGTTATCCGGCCCATTTCTGATTGGTAGGCCTCCCAGTTGTTGCGCAGTTCAGTGTTAAGACCAACGCCTCGAGGTTTTGAGATAGCATGTTCCTTACGGAGTTGGTCCAAATGCAACTTCGCTTCTGCTTCTAGGCGGCCAATTGCAAGCGCCTTCGCTTGCGGATTCTTCTTGCTATTGAGTTCGGAAAGTACGTCCGCTTCAAAATCTGAAACGGTACTGGAGATGGTTTTTGGCAGCTGCCCTGAGTCTATTACCTTGAAGAACCTCTCTAACTGTTCACCGAACTTGTCCTTCTTGCCCCTTGACTGTTTCTCTCGGGCCTTTCGGACCTTATCAAGGTGTTGCAATTCTTCACGCTTTTCAACCCATTCTTCCGAGTACTTACCGCCATTTTCCCTAAAGAAATCGGCTGCCGACTGTATGAAGAAATTGATCAATATGCTTCGGAACTGTCGATAAGCTTTATCCTCGCGGAAACCTTCCCTCCCTGCTTTCTCGACCAAGTTGGGGTTGTCTCTTGATGTTAGTTCAACAGCCCCCATGATATTTCGGAAGGAGTAGTACGCTGTTGCTGCTCGCAAGTTCCGCCTGCGTTCAACATCGAGGAAATCGAAGTCAGGGCCACCATACGGCTGAACTCGGACGCCGTCTTTGTAGATGTAAACACCGCCGAAGCGAGCGAGTTTATTTTTGATTTTGGCATGTTCGATAGGGTCAACCAACGAGTCAATTGACGTCGGTTGGATCACTGCCATGGAAAAGTCGAACGGACCACAACTGGTTGGCTTGCCATCAGAATTTTGCCAGTTGAGAATATATTTCGTTGGTAGCATTTGATATACACCAACAGAGCCCCGAAATTGACCATATTCATCAAAGCGTCCTCGGAAATGATGATCGACTTGCCTGAACTCGTCAGGGCTAAAGAAGGCTTTTTCTCCAACTCTCTCTAGAGCTTCTCCTTCGTCTACATGATCTCTGAATCTGGTAGTGATCTTTGGCTTCCGGAAGTCTGGCGTCATGGTATTTGTGAAGCCAATGAGGTTTTTCTCGAACCTTGTAGCCTTGGTTGATTCATCCCTGTTATCAATATCTTCTTGGATAATCTCATCTGCAGGCAGTATATAGAAATGGGTGCCTGAACGATTCAATTCGAAAGAAGGCTGGCCAAGGTAGGTTGATGCGTCTCTAGGATCTACTTTGAAAGCCTCCATGTCATCGCGGATAGTCTTAGCAACCTTCTCGTCTATTCGGCTGGATAGGGTTTCCAAGCCATCCCGGGCTTTCGCTACCATCTGTTGCACGTCTTCAAGGTTCGGCAGGGTGTCAGCTTTGAAAGTTTCAAGTGGGATAATTATTTCGTCGAGATCGATCCCAGGTAGCTCAAACAAGCCCCAATGGATGTAGGCAGCGGTAATGCTGTCCTCAGCTTTTCCGTCAACTCTCGCGCGAGTTAGTACCAGTACTTGTCTGCCGATAACTGCAATTGCTAGCCGTCCTATACCCTTTTCGCCAAGTAGCGGACGAATCTCTTGCCCGCTGTCAACCGGGGGACGCTTAAGGCCTGCAAACGAACCAACCTTGCTATCGGTTCCGAGTGTTAGCCAACGATCTTCAAAGTCCTGCTTGGTCATCCCAAGGCCATCGTCTCTTAAGACAAATAAGCCATCGTCTCGAAAATAGTCGACTTCCGCTGTTGTGGCATAAGCATCATGTGCATTTTTGAAGAGCTCACTTATCGCCGTCGAAATGCTGGCAATCTGTTGACGACCGAGAAGGTCGATGGTTCTTGCTCTGATGTGAAACTTAGCCACTTTATTGCTTTCTAAGTTGTGTGCTCTAACGCTGACTTCTCGGCCAGCAATAAATCATTGGTTTTTCAAGATTCATAGTGCAATCAGGCTCCTGCCAAACGGCAGCTTGGCAAGAGATGTAACGTGGGGCGCGGCTCGATTGCAACGGCGAGCTCAATGTCCACTGTGATATGAATGGCTCAGAGATCTTGCATTCGCAGCGAATGACCGGAATCCGCCCTTCGTGTGAGCACGCCGCCCCAAGGCGAAACCTCGACAGTCTAGCGTCCGCTTTGCCGCCGTCGGATCAGCTTGAGCGCTCCTGCAGCAAAAGTACGATTTCCGCCCTACGCTCCCACGAACTCGGACCAATCTTGCATCAGTTCCACCCGGCGCTGCACCAAGTCTGATCGACGATAGGCTCGCTCAACGGTGCTGCCGACATTATGCGCCAAGGCGAGTTCGGCCAAGGTATGGTCAACGCCGCGCTCTGCGGCCCAGTCTCGGAAGGTGGAGCGCAAGCCATGCGGCACGGCGGGCAGATTGGACCTTGCGTCCAGGAACCGCTTGCCATTCTCAGCTTGGGCGCTTTCGTCCATGCGCCGCATCACGGCTGAGAGGGACATATCGGACAATTGCCCGCCTTTGTTGGAATAAAACACGTAGTCGCAACCCCGCATACGCGGCAGGCTGCGCAACAAAGCCACAGCGGCGGGCGACAGCGGAACCCGATGTTCCCGGCGCGCCTTCATCCGGTCTTTGGGGATAATCCAGAGCGCGGCATCCAAGTCCACCTCGTCCCAGGTCATGCCGCGCACCTCACCGGATCGGGCGACAGTCAGGGTCACGAATTGAAGAGCTGCAGCGCCCATGCCATCGCGTTTGCCCAGCTCTCGCCAGAACCCAGGCATATCCGCGATCTGTACCGCCGGGTGGTTCTTCTTTTGCTTGACCCGGTCTGGCTTCGGAAGAACCTCGGAAAGATTGCCTTTCCAGACTGCCGGATTGGTGGCCTCCCGGTGTCCCGATACAATGGCCCAGGACAGGACGGCCTCCATCCGCTGCCGCAGCCGTGTGGCGGTTTCGGTTTTCACAGTCCAAATGGGTTCGAGAACAGCAAGAATGTCCTGCCGGGTCAGGTCCCGCACCGGCTTGGTTCCGACAATCGGACTGGCATAGGTATCCAAGGTCGCGCGCCACTGCTTCTTGTGCTTTTCGTTTCGGAACTCAGAGACCTTGATGTCCAGATAGGCATCTACTGCCTCGGCAAATGACATGACGCCGCGCTGCCGTTTCTGCTTTTCTTCTATTGGGTCTAAGCCAGCACGAACCGCCCTTTTGTTGTCCAAGGCCTCATTTCGCGCGTCTGCGAGCGATACGATAGGGTAGCGCCCCAATCCAGCCTCGCGTACCTTCCCATTGAGCGTGAAGCGTTGAAGCCAATGTTTGCGCCCATCTGGCTTGACCCTCAAACGGAGACCCAATCCGCCCTTGTCACTGTAGACTCCCGGCTCCTTAATATTCTTTACAAAAACTGCCGTCAGAACCCCATTCATTTTGCGCGCACCATATAACTTTGTCCCCCTTATTGTTCCCCCTTTTAGTGCTGGATGTCGCCGGAAAAAGCAAGACCGCTTCGGACGCTATTCCACGAATTATCTCTTATAAACAAAGACTTTACCGGAAAGCAAAGTAACCTGTCGGACCTTGTAACAGCGGACTTCGTCTCCGCCATGACCAAATCTTGAAAACCCAATATTTGCGAGTAGTTAGCCCTCACGCGGGTTATTTTCTCGCCTTTCAGGGCCGCGAAATAGCCCAAAACTGCTACACAGCAGGTCCGTTTGAGGGTGTGTCATGTTTGTGATGCAACGTGGAAATCAGTGATATCTGCGCTGGCGTGTCCTAGCGGAGTTTCAGGAGATTGAGCGTCGGAAAGAGGTCTGGATCAGCCTGAAGACAGATTCCCGTCAACTCGCCACTGACAAGGCACCTGCGGTCTGGGATGAGCAGATCGCGTTTTGGACAGCTCGTTTGACTGGCAATGATGGTGATGCTGCAAAGCACTATGAAGCAGTTCAGAATTTGGCGGCTGCGAAAGGAGTTCGATATCTGCCAATCGATCAGGTGGTACAATTGCCAGTCGACAAGCTGCTTGAACGGATCGAAACAATTGCAGCCCGTAACCAACAGCCTGATCCAGGGGAGGCGGCAGCCATTCTGGGGACCAAACAGGAGCCAATGATGACGGTGACGCAGGCTTTGGAGCAATATTGGCCGCTCGCCAAAGATATGGTTTTGAACAAAAGCCTAGACCAAAAACGCCGCTGCGCAGACCCGATCAAGAAGGCCTTCAAGAATTTTGTTCATGTTGTTGGCGACAAACCAATCAATGAGATTTCCGCCGATGATATGCTTAATTTTTGGGAATACTGGTTAGAACACATCGAGCTTGGTGACGTTGTGGCAAGTACGGCAAACAAGGACTTCACCCACTTTGGCAAAATGTTGCGAACTGTGAACAGGATGAAGCGTCTTGGACTGGAACTTCCGCTCAGCGGATGGGCCTTCAAAGAAGGGGCCAAGGATCCCAGGCCGCCATTCTCGGATGAATGGATGAAAACCAGAATTCTTCGTCCCGGTGCGCTATCAGGGCTGGACCCTGAAGCCCGTGCAATTTTGTTGGGTATGGTCAACACCGGCTACCATCCGTCCGAAGCAGCCTGCGCTTTGCCAGACCAATTCTGTCTCGATGCTGACATCCCTCATTTGTCAATTAAGCCTCGCAAGGGGCGTGAAATTAAAAACAGGAATTCGATATGGGTCATTCCGTTGCTTGGCGTTAGTCTTGAAGCGTTTCGGGCAATCCCCAACGGCTTCCCAAGCTATCGCGAAAACAATGCGACGCTGTCCTCGGATGTGAACAACTTCCTTCATGATAACGGGCTTATGGAAAGTGAAAAGCACGTGATCTATTCGGTCCGTCACAATTTCGAAGATCGTCTGCTGAAAGCTGGCGTTGATAACCGCGTCCGCGCAGATCTCATGGGGCATGGATTGGATCGCCAGCGATATGGGGATGGTAGCGGCTAGCGCGTTCGACAGCATCTGCTTGCGATTGAATAGCCGCTAGTTCCCGTTCCAAACGCTCGAAAACAGGAAGGAAATCATGATCCTCGACGACCAGTTGAGCCATCTTCCCAGCGCAGCCAAAAGCCGTCGCTCCAGCCATGTCGGCGCCGTCATCGCTGTGAGGGCGTCTTGCTGACGTAGGATATGTGGCTCGGCATGCCGCAAGGAAAGGTCCTCGGTTCGCGCGAACCCGGTTGGAGATCATGATTGATCCGGTTGATTGCCCAGACGGGGGCGTTGGGAACAAAGACAACGTATGAGGAATGATCAGCATTTTCTGCGCCCCGCGCGGATTTTTGGGCCGAATTATGTGGATAACCGACTATTCTCTATGACATGAAATCGGGCAAATCGGCGTCAGGGTTGATCCCGAGGCCTGGTTCTCGGAATTCATGAACCGAATGAAAATCGCCTCCAATGGAGGCGAGGATATCTCTGTCAGCAGGGTCTCGAGCCACCCAGCTGCCGGGCTCCCGTGTGGTCAGTCGCCAACCATCACCAGACAAAATGCCGACTTTCTCGCCGTCCACGGTGGAAATCCCGGCTCGCCATGTGCGTTCAGGCAGTGTTTGTTTGGCCGATCTGATCACAAAGCCAAGCAGGCCTACCCATCGATGGTCGCTTCCAACTGGTGTCGGACCCAAGACGTCTCTTTCCTGATCTGCGTGATCATTGCTTTCAGCTGATCCTGCTCTTGGATCATCTGCTCCATGCGCGTCGCGCGGGGTATGAGTGCTTCCATCGCTGTTGCGTGGCGCATCATCCGGGTGCGGATGCCTTCGAATTCCGCGACCAGTGCTTACAAGTTTGCCGCGACGTCTCGGTCTTCGTGGCTGTAGAGGACGGCTGTCAGTAGCCCGATCAGCTCTGTCATTTGGGTCTTCAGTTGGTCGGTGTCCTTGTGAAGGTCTGGCATATGGGATGGCCTTTATTCTTGATTTCAGAAGTTCAATCTACGGGTGAAATGAATTGAGATGTCTGGCGGCAAGGACCTCAGCGCGCTGCCGCTGAAGTCCCAGGGCAACTTTTGAAATGACCCCCGCGAGCTTCTGCGCCACAGAGCTTGACAGCTTATGCGGAAGATGGTCCTGAAGTCGGGCAATCTGGGGCACCTCTTGATATGCACCGGCAAACCCATACCGCGCCTAATTTGTTTTCGCTGCTCGCCGCCAAAGTCGGTCGTAGGTCGTATGTGGCGGCCCGTCGTGGGGTGATCTGTTTGCCAAAGAGCGACTGCCGAACAACCCACCTCTCAACACAAGTCTTTGGGCACTGGATTTAGATTTGACTGAACCGCCCCTGGTTTACCGGAGAGTAAAACCCTCAAAGGATGAGTCCTATGACGAAGAGACGATTCACCCCCGCCTATCCGGCTGAGCTTCGCGAACGCGGCGTTCGGCTATTTCAAGAGAACCGCGCCGACTACACCAGCGATAGCGCTGCATACCGTGCGATTGCGCCGAAGCTCGGCTGTTGGCCAGACAGTCTGCGCCTCTGGTGCCAGCAGGCCGAGCGTGATGCCGGACAAAGGGCCGGGCTGGCGAACGCCGAAAAGGATCGGATCAAAGAATTGGAGCGGGAGAACCGTGAGCTTCGAACCGCCAATGAGATATTGAAGAAAGCGTCTGCATATTTCGCGGCGGCGTAGCTCGACCGCCCATTCAAGCGATGACCACCTTTATTGAAGAGCTCCGAAGTGTCTTTGGTGTCGGGCCGATCTGCCGGGTTCTGAAGATCGCATCATCCATTGCCCGGCAGTCGTTTTGCAAAGCAAACGATGAGAGGGGACGTTCTACGCACACAAGGCGGTTAAACAAGACCCTGGCCTGGCGTCTTCCCGGGCAAAGCGTGACACGTTGGACGAAGCCGCAATCAAGCGTGTTCATGGCGCGAGTGGCGGCCGCTACGGTGCTCGCAAAGTCTGGCACGCCCTGCGCCGGGTAGGACGCGACATCGCCCGTTGCACTGTGGAGCGGTTGATGCGAACCACCGGGTTACAAGGCGTTGTGCGCGGCAGACACGTCATCACGACCAACCCGGATGCAGCACAGCCCTGTCCTGATGACAAGGTGAACCGGATCTTCGTGGCGGACATGCCGAACCAGCTCTGGGTCAGTGACTTTACCTATATCTCAAGCTGGCAAGGGATGGTCTATGTCGCTTTCGTGATCGACGTCTTTGCCCGCAAGATCGTCGGCTGGCGTGTGTCGACTTCAATGACCACAGGCTTTGTTCTCGACGCCCTGAACCAGGCCATATGTCAGCGGGCGCCGTCCGGGACAGACAAGCTGATCCATCATTCGGATCGCGGATCGCAATACCTGTCGATCAAGTATACTGAGCGTCTGGCCGAGGCCGGCATCAACACGTCTGTCGGCAGCGTCGGAGATTCTTATGACAACGCCCTGGCCGAAAGCATCATCGGCCTGTTCAAGACCGAGGTCATCAACTTCCTCGGCCCATGGAAGTCAGTCGGACAAGTCGAATGGGAAACGATGAAATGGGTTAACTGGTACAACACCGAACGCCTACATAGCGCCATCGGATATGTCACGCCGCAAGAAAAAAAGGAGGCATACTACGCAAACTTGAGCGCCACTGAAAAAGCGGCATAACTATTGAACCAGAAACTCTCCGGTAAAACCGGGGCGGTTCAGCATGTCTATCCCGAACGGCTGGTTGTCGTCGTTGAGGGGCAAACGGTTTTTGAACATGCGCGGATCATTGATCGGTCTCACCGCAAACCTGGCAAGGTCATCTATGACTGGCGTCACTATCTGGCTGTCATTCAACGCAAACCGGGGCCCTGAGCAATGGCGCGCCGTTTATCGAGATGCCGGATGCTTTCCGCCAGTTACAGGATCATATGCTGCGCAAGGAAGGTGGCGACCGGGAAATGGTCAACATCCTGTCATTGGTTCTCCAGCACAATGAGGAAGACGTCCTGTGCGCGGTAGAATTAGCGCTGGACGCGGGTGTGCCCACCAAAACGCACATTTTGGACTTGTGACCTGCACCGATTGATTGACCGCAAGCCGACAGATCATCCCAAGGTCGACCCGCCGGACGCAATGACACTGCAGACAACGCCAGAAGCAAACGTCGATCGCTATGATGGCCTGAGACAATCTGGGGAGAAGCGCCATGCGTTATGATCCAGCCGGAGCCTCAATTGTCATCATGCTGCGCAGTCTCAAGCTCTACGGCATGGCAAATGCTGTGGAAGATTTGGTTGCCCAGGGTGCGCCAGCATTCGAAGCTGCTACGCCAATGCTGTCACATCTGCTCAAAGCTGAAATCGCGGAACGCGAAGTGCGGTCGATCGCCTACCACACCAAGATCGCCCGCTTCCCAGCGTATAAGGATCTCAGCGGTTTTGATTTTGCGTCCAGCGAGATTGACGAAGCGGCAGTACGTCAGTTGCATCGGTGCGATTTTATCGAAACGGCCGAGAATGTTGTGCTGATCGGTGGACCTGACACGGGCAAAAGCCACACAGCTACAGCAATCGGCGTCCAAGCCATTGAGCACCACAGGCGCAAGGTCCACTTCTTCTCGACCGTGGAATTGGTCAATACGCTGGAGCAGGAAAAGGCACTCGGAAAGGCAGGGAAGCTGGCTGAGATGCTGACGAAAGTCGACTTGATCATCTTGGATGAGCTCGGCTATCTGCCGTTCAGTTCATCTGGTGGGGCGCTGCTCTTCCACCTGCTGAGCAAGCCCTACGAACGTACCAGCGTCATCATTACCACCAACCTCAGCTTCGCAGAGTGGGCACAGGTCTTTGGAGACGCAAAGATGACGACCGCACTGCTCGATAGGCTAACGCACCGCTGCCACATTCTCGAAACCGGCAACGACAGCTACCGCTTCAAGGCCAGCGCTGAGGCTGCAAAGAAAACACAGAACGAGACCAAAACATTGACCGCGTCATAAACCACGACGCATAACTGAGGGTGGGTCAAATCTCGGTGAAAATACCGGGTCAGTTCTAAGTGACATTTAACAGGACTACTCAGTATAGAGAAGGTTAGACGGAGGTCCCGTTCCCTCCGCCATAAACCCCTTTTTTCTCTGCCTTCGAGTCTGTCATGACCATTTTCAAGAAACCTTGAAAGCCTAATCTTTTGGCGTAGTTGGACCTAAATCGAAATGTATTTATGCTGTATGGGCCAATCCAACACACCGAAATTCCATCGATAAGAAGTTGATGGAAACCGTGTTGGGAATAAGCAGGCCAGGGTCTTGCATATCGATCCGGAGCGCCGTTCCCTGAAAGAAAATAAAGCGCGCAACAATGCTGGAGGCTTCAGCGGGGGTGCTTGCGTTCATCATGATAAGCCTAAGTATACCCAGAACTTCATGATCCTGATATTTGGCAATACGCAAGCCGAGGTCAGGACACTTTGCTACCAGACTGCTGGCTTCAAGCAGTCCGCACATAGCGCCGATCGGTAGAAGTGCGGCTTCATAGTTCAGCATTTCAGCGCTGATTGCGAATTGGCTCAGCACGTTGGCGTAGGAAATATCCAATGCCTGCATGACGTCAATGTAGCCCCGTAGGGCGTAGGCGCGGATAACATATGTTATGTCCTTAAACGACAAATTTTTGTCTTTAAATGTCAAGACACATCATTCCCAGGTGCATAAGTGAACGGTTCAGTTTAGATGAGGGTTTTTGTGATAGGTCCATGATTCTATCTCAGCAAGGAGAGCTCAACGTGAACCGGATACATCTCGCACTACGAACAATTGCCATCACAGCAGTTTTAGCATTTCCAAACATCAGCTTGGCGCAAACACCAATCGTCAAGATTGAGTCCGTTGATGCAATCGGTTCCGGCCTTAGCCGCGTTTTCTTTGGTCACGTTGTGGCCAGAGAAACTGTAGACTTGGCGTTTCAGGTCTCGGGACAGATCGTCGAATTTCCACTGGATGAGGGTGCGGATGTTCCCATGGGTGGCTTGGTCGCACGCCTGGATCTCGTGCCGTTTGAACTGGCCTTGGAACAAGCGCTGGTCAATAGCCAGCAAGCCGCGCGGACGTTGGATCGCTACCGTCAGCTTGAAGGAAACGTCGTGAGCCCGACAGCCGTGCAGGACGCCGAAACACAAGTCGAATTGGCGCGCATTGCAGTGAGTAATGCTGAACGGGCTTTGGCGCAAGCAACCCTTGTTGCGCCTTTTGATGCATTGGTGGCGTCGCGTCTGGTGCCCAATTTTTCGACGACGGCAGCCGGAACCCCTGTTGTGCGGTTGCACGATATGTCAGACCTTCGGATTGAAATCGAGGTCCCCGAGACCCTTTTCCGGCAGGCCGGTCGTAACCCGAATGTCGATATTTACGCCGAGTTTACAGGTGATCCAAACCGCTATCCACTTGAAGTCCGAGAGGTGAATGCCGAAACGGCGACCGTGGGCCAGACCTATTCCATCACGCTTGGCATGGCACCCACAGAGGGGTTAACCGTTTGGCCCGGGTCCTCGGCTAAAGTTACAACAACGTTAGCAACGGGTGTTTCCAGAATTTCGGTGCCTGCCTCGGCCGTGGTTATTGCTAACGACGGGTCCACGCATGTCATGGTGTTCACGCCAACGGGCGATCTCGACGGACAAGTGACGCTGACCGCAGTCGAAATTGCGGCCACAGAGCGCGGCAAAGTCGAAATTGTTTCAGGTCTTGAGGTCGGGCAGGAGATTGTGACAGTTGGCGCCTCCTCTTTGACGGATGGCGACGACGTCCGCCGGTTCACTGGTTTCGGGGGCTAAGAGCGGATTATGGATATCGCACGCTTTTCAATCAACAACCCGATTTACACTTGGATTGTAATCCTGACGTGCCTGTTCGGCGGCATCTGGGGGTTTTCTTCTCTTGGGCGGCTTGAGGATCCTTCATTCACCATCAAGGTGGCAATTGTCGTTACCCAATATCCCGGTGCAACCGCAGAAGAAGTCGCCGCTGAAGTGTCCGAACCGATTGAATCGGCCATTCAAAAGATGGGTGAAGTCCGCCTGATCGAAACAATGAACCAACCTGGGCTATCTTGGATCACTGTCGAAATGCAGGACCATTACGATGGCAGCGAATTGCCCGAGATTTGGACCAAATTACGCAACCGTGTCGGCGAGGCGGAGCTACCAAGCGGCGCCACGTCTCCGTTTATTAACGACAGTTTTGGCGACGTTTACGGATTATACTACGCGATTACAGCGCCCGGGTTTAGTGACCGCGAAATTAATGATCTTGCAGATTTTTTACGGCTCGAGGTGTTGTCGGTCGATGGTGTGGCGGATGCGGTGATTTCGGGCAATCCTAACGAACGCATTTATGTAGAACCTGATCTGGCCTTGTCGACGTCTTTGGGTATTCCGCCAGCGATGATGCAAGCCGCCCTTGCCAACGCGGATGAAATTGTCGACGGGGGATCGATTCAAAACGATGAAGGGCGCACACTGCTGCAACGTCCCGAAGGGTCGGATAGCGTATCGGCCATTGCGGCGCTGGATGTTGGTGTCGGCGGGCAAGTCGTCAATTTGTCCGATTTCGCCAATGTCTATCGCGGCCGCGAAGACAACCCTAACCTGATCCTGCGACACAACGGTGTCGAGGCGTTCAGCCTAGGGGTTGCAGGTCTTGCCTCGGAAAACATTGTCGAGGTTGGCCACGCTGTTGATGCGCGATTGGAACAACTCAAGGCCTCTATTCCCTTAGGTGTCTCAATCGAGCCGATCTATCAGCAACATGTTGTCGTCGAAGAGGCGTCCAACACTTTCTTGGTAAACCTTGCGATGTCGGTAGCGATTGTAATCATCGTACTGGCGATCTTTATGGGCTGGCGTGCTGCTGTTGTAGTTGGTGCAACGCTGTTGCTAACCGTCGTTGGCACGTTGTTTTTCATGGCGCTCGGATCAATCGAGATGGAACGCATTTCGCTTGGCGCGCTGATTATCGCCATGGGGATGCTGGTGGATAACGCCATCGTGGTCGCCGAAGGCATGCAGATCAATATGCAGCGCGGCCAGACCTCTCGTGAGGCATCAACAGAGGCCGCAAGTAAAACACAAATTCCGCTGCTCGGTGCGACAGTGATCGGTATCATGGCCTTTGCCGGCATTGGACTAAGCCCCGATGCCACGGGTGAATTTCTGTTCTCGCTGTTTGCGGTGATTGGAATTTCGCTGCTGTTGTCATGGGTTCTTGCGATCACGGTCACGCCTTTGCTTGGGCACTATTTTTTCCGTCAAGGCGAAGAAGGTGGCAGTGGGGGTTATGACGGGGTGATGTTCCGTGGCTATGCCAGCGTTCTGCGTGTCAGTCTGAAACTGCGTTGGCTTGTGCTTGTCGTGCTGATCGGCACAACGGTTGTCTGTTACGTGATGTTTGGTCAAATCAAGCAGCAGTTCTTTCCAGACAGCAACACACCGCTCTACTTTGTGAACTACAAGCTGCCCCAAGGTGCGGGTATCAATCAGACATCAGATGATATGCAGGTCCTTGAAGACTGGCTGATTGAACGCGACAACGTGGTCGCGGTGACGTCATATTCAGGCATGGGCGCGTCGCGCTTCATGCTGACCTATGATAGCGAAGATCCGAACCCCAGCTACGGCCACCTGATTGTGCGTGTCACTTCGCTCGACGTGATCGAAGATGAGATGAACGAGCTAGAGGCATTCGCCCTAGAGGCCGTGCCGCAAGGTGAATTCCGCGTCAAACGTCTGGCTTTTGGCCCCGGCGGTGGTGCCCCGATCGAAATTCGGTTTTCCGGCGCTGATCCTAAAGTCCTGCGCGATTTGTCTGATGAAGCTGTTGAGCGTTTGCGCGCGTCGTCGCCCAATATCATGTCGCCCCGCTATGACTGGCGTGAAAAGGAACTGGTGCTGCGGCCGATCTATGCCGAAGACCGTGCTCAAGAGTCCGGTATTTCACGATCCGATATCACCAGAGTTTTGCAATTTGCCACCGAAGGTAGCGTTGGTGGCATTTTTCGCGAAGGGGATCGGCAAATCCCCATCATCCTGCGCACCGCGCCAGATGCGGATTTGTCGTTGATCGATCATGTAATTTATTCGGATAGCAATGCGGCGTTGGTTCCGTTGGCACAGGTGATTGACGGCTTCAGGTTCGAACCTCAAGATACGCTGGTGTTCCGCCGCAACCGCACCAACGTCATTACTGTAGGCGCGGATATCCCACGCGACATGACTGCAACGGAAGTCCTATCCGAAGTGCGCGCCACAATCGAAGATATGGAAATTCCGGACGGCTATGTCATGGAATGGGGCGGCGAATATGAAAGCTCAACTGATGCGCAGGCCTCTCTTGGCTCGCAACTTCCGTTGAGCATGATCATCATGGTGCTGATCACCGTCCTGCTGTTCAACGCGTTACGCCAGCCAATCATCATTTGGCTGTTGGTGCCGATGTCTGTCAACGGCGTCAGCCTTGCGTTGCTAGGGGCGGGGCTACCGTTCACGTTCACTGCTTTGCTCGGTTTGTTGTCACTCTCCGGAATGTTGATCAAGAACGGCATAGTGCTTGTCGAGGAAATTGACCTGACACGCGCAGCAGACCCAACCATGCCTTTGGAACAGGCTATCGTCACGGCTTCAACCTCACGGTTGCGGCCGGTTTTTCTTGCGGCGGCGACGACGATCCTGGGGATGTTGCCGCTGTTGTGGGATGCGTTTTTCCAGTCCATGGCCGCGACAATCATGGGCGGACTGGCATTCGCATCTGTTCTGACAATGATCGCGGCACCGGTGCTGTATTACCTTTTCTTCAAGCGCTTGGTCGCGCGCACAAGTAGAATGACACCGGAGGTTAGCTCCGCATAACTAGATATTTTGGGGGTGTCGAAATCCTATGTGCAAATTGCTTTTGTCGTACTCCAGTGCATCGTCAATAATATCTGGAATTTGGTCGAGGTTCACCGCATTGGCACCCACAGCGATATTTACAAGTCATGGGGCTGTTCCTTCGTGCAGCACACAGAGGTGGTCGCGGAAATTTGGTCCTGCCGTTAAGGTGGATCGCATGAAGAAAGTGACGATCCGAAATGAAGAAACGAAAGAACCATTCGTCCCGCTGCCCGGCAGTTAAAACGCCGTTTGATGAGAGGGAGAATTCAAAGCCAAGGTTGCGCTTGAGGCGATCCGCGAGGAGATGACGCTGGCGGAGTTGTCCAAGAAGTATGGCGTTCACTCTACGCATATCGGAACATGGAAGCGCGCAGCGATAGAGAACATTGCGACTGCATTTATCACCGCAATATGTCCGTGGCTTCAGGCTGATTGGAATGTCCAATGCTGAATGCAGTTGCGAGATGTCCGATGTGTTCGCTTAAATGCTGTGCAGCCAAGTCCGCATCCTTACAGCGGCACGCCTGCAAAATGCTGATATGCTGTCCCATCGAGCGGTCAGTGTTTTCATTGAGTATCATAAAAAGATGCGTGCGCAGTGCTTTGGCGGGGCTGATAGTGTAGCTGTACGCCTTAATGATCGAGCGGTTTTGGCAGGCGTCTAGAATAGCCGTATGGAATTGATCATCCGCCACCGAATAGCCCTTGTTGTCTGATTTTTCCAAAGCAAGTTCCATTGTGGCGCATGCAACTTCCAGATTTTCGATGAGCGTGTCGAAATTGCGCTCTATGCCCATTCTGATCGCCGCAGATTCGAGCACGGCGCGATGTTCGCAAAGCTCATTCACGTCACGCATGTCGGGCGTGAAGACAAAAGATCCACGTTTTGGCAAAACGTTTACAAGCCCCTCAATTTGCAGCACAGCGAGAGCATCCCGCACCGGCGATCGACTAATACCAAGCATATCTGCAAGCCGTTGTTCGGATAGCTTCGACCCCAGCGGCAACTCACCTGCAACGATGGCAGTGCGGATCCTGTCGGTCGTGACTTCCATCAGAGATTTTGGTTGTTTGATCGATTGCACGGCAGAGCTCCTTAAGTGACAGGGCGAGTTTGCCAAAAAGCGGACAGGCATACCATGTTTCTTGACAGGAAATCTAACATGTAACATGGTAGATTGGAATTGGCTTTGGGAGGAGCTTGTTTTGTCTGCCATGTCTCGAACACAGACGCGCTCATCGAACACCGAAGCCCTGTCGCAAACGGCAACTTTGGCTGCGGTCAGAGAGATTGTCGGCGCGGCACATGTGCTTGTCGAGCCCGCAGACATGGCCGGATTTTTGGAAGATTGGACCGGCGTCTATCGTGGCGACGCCCTGGCTGTTGTGCGCCCGTCAAGTGCCGAAGATGTTTCAGAGGTTGTGAAGATCTGTGCGGCGGCGGGATGGGCGATTGTGCCGCAGGGTGGTCAAACCGGTCTGTGTGGCGGGGGCCTTCCGGTTGCTGGTCGCGCTTCGATCATACTGTCCCTCTCGCGCATGAATGCTGTGCGTTCGATTGATCTTGCTGGCCGCACCGTCATTGCCGAAGCTGGGGTTGTTCTTGAAACCCTACATGAAAAAGCGACAGAGCACGGGCTGGTTTTTCCTCTCATGTTCGGTGCCAAGGGCAGTTGCACAATCGGCGGCAACTTAGCGACCAACGCAGGCGGATCGAACGTCGTGCGCCACGGAAATACGCGCGAGCTTTGCCTTGGGATCGAAGCGGTCATGCCCGACGGCACGATTATCAATGCTCTCACCGGGCTGCGTAAGGACAACACCGGTTATGACCTGAAAAACCTGCTGATCGGGGCTGAGGGTACGTTGGGGATCATTACAGCGGCGGTTTTCAAGCTTTCTGCTATGCCGCTGACCCGCACCACTGGGTTTTTGTCGCTTGCGTCATTGGCTGATGCGCCTCGGGTGTTGAACGCGATGCAAGACAGAACGGGCGGCGCCGTTGAGGCTTACGAATACATGCCTGCGTCGGCGGTTGATGTGATCTGTCAGGCGTTCCCTGATACCCGCAGGCCGTTGGATTCCCCCGCAGAAACCGGATTGTTCTTTGAAGTTGCTTCGAACCGCAAAGACGATGCGGAGTTGGATGAGGCGGGCGAAAGTCATCTGCAAAGCCTCGTTTTTGAGACCCTTGAAGAGTTGATGGAAGACGGTGCGATCAGTGATGCGATGATTGCCCAATCCGAACAACAGCGCCTGGATCTTTGGAAGATGCGCGAGTCGATTCTAGAAGCGATCACCGAAAACGGTCCAGCCTATCACATGGATATTTCATTGCCTCTGGCGGCAATTGCAGACTTCGTAGGGGCAATGGATACTACGGTAGAGAGCATGGGATTTCGGCCTTTGACTGTGGGGCATCTCGGCGACGGTAACCTGCACTACGCATTGAGTGCTGCCGAAGGTCGCGACTGGAACACGCTGCCGCTTGCGGAGGCAAAGGAGGAGGCCTTTGCCTTGCTGTCGCGTTTGAACGGATCGTTCTCGGCGGAACATGGGATTGGTCAAAGCAAACTGGACCTGATGGCCAAACTGAAACAGCCCAGCCAGTTGGCGGCGATGCGCGCGATCAAAGGGGCTTTGGATCCGGCTGGGCTGATGAACCCAGGCAAGTTCATACCGGACCCGGTTGAACCAACTGGGGGCCGTTAGGGGTTTTTAGGGGGAGTAACGATGAAACTGATAACTGCAAAACGATTGGCGGCGGCACTTGCTGTTGGTTTATCCATGCCAGCGCACGCTCAAGCGCTGTTTGATGGGTGCCCATCGGACGAGATCCTCGCAGAGTTTGTCGCGTTTGGCCGGACCGGTCAGATGCCACCAAATCTGGGCCGCTGGTTGAACACGCCAGATGCACAATACGTCGCACCGTGGGCGGCGTTCGATAATGTCGACTATGTCGGGATTTGCTGGGTTTCGGCATGGCTTGTCCGCACGGATGAGGGTAGCGTTCTGATTGATACGCTCTATGGTCCGTTTGTTCCGACACTGCTGGACAATATTGCCAAAACGGGCACCGATCTGGCGGACATCAAATATGTGATGATGACCCATGGGCATTTTGACCATGTGGCAGGTGCATCTGCGCTGAAGCCACTTTTGCCTAATGCAACATTTATAATGACCCAAGGTGGGTGGGATGAGGCTGTTGAATCTGCCGCAGCCTCGCAGGCTGGGCCGCGTGCATGGGAAATGATCGCACCAGAGAGGGTCGTGGCTGATGGTGACACGATCGCGCTGGGCGACAATGATTTTACCGTATTGGAAACGCCGGGGCACACATGGGGCACAGCATCATATCTTTATGACGTGAAGGATGGCGATGAGACCTACCGCGCCATTACCATTGGTGGTCTCGGTCTTAACGCTATCGAAGGGCCGCCGCAGGTCGCGGCGTTTATCGAAAGTCTTGATCGTGTTCGCGCGCTCACCGAGGCGCAGGGTATCGGCATTGATGTCCATCTGACCACCCACGGCTTTTCTAACGGTCTTGATGAGGATCGTCAGACGCTGGCCGCACGCGAAGCCAGGACGCTCAATGTTCTGGTCGATCCGAATGGGCTTTTGGCCCAGATCGAGACCTTGCGCGCTGGCGCCGTGGAGCGGCTGGCGATTGAACAAGACAACGAAAATATAGACGATAAATAGGGAGGAAGACCAATGAAATTTACGTCAAAACTCAAGGCGTTGAGTACAGCCGCCTTAATCGCGATGGGTGCGCCCGCTGTGGCTCAGGATTGGGAGCCAAGCCAACCGATTACGATTGAAATCGGCTTTGGGGCGGGGGGCTCCACTGATACGATGGGCCGCGTTCTTGGCGAGGTGATCAAAGAGCAGACCGGGTGGAATGTGATCGTCGAAAATCGTCCCGGTGGCGGCGGTGTGGCGATGTTCACCAGCTTGTCGCAGCGTCCTGTCGACAATCACACGATCGGCATGGGCGTTGGTATTCCAGTGCTGGTGCAACTGGTGCAGCGCGGGGATGAACTGCCGTTCGACGTCGATAGCTTTGACTATCTGGGCACGATTGCCAAGGCAGAGCTCGCTTTGGTGGCAAGCGCCGATGCGCCCTTCGACAATCTTGAAGAAATGATCGCTTATGCCGATGAGCAGGGCAATATACCCGTGGCGACGATGGCGCCACCGCAGGTACTGATGATGAACGCGGCAACCAAAGCTTCGGGCGTTGATTTTAACCTTGTGACCGCAGATGGCGGCGCCGAGGTCATCCGCCTGATTCTCGGTGGTCAGGTTCTGGCAGGTTTTGCGTCAGGCGAACATGCGCCTTACCTTGAGTCCGGCGATATGAAGGTCATCGCCAGCGCAAATCAGGCCCGCCTGAGCTATGCACCAGACACGCCCACATTCATCGAATCCGGTGTGGACGCCTATGTTGATGCGGTATTCTTTCTTGCCATGAAGGCAGGGTCCGACCCTGCGGCAACGGCGGCCATCGCCGCTGCGATTGACGCGGCTGTTCAGTCGCCTGAGATCGCAGAGATCGTACGCAACGCGGTGCAGGGTGATCCGGTCAACATGGGCCAAGAGGGTGCCAAGCTGATGATGACCGATGGTCTTGTAAACGCCGAACGTCTGTTCGCTAACTAAAAGCGAATGCCCCGCGGGGACGCGCTGCGGGGCATTCGTCATTGCGGGAGGGGAGGGCAAATGAGCATTTCAGCAGATCGTTTCACCGGAGGGTTCTTTTTGCTCTTCGGGTTAGCAATGCTTTTCATTGTGATCCCTGAATACGTCGAAGACATCGACGGCGGAAACCTGTCACCTAAGACCATGCCAACTATTGTGACTTGGGTCATCACAATATGTGGGGGCCTTCTGGTTCTTAAGCCAACAAACCATACCGCACCTGACATGCGGTTTTTTGTCTGGGCCTTCGCTTATATCGTCGTCTTGGCGGCCGCTATCTATGCGATGTTCCTTGTTGGGTTTTTGTATGTCGCGCCCGCGCTTGCGCTTGTCATCATGCTGATGCTCGGTGAGCGTCGCCCGCTATGGCTCGGCTTTGGGGTCGTACTGATGCCCGCCCTGATCTGGTTTCTTGTCACGCAACTTCTGGAACGGGGCTTGCCCGGATAGGACGCCACTATGGTGGATTTTACAATTATTCTTGCAGGCTTCGGCGATGTTTTCACCCCAATCAATCTGCTGTTTGTGGTCTTCGGCGTTGTGCTGGGTCAGTTTGTAGGTGCGGTTCCGGGGATCGGCCCAGTGATGGCGATGGCTATCGCTATTCCGTTTACCTTTGGCCTTGATCCGCTACCTGCCATCGCGTTCCTCGTCGGCGTTAACAAAGGTGGGCTAGTCGGTGGGGCGGTGCCTGCGGTTTTGATGAACACGCCGGGCACGCCCGATGCCGCTGCCACTGCGATGGATGGCTATCCGTTGGCGCGACAGGGCAAGCCGTTGAAGGCAACCAAGATGGCGCTTTTTTCTTCAATTACAGGCGATACGTTTAGTGATGTTGTGCTGATCACAGTGGCCGCTCCGCTCGCGATCCTTGCACTTAAAATGGGACCGGTCGAGATTGTTGCCCTGATGATCTTTGCCTTTTCGATCATATCAGGTCTGATGGGTGAATCCTTGATTAAAGGGGTGATTGCTGCGGCTTTGGGCCTCTTGTTTGCGTTCGTCGGCACCGACCCCGAACATTTCACCCCGCGACTGATCTTTGGCTATTGGGATCTGTTTGATGGGCTTGCCCTGCCGTCTGTCGCCATCGGGATGCTGGCCATTTCGGAAATCTTGCGCCGTATGTCAGAATCGCGCGGTGGCGATGGCAAAGGCCTGTCGGTGACGGATACAGGCAATCCCGAAGACCGCCGCGTTTCATGGGCCGAATACTGGGCCTGTCGCTACACGCTGCTACGGGGTGCAACGATCGGCACGGCCCTTGGCGCGCTGCCGGGGATTGGGTCCACTGCCGCTGCGTTTATGTCGTATGCGATGACAAAAGCATCTTCAAAAGAACCTGAAACCTTTGGCAAAGGCAATCTGCACGGTATCGCGGCGACGGAATCCGCGAATTCCGCCGTCGTTGGTGCCAATCTTATCCCGCTGTTGACTTTGGGCATCCCGGGAAGCGTGACCGCCGCCCTGATTATCAGTGCGTTCATGATTCACGGGATGCAGCCCGGCCCCCTGTTGTTCCAGACACAGGGGCGGCTGGTTTATGGTCTGTTCGGCGCGATGATTATGGCGAATTTCGTCAACCTCTGGGTCGGGCAGGTAGGTCTGCGGCTGTGGGTCAAGGTTGTTTCGGCCCCAGAGGCCGTGATCTTTTCATCCGCATTGCTGTTGTGCTTCGTTGGTGTGTCGATGGCGACCAATGGGTTGTTTGGTGTCGGCGTCATGCTGATCTTTGCAGTCATCGGTCTGCTGATGCACAGCTTTGGCTATTCCATGGTCATCTTCATCATCGCTTTCTTTCTTGGGCCGCAATTCGAAAAATCCTTGGCGCAGGCGACTGCGCTCTTGAACGGGAACCTCTTAAATATCTACACCAGCCCTGTTGCTGTCGCCCTATTGGTCTTGTCTGTTGTATCGATATTCTGGTTTCTGTCGAAGCGCACCAATGCGGACGCAGATATGACGAATCTGGGCGTGCCGAATGGCGAAACACTGGATCAAAAGGGCGCGTGATGGCGAAACCCAAGAACATTCTTTTCATTATGTTCGATCAGCTGCGTTGGGATTATCTAAGTTGTTACGGCCACCCACACCTGCAAACCCCCAATATTGACAAGCTGGCGTCAAAGGGTGTGCGATTTGATCGCGCATATATTCAATCGCCCTTATGTGGGCCGTCGCGCATGTCGACCTATACGGGGCGTTATGTCCATAGCCATGGGGCATCTTGGAACAATGTACCTTTAAAGGTGGGCGAGCGTACAATGGGGGACTATTTGCGCGATCTCGGCATGGGCTGCTGGCTGGTTGGCAAAACCCATATGAAGGCCGACGCCGAAGGTATGGCGCGCCTGGGGCTTGAGCCAGACAGTGTCATCGGCGCGCGGGTGTCCGAATGCGGGTTTGATGTGTTTGAGCGTGATGATGGGATGCGCCCTGAAGGCCCTGATGGGTTTTATGACGACGGGGGCGCGCTGAAGTACAACGAATATCTGCGCATCAAGGGGTATGAAAGCGATAACCCATGGCATGACTACGCCAATTCAGCAAATGACGGTGCTGGGAATGTCCTGTCCGGCTGGTTCATGGAAAACAGCGACAAACCCGCCAATATTGCTGAAGATGATAGTGAAACGCCCTATCTGACGCGCCGCGGGATCGAATTTATCGAAAGCCGCGGCGATGCCCCGTGGTGTTGCCACCTGTCCTATATCAAACCCCATTGGCCCTATATCGTGCCTGCCCCTTACCATGACATGTTTGGGCCCGAACAGTTCTTGGACGTAGTGCGCACAGACGCGGAACGCCAAACAGACCATCCGGTATTTGGCGGCATGATGAAGGCACCGGTGGGCCAAGCCTTTTCCCAGACCGAGGTGCGCGACAAGGTTCTGGGCGCTTACATGGGCCTGATAAAGCAATGCGATGATCAGATGGAGGTCCTGTTTGACTGGCTGGAAAAAACGGGCCGGATGGATGATACGATGATTGTCGTAACATCAGACCATGGTGACTACCTGGGCGACCACTGGCTGGGCGAAAAGACATTTTGCCATGACACATCTGTGCGGGTGCCAATGATTGTCTATGATCCGTCGGCTGAGGCCGATGGCACGCGTGGCACAGTATCCGACGCTTTGGTGCAATTGATTGACCTCGCTCCGACCTTTGTCGAAATCGCAGGCGGCAATAGTGCCGACCTTGACCATGTGCTTGAAGGTCAGTCTCTTTTGCCGCTGTTGCGTGGGCAGAAGCAATTACGCGAATATGCCTTTTGCGAATATGATTTTTCTATGACGCCACTGGCCAAGCGGCTTGATCTGGACACGGCAGAGGCGCGGTTGTTTATGGTAACGGACACGCGCTACAAGTTGATCGAATTTGGCGGTGGCATTCGTCCAATGCTTTTCGATCGGCATGATGACCCAGATGAGCTGGTTGATTTGGGCGAAAGCGACGCCCACGCCGGTGTGATGGCGCAGCTGTCCAGCGCTCTGAATACTTGGGCACGCAGACCCGCGCAGCGCACGACAATCACGAATGAGACGTTGCGCCAGACACGATCCCAACGCAGCACCAAGGGGGTGATCCTTGGGGCTTATGGTGAGGCCGACGCCGATGCTGACCTCACCGAGAAATACCGAAACCGCAAAGCTGCGCCTGTGCGGGGTGCCTAGCCGCGCGGCTTGGCCAGCCCCGCGATGACTTTGGTGCGTTTGACGTATTTGCCACGGATGCTTTCCGCAGCGACACGGCTGTCGTCCTTGGACGCAAGGCTGGCAGTGTCACCAACAAAGCGCAGACAGACCCGCGCGTGGACGTCGTAAGTTTCCGATATCGCGTTGCTGATCCGCTCCAGCTCTTCCTCGAAATCGTCGGGCACCTGTTTGAGGACGCGCAGACTGGTGACCAGTTCTTTGTGATCCGCGTAAAACAGTCCTGAAAAATGCGGGTCATGTGCGGTCATGTCAGGGCGGATGCGTGTTTCGTAAGCCTCGGGTGAGAAATCACCAGCAAGGCAGAACGCCACGGTGGAAGCCTCCATCAAATCAGCGAAATCCGTCAGGATCGCTTGGGTCACAGGGGCATGTTCACGGTCCAGCGCTTCTTCCAGCACATGCAACAGATAAAGCATCCCGTGGATGATCAGAAAGAACAACTGGTGCTGTTGTTTCCAGCGAAACAACGGATCTGCGTCGATTTTGGGCTGTATATGTTCTGGGATCGCCGTTGGGATCAGCGCCCAATCCGCAAGGCGGTGCAGGCCACGGGCAAGCGTGGCACGTTGTTCTTCGCTTAAATCCGCGCCTGTTTCGATGTCGGCAACGCAAACCGGCAAGGCCTGCGCCATCGCCGCGCGCAGCATATCCACCGGGGAACCCGCCGCACGTTGCACAAGAAAATAGCTGTCGAACAGTTTCTGTGCGCCGTCCAACGTGCTGTCGGAAGGGGCGAAATCAACACCCTCAGCCGCCTGCGCGACCCGTGCTGCGAGGCCCTGCATCGGGCCGCCGTTTTCCATCAGTTTTGACATGCGAAAACGATTTTTTGGCAGGGCGGTTTGGGCTGCAAACCAATCGTGGGGCAATGGTAGCGTAAGTGCTTCAACGTTCATTTTTGGATTCTCCCTTGGTGGCGCTAGAAACGGCCGCAATCCACTTTCATTTTGTCGCCGGTGATAGCGGAGCTTAGGTCGCTTGCGTAATAAAGCGCGGCGCGGCCCACTTCTTCTGGGGCGACCCAGCGTTTCAGGGCCGCAACATCGGTGTAGTTCTCGCGCTCAATCTCGGACGCTGGGCGGCCTTCAGCTACGGCCCGGCGGGCGAGGATACGGTCCATATTCTCGCCGGATACGGCACCAGGCATCAACGCATTTACACGCACACCCACGGGACCAAGTTCGCGGGCCATAGTTTCGGTGATCCCGATCAGCGCGAATTTCGATGCCACATAGGCAGAGCGCATCGGATAGCCCTGAATACCCATCAGCGACGACATATTGATGATCGATCCTGATCCTTGGACTGTCATGATTCTGGCTGCTTCTTGCAGGCAATACATTGCCCCGACGAGGTTGATGTTCATGCAGGTCACCCAGTCGCCCATGTCGACCTCGGCCACAGGCGCGATAGGACCGGGGCCGCCTGCATTGTTGAGCAAAACATCAACGCGGCCCGTGATTGCGTGAGCCTTGGCAAACATCGCGCGCACATCGTCTTGGTTGGACACGTCACAGGCAATCGCATGGCCGCCGACGGCCTTGGCGACGTTTTCAAGCGGCTCCAATCGGCGCCCCGTCACGATGACCGTCGCGCCCGCCTGAGCAAATACATGGGCAGTCGCTTCACCAATGCCGCTGCCTCCGCCGGTGATGATCGCTGTTTTCCCGTCAAGACGGCTTGGGTCTTGTGTCATATCATGTCCTTTTCAAAGTCGCGCCCCGGATCGAACAGGGGCATTTCGGGCTCTCGCCCAAGAATGGACTCGCCCATCAACTGCCCGATGTAGGGGCCGATGGTGTAACCGCCCCGCACGCAGCCGAGCACATAGGCATCAGTAATACCGGGCAAGGCACCGGCGAGCGGATAGAAGTCCGGAACATTCGCTTCAAACCCTGTCCAACTGCGGGTCACGCGGGCTTTGGCCAGGGCAGGCACAGCATATTGCGCCAGCGCCAGATTGGGTTTGACGGTCGCCGCGTTGACGGTGCCGCGCCCTTCTTGGGGGGTGCCAATACCCTGCCAGCCGCCGCCGACTAGAACAGTGCCGTTTGCTTTCTGCTTCATCGTCAACAGGCCTGTCGCATGACCGATGACGCTGCTCATCAAGGCTGGCATACGTTCGGTGACGGACACGGTATTGACCCGCGCGTTGACCGGTAGGTCAACATCCAGCAACGCTGCGAGTGGTTTCAGCCAAGCGCCAGCGGCGAGCAAAATGCGCGTGGCGCGCGTAGGGCCTTGCGGCGTCTGCAGGGTGAAAACTGTGCCGCGATCAATCGCGGTGACTTTGCAACCCTCGCGATAAGGAATGCTCGCATCGCGTAGACGGCCACGGTAATACTGTCCAGTGAGCGACGAATTGGCATAGCCGTCCTCGGCACAGAAACTCGCCGCTTCAACCTTTTGGGTCAGGTTAGGTTCAGCAGCCCGCAACCGATTGTTAGAGACAAATTCAATCGGAGCGCCCGCATCGGCTTTCAATGTCTGGCGCTCTTGCAACATCTCGGCTTCGCGGGCGTTGAAGGCCAGCGTGTAGCCGCCGGTTTTGGCAAAGCCCACGGCGTCGCCCATTTCTTCCCAAAGGTGATGACCTTTCAGCGCGTAGGGCATCAATTTCACACGTTTGATTTGCAGGCTTAAAGTGCCTGCATTCACGCCAGATGCGCCTTGGCCGAGGTCGCCTTGATCCAGAACGATAGCAGACATGCCACCCTCGGCGACCCGCAAGGCCGTTGCGCAGCCCATGATGCCGCCACCAATGATCGCGATGTCATATGTGGTTTGATCGCTCATAGCGGTGCCGGTTTCGGGATTGGAAGATCGTCGTAATTGAAGTCGCCGGCAGCTTCGCCCAGCGGAACGGGGCGCAGGGGCGGGCGCGGTGTGGGTGGTGGGATTTCAGCGATAGGTCTGCTGGTTTCCTTGGCAATGAGGGCGGCGATTGCTGATTGGCAATATTTGCCGCCGCATGGCCCCATGCCTGCACGACGGCCCGATTTCACCGCATTGGTGCTGGCCGCACCTGAACTGATCTCAGCACGGATGTCCGCGCGTTTCAAGCTTTCGCAACGGCATAGAATTGTATCGTCCGTGGTGAGAGACTCGACATCCGGTTTCGGAATGCTGAGGGCGGTCATGGCTCGGCCGAACCGCGCGGCGCGGCGCCATTTACTGACCGGCGGGGCGGCAGCCGATTTGCCCAGATCGCGGGCGACGCGCGCGCCAGTGAGGGTGCCTTGAACGCCCGCAGCAAGCGCGCCGCGAATACCACAACCGTCGCCACACAAATACAGCCCATCAGTGGGCGTTGCGCCGTCGGGCTGTGCTTCGGGCACCCAGCCGCCTAAGGCGGGGTCATGGTGGATGGGCACACCGAGCATTTGCGCCGCTTCGATCTGCGGGACCAACCCATTGCCCAAACACAGACTATCAGCGTCGAATGTTGGTCCGTCCGTGCCTTTAGACAGGTTGCGGGTTTGCACCGAAGTGACGTGTTCATCGCCCGAGACTTCAGCCACCGCATGGCCCCAAAGAATTGGCACTTGTGCTAACATAAGGTCCGCCATCCAGATCCCGCCACGGGCCAAGAGCTTGGGTTGCACAGCCATCGCAGGCAAGGAACGCGCCCATTCGGTACGCGTATTTGGCGTAACAATTGCAGCAACAGTGCCGCCCAAACGGCGAATTTCACTGGCCACAAAAAACACCAGCGGCCCTGTGCCGCTGACGACAGTTTTCTTACCGGGCAAAGACAGGGTTTGTTTGAAAAGCGCCGTGGCCCCCGCGAGTCCGATGACGCCCGGCGTGGTCCAGCCCTTCACAGGCTGAACATATTCCCGTGCGCCGGTGGCGAGGATCAGCGCCTTTGCCGTAATCTGTTCTGGGGCGTCCTTGCCAAGGATTTGCAGCGCCCAGTTCTCGCCATCGCGGCGGATATCCCAGACACGGGTATCAGTGAGATGTGTGACCTCGCTCGCGTGGATCGCATGACGCAGGGCGTCGCCTGCTTTAGTTTCGGGGGTCATGGGGGCTGATAGGATGCTGGCGGCTTTCCCGCGCCAGACTTGCCCGCCAGCGGCGGGTTGTTCATCAAGCAGCACAACGCGTAATCCGGCATTGGCTGCCGTCAGCGCGGCGTTGCCACCCGCAGGCCCCGCGCCGACAATGGCGATATCATAGGGGTCGGCCATTAGATACGCTCGACAATAAGGTCAGCGGAGACATACGTGCGGCAGGCCTCAATCGTTTGCCCGTGAATGCGCACTGTGCATTCCTGACACAGGCCCATGCAGCAAAACGCGCCACGTGGCGCTTGATCATTGGGTGCTTCACGCAGTGACAAATGCCCCGCGCGCAGCAGCGCAGAGACAAGGGGTTCACCCGCGTGTCCATGCACGGGCTGACCTTCAAATGTGAAGGTCACCTGCGCGGTCCGTTCAATCCGGCCTGCGTGGTTTGGCACCAATCGGATCATGAATAGGAAATGCCCAATTGATCAAAGGTGCGTTTGATCTTGTCGATATCCGCCTCTGCCAAAGGCATGACCGGATCACGCGGCACACCGGCAGGTTGGCCGATCAAGTTCAGCGCCGCTTTGAACGATGCTGGCCATGTTCCTGTGCCCATCAGCAATTCATATAATACGGTCAACTGATAATGGGCGTGGCGATATGTGTCGTCCGGCGCGCATGTGCCGACAGCGGCCATTTCTGATGGGAGAAGGTCGGTGAATTCCGGCCCCGTCGCGATAAAGCCTTTCGCGCCAAGACCAAAGGCAGGCATGATATAATGACATGGGCCCGTCATGACGGACAGTTTATCCCCCAAACGCGCCAATAGATGTGTGTGATAGAAGAAATCACGTTGGCTTTCTTTGATGCCGATAACGTTGTGATTGTTCAGCAGCGTTTCTGTCTGGTCGATGGTTAGCGAAAACCCCATGCGGCGGGGCGAGTTATAAAGCACAAGGGGTAGCTTGGTGGCCGCCGACACCTTGTCAAAACGGGCCATCAGTTCAGCCTCTGACGCCTTGAGCACATAGGTCTGCGGCATGGACAGCAATACATCCGCGCCGTTGTCTTGGGCGGCTTTTACATAGGCAAGCGATGCGTCAATTGTGGGCGCAGAGATGCCCATCATCACAGGCACGCGACCTTTGGCGGTGTCTTTCGCCAAGCGGACCAGACGGCCACGTTCTGCTGCGTTCAAGGCCCAGCTTTCACCATTGTCGCCTGCGATGCAGATGCAGGTCGCGCCGCGTGACAGCAGAAATTCGAACAGATCGACAAACGCGTCCTCCATGATGTCGCCGCTTGCGTTAAAGGGCGTGGCAATGGCGGGGACGTAGCCGTGAAGGTCTTCTTTTTGCATGGGTTTAAGTCCTGGGATCTGGAGTGTTGCAGGTGAAAACGCCGCCAAATTGAGCGTCGACAATGATAAGGCGTTGCGGGTCGCGGGGATCAAACGCGACAGAGGTGGTCCACGTACCGCGCGGCAGGCGAACCTCGGCAATCAGATCGCCAAGAGCATCAAACACATAGGCACGGCCTGCCTGAGCCTGCGCTACTGCAAGCCAGCCGTGGGCATTGCAGGCCAGACCGTCAGGTCCAAGCCCGCCGGATAGCTGCAAATAAGTGCCGACCATCGGCGGACCCGTTTCGGGCAGACGGGTCGAGAACTTCCAGACCTGATTGGCACGGGTCGCGGCCACATAGACCCATGCGTTATCAACTGAAACCGCAATGCCATTGGAATAGGGCACGCAATCCAGAACCATCCGCAAATCACCGTTCTGCCAACGGTAGACCCGCCCACAAGGATTGCTCAGGCTGCTGCGGCCACTGTCGGTAAACCACAATGTGCCATCGGAGCCGTAGGTCATATCAGATAGGCCAAGGAATGCGGGTTCGCCTGTGCTGAGAACATTGTAAGACGTGTCGCCTGTCAGCTCGATCAGCCCATGTTTGTAGTCAACCGCGATATGACGCCCATCCGGCGCGATGCGCATTGCATGCGGTTCGCTGTCAATTTGGTGCACTGTGGTCCAATCGCCCGCCGGTGAGATGCGAAAGATGCGCCCATACGGCACATCAGACAGCCAAAGATTGTGATCCGTATCGAAGAATGCGGCCTCCAGGAACGAATGCATCGGCTGTCCCGGGCGGGTCATCTTCGCCCAGTTTGAAGGCTCCCCGCGGTGATGTAGATCATCGGGCAGTGCGGTCCAAAGGGTGGCGGTGAGATGCGTCATTTAACAATCCCCGCATCATAAAGCTGCTCAATCTGCTGCGGGGCCAGCCCCATTTCAGATAGCACCGCACGGGTATCCTCACCAAGGGTGGGTGGGGTTTTGTGGATGGTTGCTGGGGCACCGTTCATGTGAAACGCACTTGTGGGCAGGGGCACGCCAGTTTCGGGACTATTCTGGAAATAGCCGCGCGCGGCGAGTTGCGGTAGCGCGACAGCTTCGGACAAGGTTTTGATTCGCTCGGCGGGCAAGTCAGCGGCGCGCAAACGGCTGACCCATGTGTCGGCATCCGCCGTCATGAATATTTCGCTGAGTACGGCATTGGTTTCTGCATCCAAGGCCCAGACATCTGGCCAATCGTTGATCTGCACTAAGACAGGAACAGGGTGACCCAGCTGTGTCAGCATGGCCGCAAGTTTGCGATACTGCGCCGGGCGGAATGCACCCAACATCAAACGCCCGTCTTGGGTGTCATAGCTGGCGATGCCCGGTTCTTTGCCGCGTGATATGGGGGCCGTATGTTGCGCAAATGCAGCCTCTGGTGCCATCATCTGCATCCCGACCTCTAACATAGAAACAGATATATGGGTGCCACGACCAGATTGCGTGCGCCCGTTCAGCGCTGCCGTGATAGCAAAGGCTGCGGCGTAACCTGTCGCATAGTCGATAAAGGACACCCCAGGTTTTACCCCACCACATTGCGCAATCGTTCCGCTGGTGGCCTGAATGACATTGTCATAGGCACCATGTGCGGCTTGTGGCCCCGTGTCCCCATAGCCGGTGATCGAACAGTAGATCAGCCGTGGATTGACCGCCATTAGCGCGTCATGGCCCAGACCAAGGTCGTCCAACGCGCCGGTCGTGTAGTTTTCGACAAGGATATCGGCCTCCCGCACCAAAGCACGCAAAACATCGGCCCCTTCAGGGTGACGAAGGTCCAGCGCAAGGCTGCGTTTGTTGCCGCCCTGCACCTGATAGTTCAACCCAAGCCCAGCCGCGTTCAACGCATCATCAGGCCCGCGTCCGCGCGCGCAGTCAGGATTTTGCGGATCTTCGACTTTGATTACATCCGCGCCGAGCAGCGCCAATTGATAGCCACAGAAGGGACCTGCCAACACATGGGTCAGATCCAAGACTGTGATGCCTTTCAATGCGCCTGTCATGAGAGTTTTGCCTTGCGAAATCCGGATGCGTTTAATATACAAAACATACGTTTATATGCAAGACATAAAAGGCGACAGCGTGATGGCTCAAAGCAGCGTATTCCACCGAGACCTCAATGCGGAACTGCCTGTGATTGTTTCGGGTGATGGAAGCTACCTGATTGATGATACGGGGCGGCGGTATCTGGATGCTTGTGGCGGGGCGGCTGTGTCCTGCATTGGACACAGCAATGCCAAGGTGCGCGAAGCGATTAAAGCCCAGGTTGATACGCTGGCCTTTGCGCACACAGGGTCCTTTACCAACCAACCCGCCGAAGACTTGGCCGCACATCTTGTGGCGAGAGCCCCCAAGGGGACAGGTGCGGGGCGGGTCATGTACCTTGGGTCAGGCTCCGAAGCGATGGAAGCCGTGTTAAAGCTCGCGCGGCAATATTGCATCGAAAAGAGCGAGCCTGAGCGCCAGCACATCATCGCGCGCAAGCCCAGCTACCATGGCAATACGCTAGGCGCTTTGGCGACGGGCGGCCATGCGGGACGACGCGCGCCCTTTGCCCCGCTTTTGATCAATGTCAATCACATCGACGCCCCCTATCCTTACCGTTTGCAGCAGGATGGTGAGAGTGAGACCGATTTTGCGCTGCGGATGGCCAGTCTTTTGGATGCGGAAATCACCCGTCTGGGGGCTGAGACAGTGATGGCTTTCGTCGCTGAGCCCGTCGTCGGCGCGTCTCTGGGCACGCAGCCCGCACCCAAGGGATACTGGGCGCGTATCCGCGAGATTTGCGACAAGCGCGGCGTGTTATTGATCGCAGACGAAGTGATGAGCGGCATGGGCCGCACCGGAACAACCTATGCGCTGGAACAAGAAGGTATCGCCGCTGACTTAACGACAATGGCGAAAGGGCTTGGCGCTGGATACCAGCCAATCGCGGCTGTCTTGGCCGCGCAGAAGGTGGTGGATGTGGTCAAGGCGGGCAGCGGCAAGCTCTGGAATGGGCACACTTATATGTCCCACGCGATTGCCACAGCAGGGGCCTTGGCCGTCCAGCAGGTGATTGAAGAAGAGAACCTGTTGGCCAATGTAATGACCCGCGGGGCGCAATTGAAAGCAGGGCTGGGCGCTGCCTTTGGACAACATCCGAACGTGGGCGACATCCGTGGACGCGGGTTGTTCTGGACGATTGAACTGGTGGCTGACTGGGCCACCAAGGCGCCCTTTGATCCTCTCGACGGCATTGCCATGAAGGTCGGCGCGGCTGCCAAAGCGCGTGGTGTCATGACCTATCCGTCACAGGGCTGCGTTGATGGGGTGAAAGGGGATCATGTGTTGTTGGCCCCAATGTACACCGCGACCGAGGCCGAAATCGACCTGATCGTTCAGACATTGGCCGCCGCAGTGGCCGACGTGTTGGAGGCTTAATACATGGCGCGCAAAACAATCCTTACAGCCGCAATCACCGGCAACCTGATGACGCCAGAGATCAGCCCACATCTGCCAGTAACGCCGGAACAAATCGCCACCCAAGCGCTCGACGCCGCAAAAGCAGGGGCCGCGATTGTGCACCTGCACGTGCGTGAACCTGAAACGGCAAAAGGCTCTATGCGGTTGGACCTGTATACCGAGCTGGTCGAACGCATCCGCGCAAAAAACACTGATGTGCTGCTCAACCTGACAACGGGTGAAGGCGGGCGGTTTATCCCGTCTGATGAAGACCCCAAGGTGGCCGCCGCAGGATCAACGCTGTGCATCCCTGAAAAACGCGTGGCCCATATCGAAGCCCTGCGCCCCGAGATCTGCACATTGGATTTCAATACCATGTGGTCCGGGCAAGCGTCCGTTATCAATGCGCCCCGCAACCTTGAGATCATGGCAGAACGGATCTACGCAGCAGGCGTCACACCCGAGATCGAGATTTTCGACAGTGGCGATTTGCATATGGTCAAGGATTTTGTCGCCCGTGGCGTGCTGAAAACGCCGTTGATGGTGCAGATGGTTCTGGGCGTGCGGTTCGGCGCGGTCGCCAATCCGGCGACGATGGCCTACTTAGTCAGCCAATTGCCCGAAGACACCCAGTGGGCGGCGTTCGGTATCGGCAAAATGGCCTTCCCGATGTTGGCGCAGGCATGGTTGCTTGGCGGACATATCCGCATCGGTATGGAAGACACGGCACATATCGCAAAGGGTCAACATTGCGAAAGCAACGCACAACTTGTGCGCAAAGCGGCTGGGATTATCGGTGATCTTGGCGGTGAACTTGCCACCCCAAACGAGGCCCGCGAAATTCTGGGAATTGCCGGATGAGCCTAACCGCCCTGATACCCCAACCCGCGCGAAATTTGCAGTGCGGCATCTTGGGTTTGGGGCACAAGGTCGGTTTCGATGCGGTCGAAATCGAACCCACTGTCGGGGCCAGACAGGTTCACACAGGCAACGATTGCGCCGGTATTGTCGCGCACTGGCACAGCCACGCTGGACCCGCCCGGTTCGCGAAACCCGCGGGAAATCACAAAGCCCGCATCGCGGGTTTCGGCTACACGTGTCGCGAGGCTGGCAGCGTCAGTCGGCGTGTGCTCTGTGAAACGATCCCACGTTTGGCGGGCGGCGAACGCCTGCAGGTCGTGAGGGCTCAACGCCCCAAGCAAACACCAGCCAATCGCCGAGGCATAGGCCTGCGTGCGGGTTCCCGTGCGCATATTGGACACATAGCCAGACCGCGCCTGATGGCTCACGAGATACAAAACATCATCACCCTCCAGCACGCTCAGATGCGTGGAAACCCCCGTATCATCGCGCAACTGCGCAAGGATCGGGCGGGCAATGGCTGTAATGGGCTGTTGGTTCAAATAGGCAAAGCCAAGGTTCAGGACGCGCGCACCAAGGGTGAAAGTATTGGCTTGCTCCGCCTCTCGGATGAACTCCATCTGCCGCAAGGTATAGACCAGACGAAAAGCAGAAGAGCGGCTAAGCTCCATGGCGCGGGCAATATCGCTCAGAGACATAGGCGCCTCATGCGCGCCAAGAATTTCCAGCACACGCAACCCCCGATGCAAACCGGGGACGAAATACACATCATGGTTAGACGCTTTGGGCATAGGCAATCACTTTGTCACTGTCGGTCCTCGGTGTTTAATATACAAAACACGCTAAAGACAATGGAGGACAGCCCATGAGCGATCCGGCATCCAATCTTTTGCCAGCCACGAACGAAGATACCTGCGGGCCATATTTCCCGATCTACTTCGCGGACCCGGCATTAGAGGACTTAACGCAGGTTGATCCGGGGCTGGTCGGACAGGCCACCGGCACGCCAATCATTTTGCGTGGTCGCATATTGGACCGCCATGGTGAATTGGCGCATGGTACGCTGCTTGAATTTTGGCAAGCAAATGCCAAAGGAGTTTACCGCACGCCAGAAACTCAAAGACACGACGACATTGACCCGTGGTTTCACGGTTACGGGCGGCTGCGCACGGCGGACGGCACCTATACGTTCAAAACAATCATGCCCGGTGCTGCAGAGGGACGCGCGCCTAATATCACCATTACGATCTTTTCCGACGGGATCAGCCGGATCGTCACGCAGATGTTCTTTAACGATCAAGCGGGCAATAACACCGATCCCGTATTGCAGGCCGTGGGCGATGATGCACACAAGTTGATCGCCCGTCATGACGGGCGCACAGCCAGCGGGGCCGAGGTGTATGTCTTTGACATCATCATGGCCGGTGATGGCGAAACCCCATTTTTCGATGATCTGGAAAGCTGAGATATGGCAAACCAAGGACGTATCCTGGGCATTGGCCCAACCGATAACACATCCGATCAGCGCACACCGCGCCAACCCCTGCGGCTGATCCCCGAAGCTGCACGAAACAGCTTTGTTCCAGTGGTGCCAGCGCGCTTCGCCACCCGTAGCCATGAATGGGACATGACCCGCACTGCCCCAGACCGCCCTCGCGCGGATGGCGTCCCGATCGAGGTCACGGGCCAAGTGCGCACGCCGTCCGGTCGCCCATTAGCGGGTGCACTGCTGGAGATTTGGAGCGCGAACCACTACGGGCGCTACCGCCATGTCGAAGACCACTCCGGCTTGCAACTCGATGAAAATCACCTTGGGGTAGGACGCGTGTTGACCGACGATGAAGGACGCTACAAATTCTGGGCGATCAGCCCCGGCGCCTACCTTGCAAGGCCCGACATCGGCCGCTGGCGTCCCAAACACATCCATATGTCGATCAGTGGCGGATCATCGCGACTGGTAACGCAGATGTATTTTCCAGATGAACCGAACAATGCATCTGACCCGATGGCGATCCTGATGGGGGATGCCTTCAAGCGCAACATCGGTCAGCCCCGAGATATTGGTAGTACAGAAGTGGATGAAGCGTTCGACTTCAATATCGTCATCGGCGGATGCAACGCGACCTTCTTTGAATAGCGCTTGGTCATGTCCTCAGCGCCAGTCAATGCGACGTGTCTGGACCAAGCGGGACAAAGTCGCGAGTTGCGATTTGGGAAACCAACACGCCAAGCACGTAGTCAAGGGATTCAAATGTTACCGGGCGCTGCTTTTCACGTTCGATCATGAAATACTGGTTGTTCCGGACCGCGTGTAGTGTTTCGCGCCAGATCGGGAGCGTGCTGTCCCATAGTTCATAAATGGCCGCGACGGTGGTGCCATTTGCGGGCCAATAAGTGCTGATCATGAAATCCGCTTCAAATTGATCACTCAGCTCTGCGCTGATGTCGATCCGTGCTGCATCTTGGCCGGTGATGGTCTCTGGCATGGAAAATCCGAGGTCGCGTATGATTTGCGTCAGCGCGTCATAGTTGCGAAAGCCCCGGATCGTGCCATTTTTGCGTGGCTCGATGACGCCGATAGAGATTGCGGACGGGTCTTCAAAGGCGTCGTTTACAACGACCTGAGCTTCGCCGAATGTGCCTCCCAAACCGCACAACGACACGCGAAGGCGTCCAACGCCCCGGCAATGTTGGCAACTTCGCGGTAACAGTCTAGGAAACTCTCGTTCCAGTTTTCAATGGAAACGGTCGGTGCGATCAGCGAGAGGTTGTCGTAGTTTTCGGGGTCGGTATTGAGCATGATAATCAGGTCAGGTTCAGCGGCAGCAATGGCTTCGTAATCATATTGGTTCGGGTCACCGACCCACGCGATATCTGATGTCTCAAACCGAAATCCAAGGGCATGGTAGGCGCCGCGCACATAGGGTTCTCCGCCGTTCACAGACAAATCGATCCTGCCGGTTGAGCCGACGAGATTCGCGCAGTTCGAGCAGCGGTGCTGTCACAGCCTCACCCCGTAGGGAAATGATGCGTTGCGGGTTTTCGGGGATGCAGCTTTCGCCAAGGGCATGGGTATAGGCGCGAAATCCCGGCTGGCAATCTTGGGCATGCGCCTGCGTGGTGATACAGGCGAGAAGACCAAGGGTGAGCAGGGGATGCATGGCTGGGTCCGATCAGAAATGGATTTGATTTATTCCGGCACAAGTGTTGCGGGGTCCCCGTCAATCGCCGCGGCGATTTTTGGTTCCAGTGCCTCAAGCGCATAGGGCAGGCTAAGCAGTGAGGCGTGGCTCATGGCACTGCTAAGCATCGCATCAACGAATATTTCGCGACCCTCGTGATAGGCGGTGAGCGCGGGACGCAACGCCAAATCTTCGATGCTCTGAATGTTATCTTCTGAGCCATCAGTGAACCAAAGTACGACATCGGCGTCGATGATTGGCAGCTCTTCTTGAGAGAAAGATGCCACAAATTCCCCTTCAGCAGAGATATCCTGCACAGCTGCGGGTGTGATAAGGCCAAGATTGGCCAGCAAAAGCGTGCGGATATCTTTGCCGGTGTAAACGCCAAGGCCATTCCAGACATAGGCTGGTGATGCCGTGCGTCCTTGCCAATCGGGGTGGCGCGCTCTGATGGCGGCGAGTTCGTCGTTCACGCCCTGAACCAAGGTTTCAGCCAGGTCTAGCTTGCCGGTCGCCTCGCCTGCGATCAGGGCCAGTTGGTCCCAGGGCAAAGCAAAATCGCCGGTGCCTTCGGGTACGGCGACAACCGGCGCGATGCGCGACAGCTGGGTATATTCCTCTGTCGTGATGCCAGACCAGAGGGCAATAATTACATCCGGCTCTGCGGCGGCGATCTGTTCAAAGTTCAGATCGCCCCTCAGGATTTCGGGATTGCCCATCAACAGCGGCGCGGCCCATGGCCAAACTGCTTTGGGGTGGTCGCCATACCAATCCCGTATCGTCACAGGTTGGATACCAAGGGCGAGCAGATTGTCGGCCCCATTATAGTCGAGGCTGGCCACTCGCACGGGCGCGCTTTCAATGACGGTTTCACCGAATTTATGCGTGATCGTCAGCGGAAACTCCTGCGCAAAGGCGCATGTCCCCAGCATGATAATTAACATGGCGATCAGTTGGGTTTTCATATGTACTCCGTTCATTCTACCAGCGCACAACTGTGTCGGTGACAGCGCCGTGCCAGACTGTTCTTTGGGGGATGGGGCCGTTCGCCGGGACGAGGCGGCCATATATACGCGTGGCCGGAAGCACTTGCGTGCCACCGGCAAAGCCCCATTTGCGCAGCAGGCATCATGCTTGCCATGGGTGCAAACCAGCACGGCGGGGTGCCGTGCGGGTGTCACGGCGAAGGGTGACAGATCCTGCCTGTAACAATGGCGCGCACAAAGCAGCGGTAATTGCGCGCTGCCAAAGATCACCAATTGTCCGGCCTGTCGTCGGCATGGGTGGTTGGGTCGCCGTCCATTGCGGCGGTGATGGCCATTTCCATACGGTCCACGGCGTAGGGCATGCTTAACAGCGATCCATAGGAAAACGCGCCTGTCACATCGACGGTGAAGATGATCTCGCGGCCTTCCTGATGGGGCTTGATGTAGTCCAGCACCTCTAGTCCGCGAATAGGGTCCAGATTGCCGTCGCCGCGGATCCAGATCAATAGATCCACATCCAACAGATCGACCCGCTCTTCGCTGACGCGGACGCCAGCGCTGCCGTTTGGATCAAGACCATTAATGGCCTGCGGGGTGACGAAACCCAACGCCTCCAAAAGCTGTTGGCGCGCATCGTGCGAGGAATAAACGCCAAGCTGCCCCTCTCGATCAACCCAGCCGATCAATGCGGTTTTGCCGGCCCATTGCGGGTTTTCGGCGGCGATCGTTGCAATTTTATCTTCGATAGCAGCAACCATCTCAATGGATTGCGCTTCATTGCCGGTGGCACGCCCTGTTATCAAGGCGCGTTCATTCCACGTCAGGCTCCAGTCACCGCGGCCTTCGGGTACAGCAACAACCGGGGCGATTTCTGACAGTTGGCCGTATTCTTCGGGCGTCATCGCGTTATAGAGCGAAAGGATGACATCGGGGTCAGCAGCGGCGATGGCCTCAAAATCCAACACACCGCGTTGCAGCAGGACGGGTTTGGTTGTCAGCAGCGGCGCAGCCCAGGGCCAAAGACCAAACGGCTGCCCGCCATACCAGTCTTCAATCGTGACAGGCTGCAACCCAAGCGCGAGGATATTGTCAGCCCCGTTGCCGTCAACGGTCGCAACGCGCGCCGGGCGCTCCGGGATGATCGTCGTGCCAAATTTATGCGAGATTTCGAGCGGAAATTCTTGGGCAAATGCAGGGACTGCGGTCACACAGGCAATAATAACGGCGAGGACGGATTTGTTCATAATGGTTCCATCTGTGGTTAGAGTGCGATGCGTGCTGGCGTTGGCTGGCAGGTCAGAGCTGGTTGCGGCCTTGGGTTTTCAGGATCAGGATGACGAAGACGGGAACGCCGATAATGGCGGTGACAAGACCGGCGGGGATTTGTATCGGCGCAAAGGCGGTGCGGCCGACAAAATCCGCCAGACCGACCATAAGCGCACCCGTCAGCCCGGTGAGCAGAAGATGCAGACCAACGCCCGAATGGGCGAGCTTGCGGGCCAGATGTGGCGCAACAAGCCCGACAAAGCCAAGCGGTCCAACAGCGGCCACCGCAGTTGCCGCCAGTGCAACGGCAAGGGCCACAAGGGCCAAACGCGCGCGGCGCAGCTGCACACCAAGGCTGATTGCGGTTTCTTCGCCAAAGCGGATGGCGGAAAGCGGGCGCGCGGCCACAAGCAGCGCTGGAATGACGAGGGCAGCGGTGGCTGTCAGCCAGACAACCTCTTTCCAGCCGACAGAATGTACCGATCCAGCAAGCCACCCCAAGGCAGCCATTGCCCGATCAACATTGCCATAGGTCAGCAGGGCGGATGTAAAAGACGAGATGAGTGCGGCAACGCCGATACCCATCAGGATAAATCGCAACGTCTCACCGCCGCGCTGCCGTGACGATGATGCCGCCAGCACCAATACCGCGACAATCAAAGAGCCTGCAAATGCCAGAAACGGGCGCAGGAAAATGCCAACCTCTGGAAAGAGAATGGTGAAGGTGACAACCACAAGCGCGGCCCCTTGGCTGACGCCAACAAGGCTGGGGTCGGCCAGCGGATTGCGGGTTACATATTGCAGGGTCGCCCCGGACAGCGCGAGGAACGCGCCGACGATAAAGGCCACAAGCGTGCGCGGAAAGCGGAATTGCCAGACCACGGTTGCCGCCGTGTCTGACGGCGGATTCCCAATGAGCGTGGCCCAGACCTGCGCGCTTTCCAGCGGGTAGGAACCTGTCATCAGGCTCCACAATAGCACGGTGGCAATCGCAACCGTGAGGCAGAGGCAGACCACCAGCGCCCGCAGTGGCACACGCAACGCGACGCGCCCACCAATTGCGTCAAACGTTGCCATGCTCATAGCTTTGCCCTGACCAGCCAGATGAACACCGGCGCGCCCAGCATCGTGGTGACAATGCCAGTGGACACTTCGATCGGGGCGAGAACGACGCGCGCAGCGATATCGACCATGACAACATAGGCGGCACCGATCAATGCGGAAAACGGCACGATAAGCCGATAGTCAGACCCGACAAAAAGCCGCACTACATGCGGGATAACAAGCCCCACAAACCCAAGCGGCCCGGCGATTGAAACGGCGGCAGCGGTCAGAACGACTACAGCGCCAAGCGCAATGAGTTTGATGCGCACAGTATTAACACCCAAACCGGCTGCCGTCTCTTCGCCCATGGCAAGCGCGGTGACCTGCCGCGCGATGATCAGGGCGGCCAGCATTCCGGCAATGAACCAAGGCAAAGCCCAAAGATATGTCGCCATGTCGCGCCCGGCGAGAGAGCCGGAAAGCCAGATACGAAAATCACGGAACGCGTCTTCGTTCATGAGAATGACCGCGCTTTCGATAGCATAAAGGAACCCGGTGACCGCCGCGCCGGAAAGGATCAAGGTCAGCGGCGTCGCCCCGCCGGGCGCGGCGCTGGCAATTGTCCACATCAGAACCGCGCCAATCAACGCGCCGACCGCGGCAAAAAGTGGAATGAAAGCGCTGCCCGCCAGATCAAGCCAGCCAATGCCAATAATGACCGCAAAGGTCGCCCCAGCCATAAGACCCAGCAGGCCCGGCTCGGCCAATGGGTTACGGGCCACCCCCTGCATCAAAGCGCCTGCAACAGAAAGTGCGGCGCCCACGCTGATGGCGAAAATCGCACGCGGCATGCGCAGATCGCGCACGATCACATGGTCGAACACCCCGTCCTGAGGCGCAAAAAGGGCCTGCCACACGGTGACAATCGGGATAGGTTTTGCGCCCACCGAAATATGCCAGAGAAAGGCAGCAAGCACCCCGGCAACGCAAAGCCAAAAACCCGCTGCGGCAAAGATGGTGCGCGTCGCGTTCATTCTGCTGCTGCGGCGGCTGGATAGGCGCTGTCTGCGTGATCCGGTGTGCGGGGCAGGCAAACGGGGCGGCCGGTTTTTGGGTCCGCGATAACATCCGCGCGCAAATCGAAAACCTGACGCAACTCCGCCGGGCGGATTACCTCTGGGCCGGTCCCCTCTGCCACGATCGCACCGTCGCGCATCATTACAATCCGGTCGGCAAAGGCGGCGGCAAGGTTCAGCTCGTGCAAGACCAGTACCATCGTGCGGCCATCTTCCTGCACGATACGCGACAAAAGCGCCATAAGATCCACCTGCACCTTAAGGTCAAGAAAGGTGGTGGGTTCATCCAGAAGCAAAAGCGGCGTGTCTTGGGCCAGCACCATCGCCAGCCAGCAACGCTGCCGCTGACCACCAGACAGGCTGTCCACGGGGCGTTCCGCGAAATCCTTCAGATCGGTCAGTGACATGGCTTTTTCAACGGCGGCCCGGTCCCCCGGCGACCATTGGCGCAGCAAGGTTTGATGGGGAAAGCGGCCTTGCGCCACCAGTTCTGTCACCGTCAAACCTTCGGGCGCGACAGGGCCTTGTGGCAGCAGGGCAAGGCGGGTCGCAACATCGCGGGTTTTATAGCTGCCAATCGGCTTGCCCATCAATGAAACCTCACCTGTTTTCGGTTTCAGAATGCGTGCAAGGGCCTTTAGCAAGGTCGATTTTCCACACCCGTTCGGTCCGACAAGCGCAGTAATCTGTCCCGCCGCAATATTGAGATTAATGCTTTTGATAATCGTCGTATCACCGTAGCAAACCGAAAGATTTGATGCTGTGAGCGGTGATCCTTCGGCGGCTAAACTCATCGGCATATGACACACGACGCCGTTCTGGCTTGCCGTGCTCTCCCAGACTTATTGTTGTCGTTTGTGAAAGCGCAGCCGGCATATGCCAGTGCGCCACAATTACCTTAGTGTTATAGTCAGATAAGTTGCGCTGCAACGCGTTTCTGCCTGTCGGCGCGGGCGGGCGCCGATGCAGCCTTGCGGACTATCATCGTCATTGTCACCATCACGGTCGAAACTGGTCGCAGACGCGCGAAACCTACGTCGCGGTCTGGCAACGCTTTCAATTTCCCCGGTGGCTTTCACCGAACGCAACCCCATCGTGGCCAAACATGCATGACAGCGCTGCATCCGGCCCTGGCCAGCCAGATGGCTGTCAACCAAATGCCCGCAGCCTATCGCATTGCCTGTTACTGACAGGATCGCTGCAAGGCGGTGGCAGGGCGTGCAGCGTGCCGGTCAGCCTCGCGACGGGCAACAGCAGATCATGGCTGTCCAGCAGTATATCCGAGGCGTTAAATGCCCCTGTTCCTATACAATTTTATGTCGTTTTCGCGGTCCGCAGCGACAGGTCGACGATGCAATAACGCATTCCGTCGCTATTGTCGGGTCATCTGTCCAGCCTGAACAGGAAATCAATCTGTGCCATTGATGACGGACCACTGGCGGACAATCTGTGCTTACAGATCTGCAGTGATATCTGCGTCGCCAGCCTGCAGCGTGCCCTTTGCACGATCAAAGCGCAGATGAGCCAATGCAGCCTTGCCCGATTGGGTGAACAACGTGCCCGCTTCCTTGCCGTCACCAGTCAGGATTCGCGTCCCGACCGGGGCTGCCCCGTCGATAGTGACCTTTACCAAACCCTTACGCAGTTCCGTCTTATGCTTCATCCGGGCGTTGATTTCTTGGCCAACATAGCAGCCTTTTTTGAAATCAATGCCGTTCAGACGTTCAAAGCCGCATTCCAAAAGATAGCTATCCGGGGTCAGCTCAATCCCTGTTTTGGGGATAATATGGGCGACACGCAGTGCATCCCAATCCGTGTCGTCGCTGCGATCCTCTGCCCCGTAAAACCGCCAGCCCATGGCCGGGTTACGTGGGTCGGGCATTGCGCCGTCGGGCACGGGGCCTGTTCCGCGCGACACGATGATCTCTGTTTCCGCGATCTGCACAGCGGCACGCAACCGGTACATTGTCAGCTTCTGGGCAAGGGATGGCGCATGCGACGCAGCAACGTCGATCAGCAGTTGCTCATCATCCCCAACAATAAAGAAATCGGCAATGAATTTGCCTTGGGGCGTCAAAAGGGCGGCGTAAACGATCCCATCCGTTGCGCGGTCAACATCATTGGTGACCAAATTCTGCAGAAATGGAATTTTGTCATCACCTGTGACCGAAAGCACAACGCGTTCATTCATCATTTTCGCTTTCTGATCGTTTGAACTGAAGCCGGTGCAAATCGGCATAGATCCCACCGCGGGCGAGCAATTCTTCATGTGTGCCCTGATCGACAACGCGTCCGTGGTCCATCACGACAATGGAATGTGCGTTGCGGATGGTCGACAGCCGGTGTGCGATAACAAGGGTGGTGCGGCCTTCCGACAACTCTTCCAGCGCGGTCTGGACGATTGCCTCGGACTTCGTGTCAAGCGCGCTGGTCGCTTCGTCCAGCAGTAGGATAGGCGTATCGCGCAACAATGCGCGGGCGATGGCGACGCGCTGACGCTGACCGCCCGACAGGTTCGATCCACGCGGTCCGGCGGGACTGTCCAATCCAGCGGACAGGCTCGGAAGAAAGTCGCTGACATGGGCCGCATCCAGCACTGATTTTAACTGCGCCTCCTCCACGTCTTCGCGGCCCAAAAGGATATTGTCCCGCAGCGTTTCATCAAAAAGCGCGGCATCCTGTGTCACAACCGAATAAAGACCGCGCAGATCGGGCAGTGCCATGTCTTTGATCGGGGTTCCAGAAATGCTGACCTCACCGCTTTCAGGATCAATCAACCGTGTCAGCACGTTGAACACGGTACTTTTGCCTGCGCCGGACGACCCAACCAGAGCGGTGGTTTTGCCGGCCTCAGCGGTGAAACTGGCCCCGCGCAGCACCGGCAGGTCATCGTAGCGCAGCGTGACGTCATTCAGGACGATCTCAGGCGCGCCAGCAGGTTTCGGGCGCGGGGAAGCGGGCGAGACGATGCTGGGCTTAATATCCAAAACCGATTGCAGGCGTTCCGCACTGGCCGCCGCGCGCTGCCACTGACCGCTCATCGCGCCCAGACGGCGCAGCGGGTCAAAGGCCAGCGACATTGCGGTGAAAAACTGCATGAATTCGCCGCTGGTCTTTTCACCTGCGATGATTTCAGAGCCGCCATAGATCAACACACCCAGAAAGCCGATGCCGGTCATGATATCGATCAGCGCCGGAACCGCCGCCTGACCCATGGTTGTCTTCACCTCGGCGTCAATACCCTTGCGGATCAGCCCGTCATAGCGGGTGGATTGATAGGTCTCGAGCGCATTCAGCTTGATAGGATTGATGCCGTGAAACACCTCGTCCAGTCGGGTCGAAATGTCGCCAGCGATCTGGCGTGACAGTCCCGCGCGATGGCGAATGAAAGCTTGCACCATCAGCGATGGCAGGATCAGCAGCGGCACGCCGACAATGGCAATCAGGGTCCAGCGCCAATCCACCGACAGTGCAGAGGCGAAAAGCACCACGAGCGCGATCAGATCCCGACTAAATGCGGTGATGATTGAGCTCCAGATCGAATTGATGGCACCCACATCGCCCTGCACCCGTTCGATCAGGCTTCCCGGGGGATTAAGCTGATGATAGCCACTGTCGAGCGACATTAAATGTTTCAATAGATCGCGTCGCATTGCCGCTGCGGAAAGCTGGCGGATTAGCGACATGATAACCTTTTGCGCGGATGACGTGAGCGCGCGAAGAATGAAGATCCCCATCACGCCAAGCCCGACCCAATAAAGCGCGTTCCGGTCGCCTTGCGTAAATACGTCGTCGAACATTGGCTGCACAAGAAAGCTGAGCGCGCCGAACATCGACCCTTCAATGGCCATCAGGGTGACGGCACCAACCAGCAGCCATTTATGTTTGCTGACATAGCCGCGCCATAGCCACCAGAATAGCTTGGTTGCTGAGTCCGGTTTAGGCTTCCGGGCCGGTTTTTTTTCTGCGGGCATCGGGGGCCTCTTGCCATGGGATCACGTGGGTCTAATCGTAAATGGGGGATGAAGACAAGCTTGGCAAGCTTGACGCCGAACATGCCGCGCGTAGTGTCCAAGTATCACAATTGCCGAAAGCTTCCCCATGTCTCTGTCTCAAGGTCGCCCCTATCTGGCCATTCCCGGCCCGTCGGTTATTCCGGATGCGGTTTTGCGCGCGATGCATCGTGCGTCCCCGAATATTTATGAGGGGGAGTTGCATGAGCTAACCCATAGCCTTGTCCCTGACCTTAAGGCGGTTGCGATGACCGCGCAGCATCTTGCGATCTATATCGGCAATGGTCATGCCGCGTGGGAGGCTGCGCTGGCCAACACCCTGTCGCCCGACGACACGGTGCTGGTGCTGGCCACAGGCCGTTTCTGTATTGGCTGGGGCGAAATCGCAGCCGGGCTGGGTGTAAAGGTCGAAACGATTGACCACGGCGTGCAGTCGTCGGTGGATTTGGCGCGGGTCGAAGAAGCGCTGACCGCTGATACCGCAGGGCGCATCAAGGCGGTGCTTGCGGTGCATGTGGATACCTCGACCAGCGTCAAGAACGATATCAAAGGGTTGCGCGGCGCGATGGATCGGACAGGGCATCCTGCATTGCTGATGGTCGATTGCATTGCCTCGCTTGGCTGTGATCGGTTTGAGATGGATGCATGGGGTGTCGATGTGATGGTTGCGGCCTGCCAGAAAGGCCTGATGACACCCGCTGGGCTGAGCTTTGTTTGGTATAATGACAAGGCCGATGCGGCGCGTGGTCGCTGCGTGACCAACTACTGGGACTGGCGTGCGCGTACTGATCCGAAAATGTATTACCAGTATTTCCACGGGACTGCGCCGACTCATCATCTTTATGGTTTGCGTGCGGCACTGGATATGATCAAGGCGGAAGGGCTGGATCATGTTTTTGCCCGCCATGCGACGCTGGCGCAGGTGATTTGGGCCGCGTTTGACAAGTGGTCTGAAACAGGACCGATGCATCTGAATATCGCCAACCCGGCGGACCGGTCCCATGCGGTCACGTCAATCGGGATCGGACCGGGGCAGGGTGATCGGCTGCGGAAATGGTGTGAAACCCAATGTGGCCTGACGCTAGGGGTTGGACTTGGCCGCACGCCAGAGGACGCTTATTTCAGGATTGGTCATATGGGACATGTGAATGCGCATATGATCATGGGGGTGCTCGGAACGATTGAGGCTGGGCTGACTGCGCTGGATATTCCGCATGGGGCCGGGGCGCTGGCGGCGGCGGCCGATGTGGTGGCGCGCGCGTAGATTCCTTGCGCTGGTCGCTAGTGTAGCACCTGGATCAGCAAATTATCTTAACGCTGCGCGCGCTGTGGCCAGTGCCTTTGGCAGGGCTGCTGCGAAAGCGTCGATCTGGTCGGTGGGGCCGCAGCTGACCCGGATGCAGCGATCCTGCGGGGTGACGAATGGCATGCGAACAAAGATACCCTGATCAATCAGCGCCGCCAGTATCGATTTGGCAAAGGCGCCATCCGCGCCGCAGTCAATGGCGACGAAATTTGTGGCAGAGGGCAGGGCGGACAGCCCATTCTCTGTGGCGATTTGGCTGATCCGATTGCGCGAATTTGCGACCTCTGCCCGGATATGGGGCAGCCAATCGGTGTCTTGCAGCGCCGCGAGTGCGCCGGCCTGACTGATCCGTGACATGCCGAAATGGTCGCGTACCTTGTTGAATGCATTGATGACTTCGGCGTGCCCGATGGCGTAGCCGACCCGCGCGCCGGCCATGCCATGCGCCTTGGAAAAGGTGCGCATCCGGATCACATTCGGGTTGGTCACGTCGATGGCGGGCGCGGTTCCGTCGGGGGCGAGGTCAATATAAGCCTCGTCCAGGATCAGCAGGCTGCCAACTGGCGTCTTGGCGATCATTTGCGCCATGGTTTCGGCGCTGTGCCATGTGCCCATGGGGTTATCAGGGTTGGAGATGTAGATCAGTTTCGCCTGCGTTTCCAATGCTTTGGCAATGAGCGCATCGGGGTCTTCGTGGTCGTCCTTGTACGGCACTGTGTGCAGTACCCCGCCAAAACCGGCGACATGATAGTTGAAGGTCGGATAGGCCCCGGCAGAGGTCACGACATTTTCGCCTTTGGCCACGTAAAGCCGGACCAGTACGCCCAGCAGCCCGTCAATCCCTTGTCCGACCATGATATTTTCGGGCGCGACGCCATGCATTTTCGCAAGCGTGTGCCGCAGATCGTGGTTTTCGGCATCACCATACATCCAAACCTCGGACGCGGCTTTTTGCATGGCTGCGATGGCTTTGGGCGAGGGGCCGAAGCCGGACTCATTTGCGCCCAGACGGGCGATAAATTGTTGGTTTCGCTGCCTTTCCTGCGCTTCCGGTCCAACAAAAGGGACCGAGGCAGGCAGGCGGGCGGCGAGCGGGGTAAGCTTGGGCTGTGTCATGCCGTCACATAACCGGGCCGTTGAAGCGGTTGCAAGAGCTGGTCGAAGGTTCGTATTCTTGTGTTCCGCGGTCGTCCGCTGCGTGTGACGTTGTCCCCTAGAATGGTTAAAGGCGGCCTAAGCGGCCGCCCCTGTTGACTCAGCCGATTTCTTGCAACCGCGCGATGGCGGCTTTGAGTTGGGCTTCTTCCTCTTCCCGCAGGGCGAGGTTTTCGCGCGCTTCGGCCACGACCTCATCCGGGGCGGAGGCCACGAATTTGGGGTTGTTCAGCCGTCCGCGCAGGCCGCCAAGTTCCTTGCCCAGCTTCTGCAAGGTCTTTTCCAGCCGTGCGATTTCTTCTTTGACATCAATCAGATCAGCGAGCGGGATGCCGAATGTGCCGCCTTCCATCGGGACGGTCACACAGCCTTTGGGGAAGCTTGCGACATGATCGAGATTTTCCACGCGGGCGAGCCGTTTGATCATGACTTCGTTACCATCCCAAGCGGCCTGACCGCGTGTGTCCAGCCCGGTGACCAGCAGCGGCACTTTGGCCCCGGCGGGGACGTGCACCTGGGCGCGGGCAGAGCGGATGCCTTCGATCAGGCTGATCACCCAGTTCATCGCGTGGTCGGCGTTTTCGTCAACCAAATCAGCGGCTTGGTAGGTCGGCCAATCGGTGTGCACCAGCATTTTTTCGCGCTTGCCCAAGGTTTGCCACAGCTCTTCTGTGATGAAGGGCATGATGGGGTGCAGCATGATCATACATTGGTCCAGAACCCATGACATGGTGCGGCGGGTTTCGGATTTTTCTGTTTCATTTCCGTCCAGTAGCAGCGGTTTGGACAGTTCGACGTACCAGTCGCAGACCTTGCCCCAGACAAAGGCATAAAGCGCGTTGGCGGCGTCGTTAAACCGATAGGTTTCAAGGGCTTGGTTGACCGTTTCCAACGTCTTGGCGGTTTCGCCGATGATCCATTTGTTGACCGTAAACTGCGGGTCTGGAATGGATCGGACTTGCGTCGGACTTGCGTCGGACCCGGGCGCGCGGTGGCTGAACACATCGTTCATTTCTGCGAACCGGCAGGCGTTCCAGATTTTGGTGCCGAAATTGCGGTAGCCCTTGATCCGGTCCTCGGAGATTTTCAGCACACCGCCGATGGCCGCCATGGCCGCGTTGGACATGCGCAGCGCGTCGGCACCGTATTGGTCGATCATGTCCAGCGGGTCGATGACGTTGCCGCGCGTCTTGGACATCTTCTCGCCCTTTTCGTCGCGCAGCAGCTGGTGCAGGTAGACCGTGTGGAAGGGTTCCTGGCCCATCACCGCCTCGGACATCATCATCATCCGGGCGACCCAGAAGAACAGGATATCCTGCCCGGTGATCAGTACGTCACCGGGGAAGTATTTCATCGCCTCGGTGTCTTCGGGCCAGCCCAACGTGCCGAAGGGCCAGAGGCCGGAGGAGAACCATGTGTCGAGGACGTCGGGGTCGCGGTAGATAGGAAGTTTGAAAGCCGATCCATCGGCTTCTGCCCGAAACCGTTCGCCTAGCGTCAGCGTACTGAGATTTGCCTCGAATTGCTTTCTTAGGTCGGTGTCCGTTGGAGGTGACGGTACAACCACTACGTCTATTCCATAGTATTCTTCAAACCATTTGATTGCTTCAGATTCAGTAGCAAATGACTTGAATGTTCGACCGTTGAGATTGAATTTGCGTTTGCCGTCCTCTGATTTTTCCGTACTGATTCCATACCAAACCGGGATCTGGTGTCCCCACCAGAGCTGGCGCGAGATGCACCAAGGTTCGATATTTTCCAGCCAGTGATAGAAGACCTTTTCGCCGCTTTCGGGCATGATCTTGACCCGGCCCTCGCGCACGGACTCCAGCGCTGGGCCGACGATTTTCGCCGAATCCACGAACCACTGGTCAGTCAGCATTGGTTCGATCACGACTTTGGAGCGGTCGCCGAAGGGCTGCATGATCTTTTTCGCCTCGACCAGCGGGACGAGTTGTTCTTCCTCGGTCCGCGCCTCGCCGCCTTCTTCGGGTGCAGTGGGGGCCTTGGTCGCTGCCTTTCCCAGACGCGCGTCGGTGGCGACGGTCATGACGGCCAGACCTTCGGCGGTGATGTCTGCGACCACGCGCTTGCGGGCCTCGAACCGGTCCAGCCCGCGATAGGCGTCGGGGACAAGGTTCATTGCGGCGATCATGTTCTCGTCGAAGCCCTGTTCGCCATTGGCGATGCGCTGGGCCACGGCGGCTTCCTCGACATAAGGTTTGCCATCGGACCGCATGTTCCCTTTGGTATCCATCAGCGAATACATCGGGATGCCGCCGCGCTTGGCGACCTCGTAGTCGTTGAAGTCATGGGCGCCGGTGATCTTCACCGCGCCCGAGCCGAACGCCATGTCCGGATAAGGATCGGTGATGATCGGGATCAGGCGGCGGGATTCCTTGGGCCCGACGGGAATTTCGCAGAGCTTGCCGACGATGGGCGCATAGCGTTCGTCATCTTTGTGGACCGCGACTGCGCCATCGCCCAACATGGTTTCGGGCCGGGTGGTCGCGATGGAGATGTAATCGCGCGTTTCGCGTAGGGTGACGTTCCCGTCTTCGTCTTTTTCGACGTATTCATAGGTTTCCCCACCGGCGAGCGGGTATTTGAAGTGCCACATGTGGCCGTCGACCTCGATATTTTCGACCTCAAGGTCGGAAATCGCGGTTTCGAAATGCGGGTCCCAGTTGACCAGTCGCTTGCCGCGATAGATCAGGCCTTTGTTGTACATGTCGACAAAGACTTTGAGCACGGCGTCGTGGAAATTGCCGGGCTTTTCCGTGGCTGGCGCAGTTGACGCGCCGGACATGGTGAAGGCGGACCGTTCCCAATCCATGCTGTCGCCAAGCCGCCGCGCCTGTTGTTCGATCACGCCGCCTTTTTGAGCCTTCCAGTCCCAGACCTTTTTGAGGAAGTCATCGCGCGCCATATCCGTGCGCTTGCCTTCGCCTTTTTCGGCCATGTCTTTTTCGACCATTAGCTGCGTGGCGATACCCGCATGGTCCAACCCCGGCTGCCAGAGCGTGTCAAACCCTTGCATCCGCTTCCAGCGAGTCAGGATGTCCATCAGCGTGTGGTTGAAGGCGTGCCCCACATGCAGATGCCCGGTGACGTTGGGCGGCGGCAGTTGGATGCAGAATGTTTTCGCATCGGGTTTGGCGTTGGCCCCCGCTTTGAAGGCGCCTGCCTCTTCCCACATTTTATAAAGCCGGGTTTCGGCTTCGCGCGCGTCAAATGTCTTTTCCATGCCCATGGTCGGATATCCCAAGTCAGTTTGGGGTCAGATACCGAATGGATGGCCCAAGTAAAAGGGCCTGCGTCATTGCTGACGACAGGCCTGCGCTTGGGAACGCAAAAATCAGAGGCGTGGCGGACAGGGCCGGAGGGAGGGGCCGGACCTGTCCTGCCTCGTGGCTTATGGCCGTGCGAGGTGCCAGTTGCCGCCAACGCCGTCGCCGGTGATGTCGCCGGGCTTGCTGTCATTGACCCACAGGTACAGGGGCTGACCATCATAGGCCCATTGCTTGCTGCCATCATCGCGGGTGATCGCGGTGAATTTCCCAGTCTCATCGGCATCTGCAGCGGCGGCGAGTGGTGGCCAGTTGCGTGCGCAGCCGCCGTTGCAGGCCGATGAGGTCGCGGTGTCGGGATCGAATGTATAAAGGCTCATGCCGCTGGCGTCGGTCAGGATGCCGTTGGCTTCGACGGCAGGGGCTGTTCCGTGGCCGGCCGCATATGCATCACAGGCGCTGAGCCCGACAACAAGGGAAAGTGCGATCAGGGAAAGTTTCATTGGGTCACTCCGTCTGGGTTGGTTTCATTCCTGCCGGGTCATCTGCCGGTCATAAGGGATACGCCGGGGCCCGCGGGTTTATTCCCGACCCGTGACGATTTTTTTCAAAAATCTGATTTGCCCCCTGCATGGCTGGACAACAGGCGCGTGTTGCCTAGTGTGAAATGAGCATCGCAGCGGGGGAATGGCAGATGGAAAAATTCGGCAAAAGCCAATCGGTTGGGCGGGTTGAGGATGTCAGACTGCTGACCGGCCATGGCCGCTATGTGGATGATATTGCACCTGAGGGGGCTTTGTTTGCTTATTTCCTGCGCGCCTCTGTCGCGCATGGTGAAATTACGGATTTGGACGTTGACGATGCTCGCCAGATGCCCGGCGTGCATCTGATTGTGACGCTGGATGATCTGGAAGCGGCGGGTGTGAAGATTGGTCTGGGCGGGGTGACAGTTAAAAATCAGGATGGCTCTAAAGGGGCTGCGCCGGAACGCCCGATGCTGGCCCGTGCCCGCGTGCGCCATGTGGGCGAGGCTGTAGCGATGATTGTCGCGGACAGTCTGATCTCGGCGAAGGATGCGGCAGAGGCCATCGTGTTGGAGATTGACGACCTGCCTGTGCATGTCGATCTGGCGATTGGCGGCGATCCGATCCATCCTGAGGCGCCTGAAAACCTCGCTTTCGATTGGATTTTGGGCGATGTGCCCGCGGTGGAGACTGCGATTGCCGCTGCGGATCATGTGGTGCGCGCAGAGGTTTTCGATAATCGTATCATCGTCAATGCGATGGAGCCGCGCGGCTGTTTTGCCGAAGTGGTGGATGGTCGGTTGCATCTGGCCTTTGGTGGTCAGGGCGTTTGGGGGATGAAAGACGATCTGGCCCGCCATTTCGATCTGCCTAAGGACGAGATTCGCGTAACCAACCCTGATGTGGGCGGCGGTTTCGGGATGAAGGGCATGCGCTATCCGGAATATTTCGTGGTCGCCCATGCTGCCCGCGTCCTGGGCCGCCCTGTCCGTTGGATGTCCGACCGGACAGAGGCGATGTTAACCGACAATGCGGGCCGCGATCTGGTGACGACAGCCACCATCGCATTTGATGCCAATTACCGCATCACAGCTTATCATCTTGATACCATTGCCAATATGGGCGCATATAATTCCCAATTTGCGCAGCCGATCCAGACTGAACTGTTCGCCAAGGTGATGATGGGCACCTATGACGTGCAGACCGCCTGCATGCGGACGCGCGGTATATTTACCAATACCACACCAGTTGATGCCTATCGTGGTGCGGGGCGACCAGAGGCGATTTTTGTGTTGGAACGTGTGATGGATGAGGCGGCAAGGCAGTTGGGACTGGACCCCTGGCAATTGCGCGAGACGAATTTCATTGCGCCGGACAAGTTTCCTTATACCAGCGTAACGGGTGTGACATATGATGTTGGTGAATTTGCCAAGGTGCTGAACACCGCCGCGGGTGCGGCTGACCGTGACGGGTTTGCTACCCGCAAGGCGGCCTCTGCCGGGGAAGGCAAACTGCGCGGGCAGGGGCTGTGCTATTATATTGAAAGCATCCTTGGTGATCCGTCCGAAACGACTAGCGTTGCCTTCGTGGATGATGGCGCGCTGATCTATGTGGGCACCCAGTCGAACGGGCAGGGGCATGAAACCGTCTATGCAAAGTTCCTGTCGGATCACACAGGCATTCCGGTGGAGCGTATTGCCGTCATTCAGGGTGATAGCGATCAAATTGCCGAGGGTGGCGGCACCGGTGGCTCGCGTTCTGTAACCGTGCAAAACACGGCGACGCTGGCCACGGTTGATGTAATGGTCACTGCGTTCAGCGCATTTCTGGCAGAGCATGAAAACGTCGATGCGGGGGCCGTCAGTTTTGATGACGAACGGTTCCGTATTGCCGGTTCCAACCTGACGCCGACCATGTTGGAGGTCGCGGATCTGGCACGAGAGGCGGGCCGCGACGAACTGCTATCCCACACCGCCCGGATCACGCTGGATGCTCGCAGCTTTCCCAACGGCGCCCATATCGCCGAGGTTGAGATTGATCCCGAAACCGGGGTCGTCACGGTTGACCGGTATACGGTGGTTGATGATTTTGGGAACCTGATCAACCCGATGCTGGCCGAAGGGCAGGTGCATGGCGGTGTCGCCCAAGGCATTGGGCAGGCGCTGACCGAACATGTGGTTTTTGACGCGGATGGGCAGTTGTTGACTGCCACCTTCATGGATTACGGGATGCCGCGTGCAAATGCGCTGCCCATGATTAGTTTTGCGACAGAGCCGACACCATCGGTGAATAACCCGATGGGGATGAAAGGCTGTGGCGAGGCTGGCACTGTTGGTGCGCTGGCCGCCGTGGCCAATGCGGTGATTGATGCGCTGTGGGAGGTTGGCGTGCGGCAGATCGACATGCCGTTTACCCCGCATCGCGTATGGCAGGCTATCGAAGCTGCAAAGGATGACAGTGCCGCTGCGTGATTGGTTCTTTGGTCTATTCGGGCGCCGTGCGCGCACCGAAGACGGCGGCGTACGGCACAGGGGCCCAGCGACCCATGTTGTCATTCTGGACGGGACCATGTCATCGCTGGAACCGGGGCGTGAAACCAATGCCGGAATTACATTTAAGTTGCTGCGCGAGGTCAGTCGCACCGCGAACCTGACCGTGCATTACGAAGCCGGTATCCAGTGGCGCGACTGGGCGGGCACCTGGGGGGTGATGACCGGCAAGGGCATCAATCGCCAGATCGAGCGGGCGTATGGTGTCGTCGCGTCGCGCTATCGACCGGGCGATCAGATTGTGCTGATCGGGTATTCGCGGGGAGCCTACGCCGTGCGGTCACTGGCGGGGGTGATCGATTTGGTCGGTCTGGTCCGCGCCGACAATGCCACTGTGCGCGCGGTCCGGCAGGCCTATCGCCATTATCGCACCGGCGCGCGTCAGCCTGTGGCGCTGAAATTCCGCGAGATCTATTGCCATCCTGACGTGCAAATTGAGGCGGTAGCGGTTTGGGATACGGTCAAGGCGCTGGGGTTGCGCCTGCCGATCCTGTGGCGCTGGGCGCAGGCGAACCATGATTTCCACAATGATATGCTGGGCCACCATATCCGCCACGGGTTTCATGCGCTGGCAATGGATGAACGGCGTGAGGCTTATGCCCCGGTGATGTGGGCCTGCCCAAGTGATTGGCAGGGTCATCTGGAACAAGTGTGGTTTCGCGGCAATCACGGCGATGTGGGTGGCCAGGTGGGTGACTACCCCTGGGCGCGCCCGCTGGCGAATATTCCCTTGGTCTGGATGTTGGAGCGTCTGGCGGGGTGTAACCTGCCCTTGCCTGATGGCTGGCGCGACCGTTTCGTGCAGGATGTGACTGCGCCCTCAATGGGAAACTGGCGCGGTTGGTCAAAGATATTCCTGTCCCGCCGCCGCCGGATCATCGGAACGGATATATCGGAACGTATCCACGAAAGCGTCCCGCGTGAAGAGGTGACCGGTAAGCGGCGCACGGCACGATCGCGGTTGTCCGTTTAGCTTTAGAGCATTTCGATTTACACCTGAATCGCCAATCGCTGCCTTTTGCCTGCGGCTCAAACGCAATGGGTGATCTATGATGTCTCAGGTTAAAATCGAAACGCTTTAGATACTGACAATGACGCTGACATGCGTCATCCAGGCCGAACATAAGAAATAGATGGTGAGTGCTACAAAGGCGAAGGTCGGCAAGTGGAAATGTCGTGTGCGGACTACGACCACGACATATAGCGCTAAAATCGTCAGGGCGATTGCAGGGATGCCAAAGAAAAAAACCGGGAATGGCGTGATGTAGGCATCATAGTTCGGAAGGATGAGACCATCGGAAAAGCCTGCGCCCAATACGCCGAACGCAATGAGACAAAGATATCCAACCATAGATATTACGGAGATGATGGAAAGCTTGAAAAAGAACGGGCGTTCCAAGCCTTTGGTCCAAATGACGGTCGCCAGAGCTATCCAAATAAGGAATGCGACGAACGGGGCAATATCCAGAAGAAATCTGAGCTGGTTCATCGCCGCCTTATCCCGCAAGCTGCATGATCAGGCAGGTTGTGGACCCAGTGGCATAGAGCTTGCCATCTGCGGCGCCTCGGATTTCTCCATGCGCGACTCCTGTCGACCGGCCTGCGTGGTCGATCGTTCCGGTGGCCAGGATCTCTGTGCCCAGCGGGATCGCGCGGGTGAGATTCACCTTGTATTCAAGTGTGGTATAGATCGACCCTTTGGGCACGGTCGTCATGATTGCGCAGGCCATGCAACTGTCAAGCAGCGTGCCGTACCAGCCGCCATGGACCCCGCCCATGGGGTTCGTATGGGAAAAATCCGGCGTTCCGCGAAAGATGACCTTGCCGGGTTCGACCGTGTCGAGCGCATAGTTGAGCAAGGCGGAAATGGGCGGGCGGCTGATCTCCCCGCGCTGCATGGCCTGCATGAAGTCCAGACCGGAGAGCGACAATAGCGTCTCGCGGTCTGGCAGTTGCTCGGGAGAGTTGGCAATAAACATGGTCGCTCCGGCTCGTTATTCGGCGCGAAGCTGGACCGTCAGGCTACGTTTTGCAACCGTACTTTTGGTGTCACGCCAAGCGCGTGGCATACATCGCGGCTGAGCTCTGGCCGGTTGAGCGTGTAGAAATGCAGATGTTCCACCCCGCCCTGCAAAAGATCATCACATAATTCGGTCGCAATCGCGGTGGCCAGCAGTTCGGTCGTGCCTTGTCCTGCGGCATGGGCGAACGCGTCTTGGATCAGCTGAGGAATATGCGTGCCGCATTGCGCAGCAAAACGTTGGGTGCCGCCCCAGTTTTCAATCGGCAGGATTCCGGGAATGATCGGCGCGTCGATCCCCGCCTTTACGCAGGCATCGCGGAAGCGAAAGAAGGTATCGGCTTCGAAAAAGAACTGTGTGATGGCTGATGTTGCGCCCGCGTCGATCTTGCGTTTCAGGAAATCAATATCGGCGGCCTGATCGGCTGCTTCGGGGTGCTTTTCAGGATAGGCCCCGACGCGCAGTTTGAATTTCCCTGTCTCGGCGAGCGCTGCAATCAGTTCGACCGAACTGCTGAAACCTTCGGGGTGGGGTGTGAATTTTGTTGTGCCTTTGGGGGCATCGCCGCGCAGGGCGACGATTTCGGTCACGCCTGCATCAGCATAGCTTTCGGCGATTTCCAGCGTTTCGGATTTTGAGGCATCGACACAGGTCAGATGCGCGGCCACGTTCAACCCGCTGGTTTTATGGATGGTGCCCACGGCCTCATGCGTGAGTTGCCGCGTCGTGCCGCCCGCGCCATAGGTCACGGACACAAAGCTGGGGTCCAGCGGTGCGAGGGTGTTCACGCAGTCCCAAAGCCGAAACGATCCGGCGAGCGATTTCGGCGGGAAAAATTCGAAGGAAATGGATGGGACGGACATGTGGCGGACCTCTCTCTTGCTTTGCATGTTTGCCATCTCTATTGATCTGAGGCAAATTCATAAACTTCAGCACGATGATGAGGTCGGCTCACATATGCATATCGAGTTCCGCCATTTGCGCACGATCAAAGCGATCCATGACACCGGCGGGCTGGCCCGCGCCGCCGATCAGTTGAACATCACACAGTCCGCTTTGTCGCATCAGATCAAGGGGATAGAGGATCAGGCGGGGGTGGAGCTTTTTGTGCGCAGGTCCAAACCGCTGCGCCTGTCTTCGGCAGGGATGAAGATGCTGGCCGCGGCAGAGCGCATCCTGCCGCAGGTCGCCGCACTGGAGGCAGAGTTTTCAGGGCTTGTGGCGGGCAGTGCGGGCCGCCTGCATATCGCGATTGAATGTCATGCCTGTTTCGAGTGGCTGTTCCCAGTGCTGGAGCAGTTCCGTAAGGCTTGGCCAGAGGTGGATGTGGATATCCGCCCGGGTCTGGCGTTTGACGCGTTGCCCGCTCTGCGCAAGGAAGAGGTGGATTTGGTGGTGTCTTCCGACCCGGAGGAGATGCCCGAAACTGATTTCACCCCGCTTTTCGACTATGAGCCTGTGTTTGTGGCCGCTGCGCAGCATCCGCTTGCGCAGAAAGACGTGATCGAGGCCGAAGATTTCCGTGGTCAGACCTTAATCACCTATCCGGTCGACCGCGCCCGGCTGGATATTTTTTCGCAGCTGCTGACCCCGGCCAAGGTGGAACCGGCTGCGGTGCGTCAGGTTGAATTGACGGCGGTGATCTTGCTGCTGGTGGCCTCTAACCGTGGGGTTGCAGTGCTGCCTGATTGGGTGGTTCGGCAGGTCCGATACAATTCCGATTATGTGACCCGCCCGCTTACCAAAGCCGGAATCACTCGCAGGTTATACGCGGCGACGCGGGCGGAGGATACAAGCCGCCCGTTTATGGCGCATTTGATCCGGCTGGCCCGGCAGGAAGCGGTCAAGTTGCAGCGGCCTTAGGCGTGTTTTGTTCTAAATTTTGTGTCAGCGGCTGCGGTTTTTGCTGTGGTATGGGCGTAAAATACCCTTCGGCTTCGAGTCTGATCATGGTTTCGCTGAAAGGGGCGGCCATGCCGTAGTAGTAGCCTTGCACCACTTCGCAGCCCATTTCATAAAGCATATCGCGTTGCTGCGGGGTTTCGACGCCTTCGGCGATCACGTGAACACCCAACCCTTTGCCCATGGTCAAAAGCCCATCGACAAGCACATGGGTTGCCGGATCGACCCCAAGGTCGCGCACAAAACATGTATCAAGTTTCAATTCATCGAATTCCAAATCTTTCAGGTGTTGGAATGATGCGAAGCCGGTGCCGAAATCATCAAGTGAGATACGCACCCCCGCCCGCCGAAAATTGGCAATCGACCGCTGAATCATTTCGCTGGAACGCGCAATAAAGATGTCTTCGGTGATTTCAAATGTCAGGTGCCGCCGCAGATGCGGGTATCGGTCGATCAGTTCGAGAAGGTCGTTATGCCCCGTCACTGTCGCCAATGTTGTTTCTGACACATTGATGGAGACCTGCCCGGGGTTTAGCCCTTCGGCTGTCCATGCCTGAATGTTGCGCAAGACATGTTCCGCAGTGTGCAGCATGAAGGCGCCTTGCAGGCCTAATTCATTGATCAATGGCAGAAATGCGGCAGGTGACACCAAGCCCCTTGTCGGGTGTTCCCAGCGCGAAAGCGCTTCGAACCCGACAATGCGCCCGGTTTCCAGCGAAACTTTGGGTTGGTAGTAGGGGACGATCTGATGATCTGCCATTGCCCGGATCAGCACGTTGCGGTCTTCCAAGGTGGCGCGGGTCGGGAAGGCTGTTTTGTCATAGATGACAGGCCGCTTGTCAGGATCCTGCTTGGCCTGAGACATTGCCTGATCCGCGCCAGACATGAGTGACGCCATGGTTTCGGCATCGCGCCCTTGCCGTGCGATGCCAAGACTGGCGCTGACCTTTAGGTTTTTCTGCTCAAACGGAATTGGTTCTTCGATTACGCCCATGATGCGTTCACTGAACCGCTGCGCTGCTTTGGCGGATATGATCGTTGCCTTTATAATAGCGAATTCATCGCCACCCAGTCGTGCCACATGACCATCTTTACCCGCGAGCGCGCGCAGCCTGTCTGCAAGTGTGACCAGCACGGCGTCGCCAGCGGTGTGACTGTAGCTGTCATTGATCGGTTTGAACCCGTCAAGGTCCATAACAAAGACCGTCACCCCCAGCCGATTGGCATGCTGTCGCATCAGGCTTTCGAGCGTGTCTTCGAACGCTTGCCGGTTCATCAGACCTGTTAATTTATCATGCCGCGACAGCCGTTCAAGTTCCATCAACCGCGCATTGGCTTCGTTTTGCGCCCGCCGCAGGGCGCGGTGCGTGTCCTTTTGTAGATTCATCGTATCAAAGGTGTTGGCGATATAGACCGTTGTCAGAATGGCAAGCACGTACCACGCGACATTTGATGACGGAAAGGCCGGGTTATTGCTAAGGTTCCAGAGCATCATAAAAATGGTGGCAAAGGCGGGTGTCATCTGGCTCCAGTTATAGAGGGGGAGCAGGCCGAACACGTTGCTGACATGCACAAAGACGCCGAAAACCCACATATATCCGATCAACACGAAGGGTAAGCTATCGCTGGTCGACAGCAGGAAGGCGAAGGCCAAAAATGGAAGGATTGTTGTTAGATTGACAAGAAAAATCGCAAGCGCCAAAGGCAGGTTGAGCGGCCTGTCGAAATGGCTAGCCCGTTTGTTCAGCGGGTAGGACAGTGTTTCGAGTACCAAAAGTGCGGCCATTATTGCCGACGCTGGAAGCCACATGCCGTTTAACCCACAAACGCCAACCAACATACTGGCCGCACCGATACGTTTTGTAAGGTGCAGGCCTGATATGTGCCCGGCAATCTGGGATTCGTGCAGGAAGTGATCTAGGTGGCGTCTGGGCATATTGGACTAAATCTTTGCGGTCGCTGCCCGTATCGCAGAGGAGTGGAAATAAGTTATTAAGCCGCATGGGCTGTGTTGGCTCTTGTTCCATCGGGATGTTGCGCCTATACGCCGCCACTGATCCTGAAAATTCGGAGGCCCCGCAATGGCTGGCAGTGCGAACCTGAATGTGATGATGAAGACCGCCCGGAAGGCCGGTCGCGCGCTCTTGAAGGATTTCGGCGAAGTCGAGAACCTGCAAGTCAGTACAAAGGGCCCTGGCGATTTTGTCACCCGCGCTGACCGCACGGCCGAGGAAACCATCCGTGAGGAATTGATGCGCGCCCGTCCGTCCTATGGGTTTCTGGGCGAAGAGGGCAAAGAGATCGCGGGCGAAGATCCGACCCGTCGCTGGATTGTGGACCCGCTGGACGGTACCACGAATTTCCTGCACGGGCTGCCCCATTGGGCTGTGTCCATCGCGCTTGAACATAAGGGCCAGATCGTTGCGGGCGTAGTCTATGACCCGGCCAAGGACGAGATGTTCTATGCTGAAAAGGGTGGCGGTGCATGGCTGAATGAAGGCCGTTTGCGCGTTTCTGGTCGTCATCGCATGATTGAAAGCATCTTTGCCACGGGCCTGCCTTTTGGCGGTCGCGCTGATTTGCCTGCAACCATTCAGGATCTAGCCCGCCTGTTGCCCGCGACCGCAGGGGTGCGCCGGTTCGGTGCGGCGGCGCTTGACCTCGCTTATGTGGCCGCTGGCCGCTATGATGGCTATTGGGAGCGTGGGCTGAAGGCTTGGGATATTGCCGCTGGTCTGGTCATCGTCCGCGAGGCGGGCGGGATTGCTGAGGCGATCACGCCTGAAGGCGATATTCTGGCAGAAGGCACGCTGATTTGCGCCAACGAGCCGATCTTTGAGACTTTTGCGAAAGTTATCCGCAAGGATTAGCGTCTGTCCCTATCGTCTGACGATAGGGATATTGCTGCGCCCATACTGCGCATCCGGGTGGTCCGGATGCCCGTCTGTGCGCTTCCAAAACCGTACCCCGCCCAGCTTGAGCCAGAGCGGCAGGGTGGCCAGTAACCCGATGATAAACCCGCCCGCATGCGCCCAATAGGCGACCCCGCCGGCGGTGGTATCCACATTCACCCCATTGAACAGCTGCATCCCGAACCAGACCCCAAGCGTGATCCAGGCCGGGATGGGCAGGATGCGGAAGAAGACGATGAAAAAGACAAAGATGTCGACCTTTGCCTTGGGGAAAAGCAGAAGGTAGCCCCCCATCACCCCGGCAATGGCGCCGGAGGCTCCGATGACTGGCACGATGGAATCCGGCTCGCTCGCGAATTGCGCGAGGTTCGCGCCCACGCCACAGATAAGGTAGAAGAGCAGAAACGGGATGTGCCCCATCTTGTCTTCCAGATTATCCCCAAAAATCCACAGAAACAGCATGTTCCCTGCCAGATGCATGATCCCCCCATGCAGGAAGATCGACGTCACGAGCGAGACCGAATTTTCCGCCTGCGACAGCCGGGCCGGGATCATGGCGTAGTCGAAATAGAACCGCGCCATCAGCATGTCGGAGCTTAGCGCCGTATAGCCCCAAACGAAGATGCCCACGTTGATCGCGATGAGGATCAGCGTGACATATGGCCTGCGTTCAGAGGGGTTGTGGTCGCGGATGGGTATCATGCCGCGACCGTTAACGAACTGGTCGGGACGGTCAAGCGGAAGCTGCAACCTCTGCCAGCAGGGCGGCGTTTCCGCCTGCTGCTGTGGTGTCGATGCAGACATGTCGTTCATGCAGAACATGGGCGGCGTCCGGCATCCCGGTGATCAACGCGATGATCGGGCCCTCACGCTGACTAAGCGCGCGTTCCAGCGCTTGTCCGGTGTCCGCGTCGCCCCACCAGATTACCGCAGACAGCGGACGCAGGCTGGTCAGCTGTGTGGCGGGCAGATTACCATTGGCAATGACAGGCAGGCCGCCCAAGGCTGTGACCGCATCTGCCTGCGCCCGCGCGGTGTCTGCGCCCGGTCCCATACAGAGGATCGGACCACGGGGCAGTATGCTCAGCCGGTTGGATTCGCCGGTCACGCCGGGCAGGTCAGTGGGTGCGCCGGGATCGCTGGGGGTGGCAGCGGATAGGTTTTTATGAAGGGCTTTTAGGTCAGCCGCGCTGTCCCAGCTTTCGCGGGTCTCTGGGGCTTGTGTGGCGCTGAACCGCGGCAGGTAGTGCGCTCCGCCTGCCTTGGGGCCGGTCCCTGACAGCCCTTCGCCACCAAAAGGCTGGCTGCCGACGACCGCGCCGATCTGGTCGCGGTTGACGTAGATATTGCCTGCCTCAATCTTTTCAACAATGGTTTGCACACGGTCATCAATCCTTGTGTGCAAGCCAAAGGTCAGCCCATAGCCGGTGGCGTTGATGGCGGCGATGACCATGTCTAGCTCGTGCGCTTTGAAGGTTGCCACATGCAGGACGGGGCCAAAGATTTCGCGCGTCATGGCGGCGATACTGTTCACACGGATGACTGTAGGGGCAATGAAATGCCCCTCTGCCGGGGCGTTCAATTGGTGGATGATCCGGTTTTCGGCCTTTGCGGTGGCGATATGATCGGCGATGGTCTTGTGGGCGGCGGCGTCAATGACAGGGCCTACATCTGTGGACAGGTGCCACGGGTTGCCAAGGGAAAGTTCATCCATTGCGCCTTTCAGCATTTTCAGCAGGTTTTGGGATATATCCTCTTGCACATAAAGGCAGCGCAGGGCCGAGCAGCGCTGCCCGGCAGAGCGGAACGCGCCGTTCACGATATCACGCACCGCATGTTCGGGCAGGGCAGTGCTGTCCACGATCATCGCGTTCAGCCCGCCGGTTTCGGCAATCAACGGTGTGCCGGGCGCGCAATGCTCTGCCATGCTGGTCCGGATTTTCAGCGCGGTGGCGGTAGAGCCTGTGAAGGCGACGCCTTTGATGCGTATGTCCGCCGTCAGTGCCGCGCCTACATCGCCACCGCCGGGCAGAAGCTGTAGCGCGTTCTTGGGGACTCCGGCGGCATGCAGCAGTTCTACCGCGCGGGCGGCAATCAGCGGAGTCTGTTCTGCTGGTTTTGCCAGCACAGCGTTCCCGGTCGCCAGCGCCGCTGCGATTTGTCCAGTGAAAATGGCAAGCGGAAAGTTCCACGGGCTAATACAGGTCCAGATGCCGCGCGGCGTTGTGACAGCGGTCGCTTGGGCCGCATAGTACCGCAGGAAATCGACCGCTTCGCGCAGTTCAGCCACCGCATCGGGAAGACCTTTGCCTGCCTCACGGGCCAAGAGCGCGAAGAGTTCTTCGGCGTTTGCTTCATAGGCATCGGCGGCTGCATTGAGGGCTGCAGCACGCGTCATAAGATCAGCCTGCCAAGGCGATGCGGCGTTGAGTGCGGTGGCGATATCGTGTTCAGTCGCGTCGCGGGTTGTGCCCACGATATCGCCCGGTAGGGCTGGGTTTATTACCTCATGCGCGGAGCCGTCGGACGGCTCGCCTGCGATGATCGGTCCGCAGGTCCAGCGGTCGGTCTGATAAGCGGCGCGGCCGTGGTCGATGGCCGTCAATGTCGGTGCGTGGGTCAGATCCCAGCCTTTTGAATTGCTGCGCTCTGGCTGGAAAATATCGGGTCCTTTCGGCAGATCGGGGCCTTGGCCCGCCATGTCAAACGGATCAGCGGCCACCACCGCTGGGGGCACGTCTTCATCCACGATTTGATTGACAAAGCTGGAGTTCGCCCCGTTTTCCAGCAAGCGCCGGACAAGATAGGCCAGAAGGTCCTCGTGCGCGCCGACAGGGGCGTAGATGCGGCAGCGGGTTTGTTCGGCTTGCAGCACCATCGTGTGCAAGGTTTCACCCATGCCATGCAGGCGTTGGAATTCGAAATCCTCGCGGGTTCGGCCCATTTGATCGGCCATATGCAGCACGGCGGCGACGGTATGGGCGTTATGGGTGGCGAATTGCGGATAGATCCTGTCCGTCATGCCCAGCAGCTTGCGCGCAGTGGCGATATAGCTGATATCGGTGTGGCTTTTGGCGGTGAAGACCGGGAAGCCGTCGATACCTTGAACCTGTGCTCGTTTGATCTCCGCATCCCAATAAGCTCCTTTGACAAGTCGTACCATGATCTTGCGGTCAAGCCGTGTTGCCATGTCGTGAAGCTGGTCAATAACTAACGGCGCTCGTTGCCCGTAAGCTTGCACCACCACGCCGAACCCGTCCCAGCCTGCCAGCGAACGATCCGAAAGCACAGCCCCGATCACGTCGAGCGAGAGCGAAAGGCGGTCGGCCTCTTCTGCGTCGATGTTGAAGCCCATGCCTGCCGATTTGGCGAGCAGTGCAAGCGATCGGACGCGTGGGACAAGTTCATCCATCACGCGGTCTTTCTGCGCGACCTCGTAGCGGGCGTGCAGCGCGGAAAGCTTGACGGAGATACCGGGGTTTTCGGCGACGCTGTCATGGGTGCAATGTTCGGCAATTGCGCTGATCGCGCGCGAATAAGACACATGGTACCCGCGCGCATCCGCGTCGGTGCGCGCAGCCTCACCCAGCATGTCATAGCTGTAGGTGAATCCCTTGGCCTGCATCCCCTCGGCCCGTTTCATCGCTTTCTGGATCGTCTCGCCCAGTACGAATTGCCGCCCCATTTCACGCATGGCGCGGGCGACGGCAGTGCGGATGACGGGCTCGCCCAGCCGCTTGACCGCGCTGCGCAAATGCCGGGTCATCCCCGGTTTTTCATCGTCGAGAACGCGGCCCGTCAGCATCAGCGCCCAAGTGGAGGCGTTGACCAGTGAAGAAGCCGAACGCCCCAGATGCTTGCCCCAATTGGACGGCGCGATCTTATCCTCGATCAGGTCATCCATGGTTTCGGCATCGGGTACGCGCAGCAGCGCCTCGGCCAGACACATGAGCGCGATGCCTTCGTCAGTGGACAGGCCGTATTCGGCCAGAAACACCTCCATCAGACCGGGATCGCTGCTGGCGCGGATGTCGCCGACCAGAGCAGCGGCGTGGTTGCTGATCAGTTCACGATCCGTGGCGGAAAGGTTGGCCATCTGTGTCAGCTGCGCGACAGCGGTGGCTTCATCGCTATAGATCGCAGCGTCGATCTGTTGGCGCAGGTCAGTTTTATCGTCGCGGGGCATGGGGGGACCTTTCACTCTTTGACCTATTGTACCGCGTTGACCGCAGGCGTATCGCCCTCTATTGATGTGAAATGCAGGCTGCTGGTCTGAATTGAGGGGTTTTTTATGTCCGAACGACTTGCTGATCTGGACGTGTTTGATCGTAAGATTCTGAACGTGCTGACCGTGGAGGGCCGGATCAGCGTGACAGAGCTTGCCCGGCGGATCGGTCTGTCGAAATCGCCGACGCAGGCCCGGCTGAAGCGGCTGGAAGAAAGCGGCATCATCCGCGGATATCGCGCGCTTTATGATCCGATCCGGCTGGGCCGCGATCACATCGCCTTTGTTGAGGTGAAGCTGACCGACACGCGTGAAGCCGCGCTGGCGACCTTCAACGCTGCTGTTGTCCGCGTGCCGGAGGTGGAGCAATGCCACCTGATCGCCGGGTCGTTCGATTATCTTTTGAAGGTGCGGACCTCCGGGATGCCGGGCTATCGTGCGGTTTTGGCAGAAAAAATTTCGACACTGCCGCATGTGGCAAGCACATCGACCTATGTGGCGATGCAAGCGGTCAAGGAAGAAGGTGTGCCGCCGGTCGCGCCTGCGTGATTTGACGCGGCACTGCTCTTGCGCGGATAGTTCCATATGCGCTGGATTGCCCCATTTTGTCTGATCGCCCCTGCGGCATTCGCCAAGACATGCCCGCCCGTGCCCGATCACGCCGCACGTCTGGATGAAATCATCGCCGGGCTACAGGCCGCCGAAACGGCGGCAGATGCGGGGCTGTTGAACCAACAGATCTGGGCAGTTTGGACCACAGCCCCTGATGAACAAGCGCAGGCGCTGCTGGATGAAGGGATGCGCCGGCGTGACGTGTTTGATTTTCTGGGCGCAGGCGATGCCTTTGACCGGCTGGTGGCCTACTGCCCCGATTATGCCGAAGGGTATAACCAGCGCGCCTTTGCCAGTTATCTGCGACAGGATTACGACGCGGCTTTGATCGACCTGAACCGCACGCTGGAAATTGTGCCCAACCATATCGGTGCGCTATCAGGCAAGGCGCTGACCCTGATCGGGCTGGGCCGCCATGATGACGCGCAGCAGGTGCTGCGTGCAGCGGTGGCGCTGAACCCATGGCTGCAAGAGCGTCATTTGATTGTCGCACCTAAGGGCACGGATATCTGATCACATATTGCACCGCCGCAGCGGGCAGATTAGGAATGGCTTTGTGCCCGCGTGGTGGAATGGTAGACATCGGAGACTTAAAATCTCTTGGCCGAAAGGCCGTGCCGGTTCGAGTCCGGCCGCGGGTACCACTGTGTATTAGCCGAGCGTTTCGGGCGCCGTGCTGCTGCTTATTTGCATATCTGACAGTGTAATCTGGCGGTTGCTGAAAAGCTGCACTTGCGCGGCGCTGGGCAAAGTTAGCACTAGGTCACTGGTGTCTTCGGGAAAGGTGATGGTCGTGGTGGTGGCACCGCTTTGTGCGGTGAGGGTTGCCGGGATACCTTGTGTAGTTTCACCAAGCTCGAACAGTAGTACTTTGGCCGGTTGCCCAAAGCGCCGCTGAGTCCAGCGGTCTGACCGGCCCAGATTGCACGACAAGGCTGGTGACAGATGCGCCCATGTTGCGGCGCACTCCAAAAGCGGGATCGGGCCGCTGGCATCACGCAGCACCAGTGCGAATTGCCGGTCCAGATCAGGGATGTCGACTGTGATCGGTGTTTCGAACGCGGCCCAATGGGCAAAGATCCCATCCCCGATAGGGTGCAGGTCCATCTGTCGCGGGCTGATATTGGCCTTGACGCTGCCACGGAGTTTGCCAGGGCCAGCGATATCGGCGTCGAAATCGGCAAGGTCGATTTGCAGCGTTTCTGCCTTGTCCGGCGGGTTGGAGAGACACAACCAGACGCCGGAAAACTGCCGTATCTGATCGCCGCTCCCCGGCAGATGAAACCGTTGCAGAAGTGAGGCGCGCGGAGGCAGGTGGATGCCCTGACAGTCCAGCAGGGTCGCGGGGGCTTTCAACCCTGTCAGTGCGGGTCCCTCGACATTTATATCGGCCCTCAGGTTGATGGTACCCGCGCCGCCAGCGGGCAGGTTGGGCACAAGGACCTCTGGCTGCCAAGGCGACAGCAGGGTTTCACCCGATGCATCCTCGTCTGCCAACCCTGTGGCAAGCTGTCTGCGTGTCAATCGCAGCTGCAAGCGCAGTACGCAATCGGTGCGGCTGCCGATAAGGAAGGTCGCGCTGTCTTCGCCCGCTTCAAATTTTTCGTTCAGGTAGTCTGACAGATCACTGCTTTGGGCGCTGTCATCAATCCCCAGCTTGCGCGGGACCTGATGCAGCACCCGGTCGTCATCGCGCGAGATGCTCAACCCTTCGCCCGTATTGGGCAAGATCGCGGTAATCCATGGCGCGGCGCTATGTGCATACAGCTGGTTGAGCGTCAGCTTGCTGACATGTCTTCCGATGAATGTACTGTTTGGTGTGACGAAAGACCCGGTGCCGACTGAGGACATGCTGACAGAAATATCGGTATCCGCTGTCAGAGTCAGTCGGTCGCGTCGGCCAACATTGCTGCTTCGGGTGAGCGCAGGCTGATACTGGCATATGATCCCGCCGATAAAAAGCGGGGGTGATAGCGGCAGCGCATGCGCCGCAGCGAATCCGGTTGGCCCCGGTTCGTTCTTTTCCAAGGTCAGCGGCAGCGCCATGTTCCGCCCGTAGGGGACCAGTGTCAGTTGCGTCGCGTTGTAGTGCCAGCCGCCTAAACCTGTCACGGTCAGTTCTGCACTGCCACCTGCGGGGACACGCAGGATGATGCCATCGTCGGCAAGTGCTGCGACAGCGATGGTCGCCTGTGTAGCTGCGGGCGCGGCGTTTGTCGCTGTTTGGGCCGCGACCAAATTTTGGTAAGTTTCAGCCGTCTGAAGGTCGTTGCGCCGGACAAGTTCCTTTTCCGCTTTCCTGCGTTTTTCGATCTGGTCGGCGGCCCGCATGGCTGGTGATAGAATTTTTTTCACAGCCATCAGTTTTCCCCGATATTCGTGGTTGTCAGCTGCCCAAGCGTGACCTTCGCCCGGTCCGCGCTGCGCACCAGATGCATCAACTGGCTGACCATCAGTTGGAACCGCAATTGTTGATCCGCGCGCATATCGGCAGGCAGTGTCAGTGTCGTGCCGTCCCAGACCGTGTCGAGCGTAAGCGCCGCGTGTCGTTCATCAAGATAGGCGGCGTTCAACCCGCCCAGCACGGCATCGCGCCGCAGCATCAGGACTGCGTGCAACACGGTGAGACCGTCCTGCAAACCGGCATTGCTTCCGGCGATTTGCGTGGCCAATGCGGTGATTTCATCACGCGGCACCCGCCCCAGATCGCCCAGCCGCACCATATCAAAGCTGGCCAACCGTTCGGCATTCTCTGGTCCGATGCCAAGGAAAAGCGCAAGTGGTAGCTGGTTGGAAGTCCCCTGAATGGTGGCCGTCATGACCCTGTCATCCACTGTCCCGTTGACTTCGGCCCGTGCGATATGCCCGCCTTCGGCAGGCAGCGGGCTGAGCGTTTGCACTCCTTCGAACACTGTCTGAAGCCGCCAGAGGCTGCGGTCAGACACAGTTTCGGGTGTGATCGAGACGATTTGCCCAAAGCGCCATTCCGCCGCGATCCGCCGCCCGCCCGCCCGCGTTTCGGCCATAGAGATCGGTGCGTTGCGCCCGGCATCCCGTGCGGTGCCCAGATAGCCAGTAATCACGGATAACAACAGATCTGCGCCTGTCACCGGGGCATCCGCAGGCTGACGCTCTGTGTTGTCCAGAACCACGTCGACAGGTCCGGCGAGTGCGATGTTCACCTCTGCCAGAAAGGGCAGGCGAATAACCTCGCCATCGGCCCGCGCGCCGATATCGGTTTCATGTTCCAGCGGTCCCAATGAGACGAAAACAGCGGCCCGCTCCGCGTCACCATTGCTAAAGGACACATCGCCGCCGACACCCCGGCAGGGTTGCGCAAACAGCTCCGTGCTGCTGGCAACATGTGTCACCTCTGCGGCCAGCATGTCCGCAAGGATACCGGGCAGGGCGCTGATCATGTGACCTGACCCAGTTCACCAAAGACCGCCAGATCGAAGCTGAGCTTGCTGAGCCGGTCAAATCGCACCGCGTCGCCGTCAAGGGCCGCAGCGCCAGTGAATTCAATATCCACATGCTGTGTCGCTTTCGCCCGGATATTGGCGCTGATCATTTTATATGTCCCGTGGGTGCGTGGGGTGACGGTCACCGCGTAGGAAGCATTCCGGTAGGGGGTGACAAAGCGGACCCGGACCCAGTGATCCTCTGGCGCGCCTCTTCTGAACTGCCGTGTCACCGACAGCACATTGCGGCCCCCGGACAGCGCGTAGCCGGTCCCGAACAGATGCGGATTATACAGGATATCGGGTAGCCAGCTCTTCCCGCCGCCCCAAAGCGGGCGGTCCGGGTCGAGAAAGCGTTTGTCGCCCTGAAATGCAAGGGTGAGCTGCGCTTTGACCTCGTTGGAAAGCTTGGCTTCGTCGGCATAGTCGTCATCTATCCCAAGGTTGAACAACATCAGACCGGCAGCTTCTGCCGCATCCGTTTGCGCGCCCGCGTTGGAGCCGCTGATATTGCGGTAATCTATCGCACCGCCATCGGTGTAAAAACTGTCCTGTCCGCCGAAACCGGCACTGACTGTGATCGCATCTGCGCTGCCAGCCGTGACAGGTCTGCCATCCGGATCGACGGTCGCGATCGTCATGCCCCGTTTTGCGGCTGATTTGCCGTTGCTGCTGGTCACGGTAAGCGCGGGTTGCGCCGCAGCGGTGGTGCTGCGCGCTGCTGGTTGTGTTGCGGCGGTCGCGGTACGGGCGGCTGGTTGTGCGGTTGACCGAGTTGCGGGCTCTTCCATCGGTGCCATGCGCATCATCATCGGCGCGATTGTACCTGCGCCGGTCGCTGGGAAATCCTGCGGCGCATCAAATTCTGCTTCTGTAAAACGGATCGCTCCGACGGCCATCAGATCGCTGGCCATGTCACTGGCCGCGATATTTAGCTCTCTTTCCATAAAGACCAGTTTCTCTGGCTGATCGAGCTTGAAATCAATCACGTCGATGGTCTTTTCCGGATCGATATTCGGGTTGAACCTGATCGGTTCGTCACGGTCGTTGATGCTGACCACTGGAATATCCCACCGCCATACAGTCGGGTCGTTGATCCCCTCGATGAGTGTTGGTCCGTCATCAATCGGGAATACATAGATCGGATTGCGCCAGATGACCTGCGACGCCGAAGAGGCCCCGCCGCCAACGCGCAAAAGCAAGGCGAGAACCTCTGGCGAGAGTTTATCCTGCGTGACAGCGGCGTCTATGATCGCGTCCGTCGTGACCGCATCATCGGCGATATGTGTGGCCCTGACCACGCCGTTTTCCAACACCCGTGCCGACACGGCCCCATCTGCGAGCTTTGGTTCGGTGACGGATTTGTCGGCCAGTTTGGCTGTAATGACGGAACCATCGACTAGCCCGTCAGCCGCGATCGGTGCGCCTTGGGCCCCGCCGGTGTGATCATGCCCGGCGAGCTGGTCAAGGATCAGCTGCTGCAACCGGTTGAGCGCGGCTGCGGACAGAAGCTCACCAATTTCGAATTCTTCGGGGATGTCGTCCGGCATCGTCTCTCTCCTTTTGGGGTTGGCCGGTGGCGTTATTCCATGGCCAGTCGGAAATTCACCGAAACGGATTGCCCATCGGCCATTTCGACCTGATTGGGCGTTGCGGCAAAGTTATAGAGGTCGCGGGTTTTGTCGCCGCTCTTTTCGCTGATGGCGACCATACCGCCGCCGATCACGACCTGACCTTGCTCCACATTGCCCCGGAAAGTGATGGTCAGTTCTTTGTCGACCATTTTTAGCGTGGGTTTTCCGGTCAGCTTGACCGGGACCACACCGGGCTGGTCGAGCGGTTTTTCGGCCATGGGGTCGAACTCTTTGTTGCCGAGGATCAGTTCATAATCCCCGATGACGCTGTCACCCTTGAGTAGCGACAAAAGCAGCATGCGCCCGCCGTCAAGAACCTGATTGTGATGTGCAAATGTGGCCGTGACATTGCCCGCATCATCAAGAAGCTGAAGGGTCATATGTCCGCGTGGGTGAATTGTTTCGGATGTCATTTGGTCTCTCCTTATGTGTTGCTGCCGTTTAGCCATTGCGCAGACGGCGGATTGTGATGCGGTCCTGCGGCTGCACCACGGAACGCAGTGTGATGGCACGGGTGCGCAGTGGCGGGTCGGTATCGGTCGGGCTGCGGATCTCCGCGCCGGGATCCAGCCCGATAGTGTCGCGCGGGTGGGCTACGGAACGCAGGCTGTCAGGCAGTCCGGCCGATAGTGTCATGCTATCGCGAGGGTGGCCCGTGCTGGTAAGGTCGTCCGGGCGCAGCTCTGCATCTGTGAGGGTCAGGGTGTCCTGCGGCCTGACGCTATCACGCGCATCAATGGGGATCTCTGGCAGGATTTCGATACTGTCGGTCGGTTTTGCCGTGGCCCGCAGGTCAGGCGGAAACCCGGCTGCGAATGTCATCGTATCGACCGGATGCGCGGCGCTGATCGCGGGCTCCACCTGAGCATCACTCGCGGTCAGCTCAATCCGGTCGGTTTGTGTTAAAGCAGAGGCCAGTGACAGGTCGCGCTGCTCTAGCATTTCGATGCTGTCAGAGGGGTGCACGCTGTCAGTTAAATATAGCGGGTCGTTCAGTTCCATTTGATCTGATGGGCGCAGCTTATCGCTGAAATGCATTTCAGTGATGTCTTGCAGGACGTCGTCAGCCGAAAACAGCAGGTTTTTCGCGATCCGCACGGTCCCCGCCAGTTTGAATCGTTCGATCATCTGGTCGCGCCAGATTGTGCGATGGCTTAGCGGTCCCCCGTGGTCAGCGGCAAGTGCGGTGTCGGGCATGACAACGGCAAATTCGCCGGGCCTGCGTCCGAACCAGCGGGCCGAAAGCGTGATGTCTGCGGTGCTGGGTACGGGTGCGAACTGCGCTTTGTGGATATCGGGATCAGACTCGTCATGCGCTGTGAGCGTGAGGATACGCCACTGCGACCGCCCCTCACCCAAAAAGGACGGAACTTGCAGTGGGCTGGTGTGGAGTGCCGTCGCGTCCTTGGGCACGCCGTGGCTTTGTGCGCCGGTGAAGTTCAGATCGCTCTTGCTGCGTAGCGTAAGGAGCGGCCCGATGGGTTTGTCCGTATTGGGCGCAGGGATCAGGTGATCATCTGCCGACAGTCCGAACCCGGCATAAAGCGCGTCCTTATTGCCCAGACAGGTCAGTTTGCTCAGCGATGTGCTGCCCGTTTCAAGGTGGTTCCAGATCATGTCTCGGACGCTGAAATCTAACGTGGCACCGGGGGCGAGCACCCGGTTGACGATGATCGCCTGCGCTTGTCCAGTTTGGACCAATGCGAACGGCCCAAAAGGAGCGGCACCTGCGGTGATACTAAACGTCGGATCAGGCCAGAGCAGCGGATCGCTGTCCTCTAGCCCGGCAAGGTTTTCACTGGCTGGGTTATCCAGCGCGAACCGATAGTGATCGCCGGGCAGCGGGCTGATTTCAGCATCATAGCGCCGCAAGGGCGCGTCGATCACATCAACAGGGAAAAGCCCGCCCGTTGTGGGTTTCACAAAATATTGCCGGGTTTGGCCGGGATCTGTACGCCCTTGCAGAGTCTGGCTTTGGATTTGACCCTGCGCGTCCTTTTGGGTGAGCACAAAGCGATAATCGGTTTCAGGCGGGACCGCCTGCGCGATGCTGCCGCTTGCCAGCGCGTGACCGTTGCCTGCCAATGCGGCGAGCGCCAGCAGTCGGTCAGCAGTGGCGGCCCCGCGCATGGCAAGGGCTGCAACCCGGCCTAGCCGGATGCGAAATGTTTCGGTGTCATCTTCGGGCCAGGGGGCCTGATCATGCAGCGCGCCTAGCAGCTTGCCATCGCTGAGGTCATTGAAGAATTCCAACGCGCGCGACCGCTGCACTGCTTCAAGCTCGCTTAGGCTACGGCGCAGCGTATCGCGAGCCGCGCGGGTGAGGCTGGCCATGGCATCCCCGTGGCGCGATAAAGCCCGGCGATAGGGATCGGGCAGGTAACGATCCACCAGCCCGAACTGCCCCGCCGGAGCCATATCAATGATGCGTTCGGCGTCCAGAGCCATCAGGCGGGATCCTCCCATGTGAAGGATACGATGGGGTCAGCCAGACGCAGGATGGCATTTTGCGGGATGCTAAGCTGTTGCGTTCCATCCGAAGTCAGATTTTGCAGTGACCCTTCACCCGTTTCCAACGCGGTGAGGCTGAAATTTGTCAGGGTGATCTGATCTGTCAGCACGGTCATGGTCTGATCCGCGGCAAGCGCTGTCACAGTCTCGGCCAGTGTCAGCACAGCGTTCGGCTTGCTGGTGTCGATGGCTTCCAGATAGGTGCCAAGGCTTTGGCGTAATTCGGTGGTGAACTGGTCGATGACCGGCCCGGTCGGCTCTGTGATATCTGCCGTCAGCTGCACGCCGATCAGAAGTGTGGGCCGGTCTTCCAGCGTGACGATCAGGCTGTTTGTCTCTTGCCCCGGTACCAACCGCTGTGTTTCGCGGATGCTGACATCGCCGGGTGCAATGGTTTGCGTGTCTATCGTGCTGATCAGGGTAAAAGATGACTGATCAATCAGGATATCGCCCAGGTTTTCGACCGACATCAGCGCGGCCAGTAGCCGGTTCCATTGCAGCCCGTCGCCGATATCCAGCTTGTCCACTGTTTCGGTAATCAACGCCTCGCAATTGCGCACCAGTTCTAGCGCTTGGCTGTTTGACAGGGTCGCGCTGGCGGGCCGTATGACCAGCGTGCCGCCGATTTCGACGTTTTGCGTGCTGGCCAGCCGGGCAATGATGCCGGGGCCCTTTGCACGTGCAATGGCCTGTTTGACCTGCTCCATATCCTTGGGGTCGCCATCAAGGATGATCTCAATTTCGCCGGGGCGTAGCGGCACGCCTTCCAGCGGATCGCCCGCGTCGCGCAAGCGGACGCCATTGACGCCTTCAATTTCCATCAGGGCCTGCTCAAGCGCTTTTTCCGTGCCGCCGCCCGCCGATGCAATGGCCATGCGGGCGCGCTTGCGCAGCTGTTCATCGGTTTCATTGGTGCCCAGCCGCACCGAAGGGCCGACAAGCGACAGGCTGGCGATGCCCGCGATGGGGGCGACAAATGTCGCATTGTTGAGCGTGACATCATCGCCGTTCACCGACAGATCAGCATCTGGATCATCGGGATCAGGCAGCGCGCGCAAGGCGACCTCAATGGTGTTTTCGCCTGCGCGCAGTTCATCGCCGTCAAGCACCGCATAGGACACGCGCGACGCATCCGCCCGTTCGACAGTAACCACGGCACCAGCGGGGATGATCACCCTGGCAGAGACCCGGTTGTCCCGTTCAAAGCGCATTTCCACGATATCCGTTTCGCCCGACAGCCGGGTCAACCCAATCAGCGCGACAAGTTGGTCCAGTGAACTGCCCGTTGCGGTCTCCAGAAAGCCAGCCTCATACACCGCGTTCATGCGGGCATAGAGTTCTGCGAATTCGCGCGATGTTGCTTCGACCAGTGTGCGGGTGACCGAACCGGGGGCGGTGTCGGTCAGGATGCCCTGCGCGCTGAGCGTGCCTAACATGTGATCGACCACCTCTTGATAGGTTCTGCGGGCGAATTCAGGGGTCATGATGCCAGCGCTCCGATATCGTTCAGGTCAGCGCCGCTGATCAACGCGGCAAGCGGAAAGATCAGGGTGCCCGCCGGATCAAGCGTGATCTGTGCGTCCAGCGCGCCAGGGTCGGCGGCGTTGCGGCGGATCGTGACATCGCGCAGGCGAAAACGGGGATCGTCGCGCAGCGCTTCGCGGATATAGGCGCGGGCGCGGTTGCTGGTCTGTTCGGTCAGGTTTTCGCCGATTAGCAAATGCAGCCGTGATCCAAAGCGCGGGTGCCCCAGTTGCGCCAGCGTACCGCGCGGAATGGCAAGCGCCAGCCACGCAGCCTGACCGATAGCATCAATATCGCGCTGTGTATCAAGGTCCCAGCCGGTCTCTGTGGCGCGCCGGTCCAGCGCCAGCACGGCATCGGCCCGGCGGGCCGGTTGCAGCCGCAGGTCGGACAATGTGTCATGTGCCAGTTCAGAACGCAACATGGTCTTTCCTTCTTGTCTTTCTAGCCGATCATCACGGTGCCAATGGCAACAACAGTGCCGACGGGCAGGTCAGACGGATCATTGCAGGTCATGGCGGTATCGCCGCTGCGGGTAGCGGGTTTGCCGTTGATCATCACAGTGCCACTGCCCATCAGCACCTCACCTTTGTTGGATGGCGGCGATTGAAACGGTCCGCCCTGTGGGATGTGAGGCGGTGTGTTGCTGGCGGTTGACCCTTGTACGGCGGCGGGCATGCCCATGATGTTCACATCGCTTGACAGCCCATCGTCGATAATCCCCGCAAACGGATGCGGCAGGGGTGTTGGCACGGGGCTGGGCGCGGCCGGGATCATCACGATATGGATGTCCGTTCCCACGATCTGATCGCCTTGTTTTGCGCCGGGTTGTCCCATTCTTTTCTCTCAGTTCAGGTTAATGACAGAGCCTTTGATATCCATCGTGCTTGATGCCGTGATTTCAGTCGCGGCCCCGGCCTCAAGCACGGCATTGCCGCCGGCCTTGAGGGTCAGGTCGCTTGCGGCCTCGATCACCAGAGCGCCATCGCCTTTCAGGGTAATGTCGCCACTCTCGGTGAGTGTCAGCGTGCCACCGCTGGTTTTCAGTGTCGCTTCGCCTGCATCAGCGTCCAGTGTCATGGTCATGTCGTCCAGCGTGGCCGAGATTGTCTTGTCGGTCATTTGCAGCACAGGCCCAGAGGGCAGGCTGACCGACCAGTCACGCGATCCGTTCTGCCCAGCGGTGTGCCGCGTGTCGATCCGCGCATCATCCGCCCCGTCATGGGGCAGCCGGGTCAGCATTTCGCCCGCAGCGATTTCAGGCGCGGTGACGGTTTCGGAAAAGACCAGCCCGGCGATCACAGGTTGATCAGGGTCACCACCTATAAAGTTCAGCACGACCACATCGCCTGCAACGGGCGGGGCAACATGCCCCAGATATGCGGTGGTCAGGGGCACCTTTTCATAAATCGCCTCTGTGCCTTGCAACCGCACATCACAAGCGTATTGGGTCATGCCCGCCGCATCCGGCTGGTGCACCGTGTCGATCACCCCAAAGGCGCTGGGCATATGCCCGCGTAGTTCAGACTGCACCACCTGTCGGATGAGGGTCACAAGATCGAGCATCACGCGGCCTCCAGATCGGAAAAATGGTAATGGCCAAGCAATCCGTTTTGCGCGGAAAAGCTGACTGCAAGTGTTTCAAGCCGCGCCATCCGGATCGGAAGGCCGTTGTCGCCGGGCAATAGCACGACATCACCGGGTGACAGATCTTCGGGCAATGGCGTGGTCAGGCAAAGCCCGCTGATCGTGGCCGCCTGCCGTTGTTTGGCGGCCAGTTGTGCCTGGGTGGCGTCCACCAGCGTGCGGATCGCTGCAACGCGAGTGGTTGCGGGCGCATCGGCGGAGCCCGCTGAAATCAGGGATGTATCGGCCAATGGCAGCGTGCTGGCACCGGGGCCGACACTGCCCAATGCGCCTGCGCCAACCATCCGGTTTGCGGGCGGTATATGGCTGTTTTCAGCGTCTTCGCTGACCAGCGCGGCCCGGTTCAACGCGGGTGGCGCGCCGGGTATGGGCAGGTTGATCGCCAAGGCGCCAAGCGCCCCGCTGGTATCGCTGGTCAGGGCAAGCCCGGACATATGGGCCAGCCGCATCGCGTGGTCCAGCATGGTCCGGTCGGATCGCAGCACCATATGCGGGATCGTCGCGCCGGGTAAAATCATGCCTGTTTGCACCTCTGCGATGCTGCACAGGTCAGAGATCATCTGCCCCGCGGTTGTGTTAGCATAGCTTTTGGCGGCCATGGTTTGCATCAGCGCGGCGGCGGGTTCCAAAATGCTGATGCGGGTGGCATCAAGGCCGACCCCGCGCCAGGCAATTGTTCCGCCTAACAGGGTAAGTGACGTATCACCTTGCACCACCCCAAGGCTGACCGCTGCCCCCGGATCGGGGGCCGTGACGCCGCGCGGCAAGTCCAGCGTGGCCCTGCCCACAGGGTGGGCAAGCCCCCGGTCCAGCCGCATGGAGCGGACCGGAACCGGGTCGCTGGCGCCGTCAAACGCCAGAGTTATGGTGACCTTAGCGGTCACCGACGCCGACCTGACCGACGGTCAGTGCTGTGTTCAGCATCTCGATGGATGCGGTCGCATAGGCGGCAAAAACTGCATAGGCCCCGCCCGCAGCAACAGCGGCCCCGATGGCGCGCAGCGGCCCTAGCGCGTCATCCACATCGACGCTGCTGTTGGCGGCTGCATTGATCACGCCTTCGATTGCGGGGATAAATCCGAAATTCGGATCGGTGCGCGCGCCCTGTGCCGGTTCGTTCAATTCGTTGAACGCATCGACACGATCCTGCACCCCAAGTTCATCATTCAGCTGCGCGGCATCGTTCAGCACCTTCTGAATGGCATCGGTGGCAGATTTGATCGCGTCGTTGATCGAACCACCTTGTAGCCCGTCGAAAAGCCGGTCAATCGCGTCTTCCAGATTGTCGGTGACGGTCAGTGCCGCCATCGCCGCGTCGATACCTGCGGCATGGGCCACCGGGTCGGGCACATCTGTTGTGGGCCAGATAAGCGTGTGGGCGAAACTGTCACCGGTGATGACGATATTCAATTCGTCCAATGCGTTGGAAATCGCTTGTGTGCGCGTGTCCAGCAGATTGAAAAGTTCGGTTCCTGTAGGCATGGTTCAATTCCTTTTTTATAACAACCAGTGTCGAAATGCTTTATTTTGCAGAGGATGCGACTGCGCCCATCGCGCTGAGCAGGGGTTCAAGTTCCAGTGCGCCGTCGATCAGCCCTTTTGCGTCCTCCAGTACGTCCATTGCCTTGTTTACTGCATCAAGCGCCCCTTGCGCGGTTCCCAATGCGTCGGCAAAGCCACCCGCCGCCTCAAGCGCGTTCGCAAGGTTGAGGTCGTCGAGATCCTGTAGAAATTCCGCCGAGAATCCGCCGATCGTCGGTTCGGGTGGCGGTACGTAGCGGCGGAGTGTCATTGCGTAGAGATAGCCGCCGTTTAGGTGTCCGGATTGCACCACGTCCAGCCGTTCGAGTAGGGTTTGTTCGACCTCTGTCGCGACGGACGCGCTGGAGACGAAATCCAGTGGTGTGCCGTCGCCGAACGCGCTGCGCAACTCTTCTAGTCGTTGGCCTGCGCTTTCTCCGTGGGCGATGCCGCGGATGCGGATTTCGGCGGCACCTTCGCCCAGGTCCTGCACCAGATCACCATCCCAGCCCGGTATCGCATGGGCGGCCAGTTTGCGGGTCTGCGTGATCTCGATGTCGAGCACCTTGTCCAGTTCCAGTTCGCCAATGAGAACGGTTTCCTGCATGTCAGATACCTCCGTCCGGGATCAGCCCGTGCCGTCGCAGATCGTCGGCAAGGATGCGCGTCAGGGTCGCACGCAACTGTTCTTCATCTGCGAAAGCATCTGTTTTCAAAGTGTTTTCTTGTGAGGTAGGGGCGGTGTTGAGCGGGGTGTTCTGCCGTGGAAGTTCCTGGTCGAGTGCCGCAAGGGCGGATTTGACCCTCGAAACCGGAGCGCCTGATGTTGCCTTGTTCCGGTCCGTTAATACGGGCTGGTCCGATTGCGCCGGGGCTGGGCTGTAAGCTGTTATCGGGTCCATGCCAGTGAGCGCGGCGCGTGAAATTGATGTTGCATTTTCCGATGGCGCGCTATGCGTCACGAGCTGTACGGGAGCGTCGGCAGGGGGGCTGCGGCGGCGGCTGGCTTGTACGAACAGGGCCTGCAAAACGCGTGCGGCGGGCGTGATTATTCTGGTCGGTTGGATGGCGTTCTGGCCGTGTCCTGCGGGGCCTGAAACAGGTGTTTTTAGCGATCGGACTTCCGTCGGACTTCCGTCGGACTTTTGCGGGCGATCTGCAATCGAGGCGGATGGATTCGGAGCTATGACATCACTGCGCGCGGATGTGTCTGTCGCTTCTCTATTTGTGACGAGCCGCAGCATCGGGGCGGGTTGTGATGGGCCTTGCGGTGCCGGGGCAGCACTGATCGGGTGCGGGATCGCGGCGCGTAAAGGTGCAAGCGCTGTCTGTTCTGCGGTCGGTCCGGCGTTGGGCCGCAAGGTGCTGTTGTCAGCATGTTGTGAGGCACGCCGGGATGCTGTTGTTTGTGGCGCGCTTTGATGCGCGGCCTCAACCAAATGCGCGGGGGCGGTTGGGAAACTGGTATGCGGCCCTAGATCCGTGGCGCTGTTGTCCTGTGTTGCGGCGGCGTGCGCGCGGCGGGCCTGACCACGGCTGATCATTGGGGCCAATTGGTCAAGGCTGGTGCCCAATCGTTGCCCAAGACGGGCGCGTATATGCATTACGAAATCAGTCATCATGCACCACGATCCGTGTTGTTCTGTCGTCATCGACAGGCTGGGCCGGGGCGGGCAGGGTGGCTTGGGTCGCCTGCAACAGGCCAGCGGCCACGTTCAAGCGCCGTGCAGTATTGGCGGGCAGGGCCAACGCCTCTGCCGGGGTCAGCCCAAAGCGCAGGCAGAGCGATGCAAGTTCAAGGTCCGGATGCGACTGCCCGGCCTGTGCGAAGGCTGCGATTTCTGCGGCGGGTGCTGTGTCTGAAAGTTGGCGGGCCGCGTTTACCAAGGTTTCGCCCAAGGGAAGCGGCAGCGCCATCAGATCGGCGTGGCTGGGGCGTTGATCGCCGCTGAGCGAGGTCGCTACCAGCGCGACCTCATACGCTGAGGCGTCGATTTCGGGCTGCCCGTGGGCAAGCCCGATATGGCGCGACAGGCAGGCGTTGCGTTCACCAAAGGAAAGCGGGCGCAGATCATAGGCTCCGACGGTGGTGGTGATCGTCACCCCGCCTGTCGCGGCATGATCTGTTTGTTGGATATCCAGCCGGGTGCTGAGGTCCGCAAGCGCTTTGCTCCCTTCCGCAACCAGATCATCGGCCAAATCGGCAGGCAAGGTATCAATCGGGCCAAGGGGGGCGGCTTTTCCGTCCAGTTCCTTTTGGACAGAGCCCGCGACCCAGAGCCGCAGCAGTTGGCCCACATCTGCCTGATCGGTGCTGCCCGTACTGCGCGCAGATCTGTCAAGGATCGTTAACCATTGCCCCCAGCTTGGCAGCGAGATGCGATAGGTCACGCCGTCGCGGCTGAACAGCCGGGGCTGGATATCGCCAGGGGCCGTCATCAGCCCGCTGTCTCGCGTGTTGCGGAGAAGTCATAAAGCGTTTCAGCCGCGCCGCCGACACCCATCGCAAAGCGCTTGCCGTGGGCATAGCATTCTTGCAGCGAGATGACATTTTCGACCTCGCCATCCGGGCCGTCGAAATTGGTCGATATGACGATCTGAAAGCTTTGGTTGCTGGCGAATTTCTCTTCCACCGCATCGAGGGCTGATTTTGCCTTGATCACACCGGTCACACGGGTGGTGCCGAAGATGACGCCGATCCGTTCCGCTTCGCCAATGGCGGCGATGTCAGAGGTCGGGCGGTCGGTGACAAAGCTGATATCCTGCAAGCCTTCCATCGGCTCGCCGTCGATCAGCACCTTGGATCGGTTGGCGCTAAGTATCTTGGGCATGGGCAATCCTTTCCTGTGCGCCGCAGGTCATGCGGCGTTGGTCTGTGAAATCTGTTGGGGCCTTGGCCTTGTTTAGAAGGCTTTCACGTTCAAAGTGGCGTAGATGTAATCAATCGCCCGGACCGGACGCACCGCGATGTTGATCCGGACAATTCCGGCAGCGGCTTCGGCGTTGGTGGCTGTCACCGCGACCTCGTATGGTGGGGACAGACCGTCGGCGGATGGCACCAGCGCGCCTTCGCGGAACATGGCATTGAATGCCTCATCTATCCGCTGTCGCAGGGCCGAGCGTTGGGCCTGATTGTTCAGCAGTCCGACATAGTCGATGGCGATATTCTGGACCGTGCGCACAGCCCGGTCGGCGGTACGTTGCACGTTCACCTGTTCCTGACTGGTGGCGATGCCCTTGATCACGGCAACACCTTTGCGGGGGAGCTTGTCCACCGGCAAAAGCCCCGCGCGCAGCAGTGCCCGCAGGTCCCCATCGGTAAAATCAAAATTCGGCGCAACGATGCCACGCAGGGTTTTATAGGTCGGAGAGCGGAAATATTGCTGGCCCGAAATCAGCCCCGCAACCGCGCCGACGGTGCCATGCGGTGCCGTCAGCACAAACCGATCCGAAGTCAGGACAGAGGCCATTGATTTGGCCGCCTCGATATTCGGGCGGGACGTTCCATGGGGGACGATCTGGCCAAAGCCGATGCGGTTCTGTGCCTTGCGGCTCATCGCTTCGCAATGGGATATGATGGTGGAATAAAGCTCTGTCGCGGTTACGGTGGAGGTAATGTTGTTGGAGGCGATCACCATGTCGATCTGTGGTTGGGTTTCCAGCCGTTCCAGCGCGTCGCGGTATTCGGCGACGGTGGCTTCACGACCGCCGGAGAGCAGGGTGGCCGCTGCCGTGGGATTGGTGTTTTGCGGGTTGGCTGAACCACCCCCGGCGATAAAGGCAGGCATGACAGCGGGCAGGCGGATCAGCCCGCTTTCGGCATTGATGACCGACATGAAGAAACGCGCGTCGCCAGAGGCGGTGGACAGATTGCGGAAGGTTTCGGCGGGTTTGTCATTCTGCGCCGCCTCGGCTGAGGTGAAGACAAAGACATCAACGGCCCGTGCCGCCCCGGTGCCCTTGGCCAGAAAGCGCACCCGCAGGTCATTGCCCCAGGTGCCCGCAGCCCGCGCCCTGACCGATATCTGGTCAACGCGGGTGTCATCCGCTGCGCTGGTCAGGCTGATCGGGACTGTGACATTTGCCGCAAGCCCCGCGCTTTGTGGAAGGGCGGAAACAACGACGGCGCGCAGCCCGTTGGCAAAGGCAAGCTCTACCTCGGGCATAGAGGTGAGCGACCCGGCGCCAAAAAGATCACGAAATTCCGAAAGCGAGCTGAGTTCGCGTAGTGGCTGATTTGCATTGTCCGTCTCGCAGCATCCCACGATGCCAAGCGTGCCAGCCGCAGCCAGACCTCGTGGGACAAGTTCCTTTACCACCGTGATTTCAACGCCGGGAATTGTCAGCATGACAAATACCTTTCTCAAAATGTAATGCCGCAGAGTAAAGCGCGGCAGAGTGAAAACTGTTGTTCAATTGTTAAAACTGTGCGGCAGGAGGCGCAGTTTCGTATAGTCGGGATTTCCTTACCCTTATTGGATTGGGTTATGAGGCTATATAAATGCAATTAAAACAGCCTGTTATGTGGGTATTTCCCGTTGTCCCGGTTTTGCGCCTTGATGGTAAAATGATAAATAGGGGCGTTATTTTCATGGTGCCGGATGATGGTCGGCGTGCCCTGCGGGGTGGTCGCGCGATGCCTGACGACGCTCATAGGCGGCGGTGTGGTGACGTCCTATTGTCGTTTGCCGTCGTATTTCGTTCCTGTCTCGTCAATGATCACGTTTCACAGTTTTATTTTGCAGATTTTCGACATTCTATTGTTACGCTTGCATTGGATAGTCCCGGCAGCTGTGCTATTAATTCAACCATCGGCATAGGGGGGATGAGATGAATCAACTTCATTTCAAAGAGCCGTCTGATCGGGATTTCGTTCCGGGCTTGCGGTACGACCGTCAATCGCGCGAGCGCGCGATTCATATTGATGACGACCTGCCAGCATTGGGGCCAGACCCGAAAGCCAGCCTTGAAATTTTCGTGGATCTTGGCCTGTCTGACGATGAGATTGCGACGTATTTCGGTGTGCAGCCGAGGATGATTTCGTCGCTGCGTAAGATTTGGGATATTCGTTTCTAAGGTCTTGGCCATGATCCGGGGGGCCGTGGGAGGGATTCGTGCGCCCCGGCGACAGTATTGATCGAGATCAACTTCTCGACGCGCGGATTTGTTAGGATTGCGCAATCGCACTTGTGTCATTGGAGGACACCATGCCAACGAAAACCGAAAGCACTGCACGTGAAACGACCCCGTCGTCATCAAATCAGGACGACGCGATATCGCAGCTCGCCGCCCTGTCCTGGATGGGGAGCACCTGGGTTGAAGCCATATCGGAAATGGGAAGCGAAGTGGCACGTTTCGTCGCGGAGCGGATCAGCGAGGACGTCAAGGCACAGCATGCCTTGTTGCACTGCAAATCCCTGAGCGAGATGCACGCGGTCCAAGCCGCTTTCTTGGAGCGTGCCTACGATCAGTACACAGCCGAAACAGATAAATTACTAGAGAGGGGCGGTGCGATTTTGCCACCGTTTTTGGCGACAACAAAGCATACGCCTGTTTGACGCGCGCGAGGGGCGTGGGTCGCAATTCACCCGCTGCCGCGCGCGCATAAAAAAACCCGCCCAAGCCGAAAGCTGGGCGGGTTTTTTGTTCGTTTTGATCGCTTATTCGCGGTTGCCGAACAATTGCAGCAGGAAGATGAACATGTTGATAAAGTCGAGATACAGGTTCAACGCACCCATGATCGCCGCTTTGCCCAACCATTCGCTATCACCATGCGCTGCATGTGCGATGTAGTCGTTTTTGATCTTTTGCGTGTCATAGGCGGTCAGCCCCGCGAAGATCAGCACGCCGATGGCGGAGATCGCGAACATAAGAGCCTCTGACTGCATGAAGATGTTGACGATCGACGCGATGATCAGACCCACAACACCCATGATCAGGAAGGAGCCCCAAGCCGAGATGTCTTTCTTGGTGGTGTACCCCCAGAGCGACAGGCTGGCAAAAGAGATGGCCGTGATCAGGAAGATCTGGATGATCGAGAACCCGGTGTAGACCAGAAAGATCGAGCTGAGCGACAGGCCCATCACTGCTGCGAAAGCGTAGAATACAAGCTGCGCTGTCGCGGCGGACATCCGGTTGATCATCGCGCTTAGGCCAAAGACAAAGGCCAGCGGCGCGAACATGATCACCCATTTCAGGGGCGAGCCATAGATCAGCGTACCAAAGCTGGTCAGCAATGTACCGTTGCCAAGCTGTGCGGCGGCATTGCTTGGGTCCGTGGTTGTTGCCAGACCGGAAATTGCCCAAGCAGCGAGCGCTGTGATCAGCATGCCGATGGACATGGTGCCATAGACTTTGTTCATATGGGCGCGCAGACCCACATCAATCTGCTGGGTTTGAGTACCGGCACCAGCGCCGGGAGCAGTTTTTGCCCAATCGTATTGCGACATTCAGACCTCCAAGAATATGCAACGCCTGAGACGGCGGATTAGGTTACATATTGGCACATAACAGCACAAATTCAAGCATCCGCTAGGTGTATTTGACGCATTGCGGATGCTTTGGGCGGGAATGTCGCAACAGTGCAGACCGAATATTCATCTGCGCCAAGTGTCAGGCACATCCCACAGGGGTTTCTGCGCTTCTTTTTGCGCCTCTGCGTAGCTGATTCCGATGTCGCGCAGCAAATGATCCTCCATCTCACGCAGGGATCGGCGCTGATGCACGGTGGCCAAAATCATACGCAGCTTGGTCAATAGACTGGTGTGTTGTGACTTCGCTGTGTGCGGCTGACATTCGGACGATAATACAGAAGACATCATATTTCCCTTCGTGATGTTTTGTGTCGTTTTGATCTATTCCCTTGATGGGTACCTTTTTGCCTGCCATAATGAAAATGAATATTTGGAAATATCATCATCAGGAATATTGATATGTCGCGAAATCTGGATCTGACGGCCTTACGCTCTTTCGTTGCAGTGGCGGATACCGGGGGCGTTACCAAAGCCGCCGGGTTGCTGAACCTGACCCAATCGGCTGTGTCCATGCAGTTGAAACGGTTGGAAGAATCATTGAATGCTGGTTTGCTGGACCGCTCTGCCCGTACCATCGGCCTGACCCCGCAGGGGGAGCAGTTGCTGAGCTATGCACGGCGCATCCTGATCCTGAATGATGAGGTCTATGGCAAGCTGACCGCGACTGAGTTTGAAGGTGAGGTCACCCTTGGGGTGCCGCATGACATCATCTACCCGGTCATCCCAGAGGTGCTGCGCCGGTTCGCAGCAGCCTATCCTCGCGTCCGGGTGCATCTGGTGTCGTCATTCACCCGCCGGCTGATGGATGATTTCAGCCGGGGTGAAGTTGATGTGATGTTAACGACCGAGGATAGCGTCGGGACGGGTGGCACGACTTTAACCAAAATCCCCTTGGTCTGGATCGGCGCACCCGGCGGTCAGGCATGGAAGCAGCGCCCGCTGCGGTTGGCGTATGAGCAGCGCTGCATCTTTCGCCAGTTCGTGCAGCGCCGTCTGGATGAGGTGGGAATCCCTTGGGACATGGTTGTCGATAGCAATTCTTCCCGCACGGTGGAGGCGACGGTCAGCGCCGATCTGGCGGTGCATACGATGCTGGAAGGTACAGAGCCGCAGCATCTGGAACGCATTTCTCATGGTGGGCAATTGCCCACGCTGCGCGACATGAATGTGAATATCTACCATGCGCAGATCAAGGATGGGCCAGTTGTCAGCGACCTTTGCGACTTTATCCAGGATGGGTTCTACAAGCTGAAAGCCCCCGCTATGGCGTAACGACGATTTTCCCGGTCGCCTTGCGGCTGCGCAGCATGTCCAGTGCCTCGACCGCGTTTTCTAATTTGAAAACGTAGCTGATATGCGGTTTCAGTTTACCCTGCCGGTACCATTCCATCAATTCTGACAGACTGCGGGTCAGAAGATCCGGGGCGAATTCCAGATAGCCGCCCCAGTAGAAACCGATGACGGTGATGTTTTTGACCATAATGATATTGGCCGGAACCGGAGGGACCTGACCGCTGGCAAAGCCAATGACGATAATACGCGCCTCGCGGTTGCACGCCCGTAATGCGGCGTTGAACTGATCGCCGCCCACCGGATCATAGACCACATCGGCCCCGCCCAGCGCCTTGACAGCCGCGCGGATATCTTCGGTTTCGCTATTAATCAGGTGATCTGCGCCAGCGGCCTTTGCCACGGCCAGTTTGTCAGCCCCGCGCGCCACGGCAATGACTGTCGCCCCCAGTGCTTTGCCGATTTCGACAGCAGTCAGCCCGACTCCGCCAGAGGCGCCAAGGACAAGCAATGTTTCGCCCGTTTGCAACCGCGCGCGATGGGTCAGCGCCAGATGCGATGTGCCATAGGCAACCATAAAGCCCGCCGCGACGTCTGAGGGCATTTCTGCTGGCACCGGCTGGCAAAGCGTGGCCGGAAAGGCTGCCTTTTCTGCAAGCCCGCCTTGGCCGCCGAATACGGCAACGCGGGTGCCGATGGCGGGAACGCTTACGCCGGGCCCGTGGGCGATGACGGTGCCGCATACCTCCATCCCCAGTATGAAAGGGGGCTTTGGTGTGGCCTGATATGTGCCTTTGGCCATGAGCAGATCCGCGAAATTCAGGCCGCACGCCTCAACCGAAAGAATGACCTGCCCCGTTTTTGCAACGGGATTAGGAATAATCTCAACCTTTGGCGCGTTAGTATGAGAGGAGAGGAGTAGCGCACGCATCTGTTAATTGTCCTGTCGGGGTCGAATCTTATTCACCTTTACCATCACATCGGGGCGGTTGGCGGAAAAAGGTTAATATTTGACCGCTCGGAAAAAAATTAGGGCAGGGAACCTGTCTTTAAGGTAAGGTCAGATACTGCAACCGTTGCGTGTTCTATTCTAATGGTGTCATGGACGTCTGATAGTGCGGGGTGTCCGGAATTTTGTGACGGTACGCTGCACTTGGCCTGGGTTGTTTTGTTCAGGTTCAGTCAAACTAAGGAAGTATAATATGAAACATCCGGTCGACGTACATGTAGGTAAGCGTATTCGTCATCGCCGTTGGATGAGTGGAACGACGCAGCAGCAGCTTGCGGAGAATGTTGGTATCAAATTTCAGCAAATTCAGAAATATGAAACAGGTATGAACCGCGTCAGCGCGTCACGTCTGTGGGACATTGCGAAAGTATTGAATGTTCCTGTCTCCTTCTTTTTCGAAGGTCTGGATGCACAGCCTGCGGCCAATGCTGCAGATGGGGATATGCCCGGGGATATCCTGACGGATAAGGAAGCGCTGGAGTTGCTCCGGTCTTACTATGCCATCCCTGAAAATCAGCGTCGTCGTTTGTTCGACCTCGCACGTGTGCTCAGCGAAGCAGCTTGATGCACACTTGACCCTATGGACTGCACCGCGTTACCCGAAGTCTAGAACGCGGTGCAGACAGGGCAAAACCAATGGCAATTGATCGGACGACCCAAGCGGAGCTGATCCGCGTGGCACATGTGTTGGCAGATGCCGCTCGCCCCGTGACGCTGCAATATTTCCGCAATAACAACCTTGTGGCGCAGAACAAGGATGCGGACGGGTTTGATCCGGTGACCGCCGCTGACAAAGCCGCAGAGCAGGCTATGCGCGCGATTCTGGCCCGTGAACGTCCGAATGACGGCATTTTGGGCGAAGAGTTCGGTACGCAAGAGGGCACAAGTGGGTTAACCTGGGTGCTGGACCCCATCGACGGCACCAGAGGCTATATCAGCGGCACCCCGACTTGGGGCGTGTTGATCGCCGTGTCTGATGCGACCGGTCCGCTGTTTGGCATTATTGACCAACCTTATATTGGCGAACGCTTTGTTGGCGGCTTTGGCCTTTCAGAATTAACCGGCCCGCAGGGTGTCCGCCCGCTTGGGTGTCGGGCGGTGTCGCAACTGGGTCAAGCCACAGTTCTAAGCACCTTTCCCGAAATTGGCAGTACGGCCGAAATGCATGCATTTCGCGCGGTGGCAGGGCAGGCGCGGCTGACTCGTTATGGCATGGATTGCTATGGTTATGCCTTGCTCGCCGCTGGTCAGATCGACCTGGTGATTGAGGCTGGATTGAACGCTTATGACATTCAGGCCCCCATCGCTGTCATCGAGGCAGCGGGTGGTGTTGTGACGGATTGGGCGGGTCGCTCGGCGCATCAGGGCGGCCGCGCTTTGGCCGCCGCTAATGCGGACATCCATGCCGCCGCACTGTCGATCCTGCGGGATGCGATGGATGGCTAATACGCTGATTGTGGGCGCTGATGTCATCCTGACAATGGATGATGACCGGACCCAGCTGACGCAGGCTGATATCCAGATCAGCAATGGTGTGATCAGTGATGTCGGGCGGGGATTATCGCCTAATGGTTGCATGATTGTTGACGCATCGGGGACAGTGATTACCCCGGGACTCGTTAACACACATCACCATCTGTATCAGACGCTGACCCGCGCCGTGCCCGGTGCGCAGGACGCGCTGCTGTTTGGCTGGCTGCAGACGCTCTATCCGATTTGGGCGCGTTTTGGCCCCGAAGAAATGTTTGTTTCGGCCCAGATCGGGTTGGCTGAGCTGGCATTGTCGGGGTGCAGTCTGAGTTCTGACCATCTTTATCTGTATCCGAACGGGGCGCGGCTGGATGACACGATTGCCGCCGCGGCAGAGGTGGGTCTGCGTTTTCATCCCACCCGTGGCGCGATGAGCATTGGCGAAAGCGATGGCGGGCTGCCGCCCGATGCGCTGGTCGAACAGGAAAGCGCGATTCTAGAGGATTCTATTCGGGTCATTGATGCGTTTCACGATCCGCGTCCGGGTGCGATGGTCCGTGTCGGGGTTGCCCCATGCAGCCCGTTTTCGGTCAGCACCGATCTGATGCGCGATGCTGCGATCCTTGCCCGTGACAAGGGCGTTATGCTGCATACGCATTTGGCCGAGAATGACGAGGATATCGCCTATTCGCTTGAAAAATTCGGCTGTCGTCCGGGGCAATATGCGCAAGATTTGGGTTGGACCGGGTCGGATGTCTGGCATGCCCATTGTGTCAAACTGGATCAGAGTGAAATTGGCCTGTTCGCCCGCAGCCGCACTGGCGTGGCCCATTGCCCCTGTTCCAATTGCCGCCTTGGGTCGGGCATTGCCCCCGTGCGCGCGATGGTGGATGCGGGTGTGCCTGTGGGGCTGGGCGTGGATGGGTCGGCCAGCAATGACACTGCGAATATGATGGCAGAGGCCCGTCAGGCGATGTTGTTGCAGCGGGTCAGTCGCGGGGCAGACGCGATGTCTGCGCAGGAGGCATTGTGGCTGGCGACGCGCGGCGGCGCAGAGGTGCTGGGCCGCGATGATTGCGGTCAAATTAGCGTCGGAAAACGTGCGGACATTGCCATTTGGGATGTGGGTACGATTGAAAGCGCGGGGTCCTGGGACCCGGCTGCGCTGGTTCTTGCGGGCCCGCAAAAAGTGCGGGACCTTTTTGTCGAGGGCCGCCGCGTTGTGGCGGATGGGCAGATCACCACCATCGACACGCGCCGGGTGATCGACCGGCAGAATGCGCTGGTGCAGCGCCTGATGGCTTAGCCGCCCCGCCGCGTTCCCGCCACCCAGACGTCGGCGATGGCCCGGTCGTCGCCCATCATGATTGTCGGGAAAATCGCGGTCCAGATATCATCGGCGCGGGTGCTGCGTTGGGCTATCGCGGGCGTCGAGGCCAGATCGAGCACCACGATATCGGCCATCGCGCCGCTGCCAAGGTGGCCGATTTCGCCGGACATATGCAGCGCGCTGGCCGAACCTTCGGTTGCCAGCCACATCAATTGTGCGGGGTGTAGTGCGTTGCCTTTGAGTTGCCCGATTTCATAGGCGGCGGCCATGGTGCGCAGCATTGAAAAGGACGACCCGCCGCCTGTATCCGTCGCCAGCCCTGTGCGGACACCCTGTGCGGACAGCGCCATCATGTCGAACAGCCCTGAGCCGATGAAGGTGTTTGATGTGGGGCAATGCACGACGGCGGCGCCGACCTCTTTCAGGCGATCCACCTCGCGCGGTTCGAGGTGGATCGCGTGGCCATAAAGCCCCTTTGCGCCGAGCAGCCCGAAGGTTTCGTAGGTATCGAGGTAATCGCGCGCATCGGGGAACAGATCGCGGACCCATGCGATTTCGGGCAGCTGCTCGCTCAGATGGGTTTGCATCAGCACATCCGGATGTTCGCCCCAGAGCGCGCCGAGCGCTTCTAACTGGGCTGGGGTCGAGGTGGGCGAAAAACGCGGGGTAATCGCATAGCGTGCCCGGCCGCGCCCATGCCAATGCTCCAATAATCGTTTGCTGTCGTCATAGGCGGATTGGGGCGTGTCGCGCAGTGTGTCTGGGGCGTTGCGATCCATGCAGGTTTTGCCTGCGATAACGGCCATATTGCGCGCTGCGGCGGAGTCGAAAAATGCGTCAACGCTTTCAGGGTGGATCGTGCAGAAACTGGTGAGCGTTGTGGTGCCATGCGCCAACGCCAGATCCAGCGTGCGCCCCGCCACATCGTCGGCATAGGCGCGATCACCGAAACGCGATTCTTCGGGGAAGGTGTAGGTGTTCAGCCAGTCGATCAGTTGCTTGCCCCAACTCGCTACGATGCCGGTTTGGGGGTAGTGCATGTGCGCATCCACAAATCCGGGGCTGATCAGCTTGTCGCCGTAATCGGTTACTGTTGCATCCGGATGGGCGGCCCGCAACGCCGCGCCGCTGCCGGTGGCTGCGATCCGGTCGTTTTCGATCAAGACCCCCCCGGCGCTGTCAAATTGCGTGACATCGGCCCATGCGCTGGTCAGCGGATTGCCGGAGAAGCCGAGGGTTTGCCCCAAAAGAAGATGTTTTGTCATGCAATCACATTATGGTGGCACCGCAGCGGCGTAAATCTGTCAAAACGCGTTGTGGTGCATCGCGCTTGGGCTATGTTGCAGGTCAAGAACAGGGGGCGCGCATGGCTGACACAGACGACACCAACATCGAAGAAGAAGCATTCGGGATCACGGACCGATTGCTGAGCGATGTGCGTGCAGCTGTGGATGCGGATGAGGCAGAGGTTGTGGCCGGGTTGCTTGACCCGCTGCACCCCGCTGATATCGCGCATTTGCTTGAGCAGATCGAAACGAAAGAACGCCGCGCTTTGCTGTCCCTGTGGACAGCGAAGCTGGATGGTGAGGTGTTGTCCGAACTGGACGAGAGCCTGCGCGAAGAGATCATCGACCTGCTTGGCCCGGCAGAGCTTGCCGATGCGGTGCGTAGTCTGGAAAGCGACGATGTTGTCGATCTTGTCGAATACCTCGACGAGGATCAGCAAGAGGCTGTGCTGAAGTCGCTGCATGCAGGCGACCGGGTGCTGGTTGAACAGGCGCTGTCATACCCCGAAGAATCGGCCGGTCGCCATATGCAGTCTGAACTGGTGCGCGCGCCGGAACATTGGACCGTGGGCGAGATGATTGATTATCTCCGCTCTGACGTGCTGTTGCCGGAACAGTTTTACCATATCATTCTGGTGGACCCGCGTTTGAAGGCGACGGGCTATGTGGGGTTGGGCCGTATCCTGAGCCATCCGCGTTATATGCCGCTGAAAAATCTGACGGAAAGCAGCTTTCGTACCTTTCATGTGGAACAGGATGTGGAAGAGGTCGCGCAGGCGATTAACCACTATCACATGATCACGGCCCCTGTGGTGGATGATGACGACCGCATCGTCGGGGTGATTACTATCGACGATGCGATGGCGTTCCTTGAAGAAGAGGCCGAGGAAGATTTGCTGCGTCTGGCGGGTGTGGGCGAGGGATCATTGTCTGACCGGGTGATCCTGACGACGAAACAACGCTTTCCCTGGCTGGCGGTGAACCTTGTGACGGCGATCTTGGCCTCGATGGTGATTTCGCTGTTCGACGAAACGATTGCCGGGTTTGTCGCGCTGGCGGTGCTGATGCCGATTGTCGCCTCGATGGGTGGGAATGCGGGCACGCAATCGCTGACCGTGGCCGTTCGTGCGATTGCGACCCGTGATTTGACCGGCGCGAATGTCTGGCGGGTGATCCGGCGCGAGGCGGCGGTGGGGCTGATCAATGGTGCGATCTTTGCTGTGGTGATGGGGATCGTCGGCGTGGTCTGGTTTGGTGCCCCGATGCTGGGCGTGGTCATTGCCGTCGCGATGGTGATCAATCTTGTGGTGGCGGGGCTGGCGGGCACCGTCATTCCCGTGGTGCTGGAACGGATGGGCGTTGACCCGGCGCTTGCCTCTGGCGCTTTTGTCACGACGGTGACGGATGTCGTTGGGTTCTTTGCATTTCTGGGGCTCGCCGCAGCATGGCTGATTTGATCGAAAAGGCAGAGGCACGCAAGGCGGCGCTTGTCCGCCGCAAAGACGCGCATGATCTGGGGATCGGGATCGCCGGTTATCTGAGCGAGGTTCTGGCCGGGTATCGCGGCGTGCCGCTGTCGGGTTACATGGCGATGCGTACAGAGATCGACCCGACCGCCGCGATGGAAGAGGCAGCGGCGCATGGTCCGGTCGGGGTGCCGGTGATAATGGGCAAGGCGCAGCCATTACAGTTTCGTCTGTGGGAGCCGGGCTGTGCGATGATACCGGGTGAGTTCGGCGCGCAGGTGCCTGAGGCTGGCGATTGGATGGCCCCAGAGATCGTGATTGTGCCGCTGCTTGCCTTTGACCGGCGCGGCGGCAGGCTGGGTTATGGCGGCGGGTTTTATGATCGCACGCTGGAATTGCTGCGAATGAGCCGCCCGACGATGGCCATCGGCTTTGCCTATAGCGCGCAAGAGGCGGATGTGCTGCCGTTGGAACCAACGGATCAGCCGCTGGATTTGATCGTGACGGAAAGGGGCGTGATCACGCCCGATCCGTAATGGCCTGGTGCGCGCTTATTCTTCGCTGAATGCGGCCATTACTTCGTCCGAGGCTTCGAAATTGGCGGTGACGCGCTGTACATCATCGTCTTCTTCGAGCGTGTCGAGCAGCTTCATCAGTTTGGTAAGACCCTCTAGATCAAGCTCTGTCGTCATGTTGGGTTTCCAGATCAGCTTGGTCGTTTCAGATTCGCCCAGCTCTGCCTCAAGCGCTGTTGCCACGTCGTTCAGATCCGTATCGGCGCAGTAGATCACGTGGTTTTCTTCGTCGCTTTGCACATCCTCTGCGCCAGCTTCAATCGCGGCCATCATGACGGTGTCAGCGTCACCGACAGAGGCAGGATAGACCACCTCGCCCTTGCGGTCGAACATGAAGCCGACAGAGCCGGTTTCGCCCAGATTGCCGCCACTTTTTGAAAAGGTCGAACGGACGGTGGATGCGGTCCGGTTGCGGTTGTCGGTCATCGCCTCGACGATCACAGCGACGCCGCCGGGGCCGTAGCCCTCGTACCGGATTTCATCGTAGTTTTCCGCGTCACCGCCCTGCGATTTCTTGATCGCGCGGTCGATCACATCCTTGGGGACAGAGTTCGACTTGGCCTCTTTTACGGCCAGTCGCAGGCGGGGGTTCTTATCGGGATCGGGGTCGCCCATTTTGGCGGCCACGGTGATTTCCTTGGCCAGCTTTGAGAACAGCTTGGAGCGCAGCTTGTCCTGCCGTCCCTTGCGGTGCTGAATATTTGCCCATTTGGAGTGGCCAGCCATTGTCAATCCTCGTCGTATGTCCTGAAAATCTGCGTCTCTATACGGCAAGGGAGGGGCGGGCCGCAAGCGCGTCGGCATAGGTGCGCGTTGGCTGATGGCCGGTCGGGCTAGGATGCCGTTCGATAGTGCCAGCCCGATGTCTGTCTACAGATCACGGCACCTGCTAGTGTTAAAGCCGCTTTGTCAGGCTGGGACTGGGTTTCCATTTGATGTTGCGACATCTCAGGGGCGAATCAGTTGGTCGTTTAGTGCGCGGCTAACCATCAATCCGGTCCTGATATTTACGCGCACCGCTTGATTTTCAGGGATGTTCATCTGACTGCAATTTCAAGTAGTTTTCATAAAAATAATAACGCGTTTTAGCTGTTCGGCGCGACCATATTGAAAACTTTGACAAAAATCAGAGCGCCACGTTAGGGTGTGTGCTCAGAATGCATTATCAATCTAAGGTTTATTTCTGGCGGTGAAGATTACGCTTACGCGAGCAGAACCTTAGCCATAAATTTTGAACAGTAGATCGTTTCTACAGGATATTTTGGTGGGGATACTAAAATGAACAACTCTTATCGTACTATTCTAGGTGCTGCCATTGTCGCGACGGCCTTTGGTTCGGTTGCGTCGGCGCAAAACGTTTTTTCCGGCACGAACGTGGCCGAAGATCGCAATGAAGATCTGCTTGAAGCCATCGAGGATGATGCGGAGCGTGATCTTGACCGGTTTGGGAACGAAGGGCGCCCGCAGGGCTTTGCCGGTTCTCTTGCTTTGCGTGGTGTCGCGAATTCGGGAAACACCGATAGCGTCGATCTCGGCATTGGTACCGATCTAAACTACGTGCAGGGTGTGAATGGCTATGAGCTTCAGTTGAGCTATACATATGGCGAAGAGGACGGCGACAAGACCGAGGAAAGCCTGTTCTATGGCCTTGAATATACCCGCGATTTTACGCCGGTGATCTTTGGATTTGCCAAGGTTCAAGGTTCGGTCGATGAGTTTTCTTCTTTTGAAAACGACACCTTCGCGAGCTTCGGTCTTGGGTACCGCATCTATAATGAAGCCACGCGCCAGTGGTCCGTTCAAGCTGGGCCGGGCTATCGCTTTGCCGAGTTGAGCGACGTGACTTCGGCTGATGTCGATGAGGGCGCGTTTGGGATTTCTTCTGACTATGCGCAAAAACTGACAGAGACTGTTTACCTGACCAACGACACGGACATCATCACGTCAGAGTCTGACACTGTCATCTTCAACGATCTGTCTATGAGCCTGTCTATGGCTGATGGCCTTGCGCTGCGTACCAGCCTGCTTACTGAATATCACTCTGACCCGGAACCCGGCTTTGATGAGACCGACAATACTTTCGGTATCTCATTGGTTTATTCGTTCAACTAAGACCAACACGTCCCTCGTGTCAGTCTGAACAGTGCAAAGGGCGGCGACGTAAGTTGCCGCCCTTTGCTTTGTGACGTCGCTTGCATCGCCGCCAAGGGGAGCCTCGCGGCGGTCGGTTCAGCGGAATGCTGAAGCTTGCCGCGCATAGTTAACGCGCCTTCGATACGGAACGAAAAGCCATCTGATAGGATTTTTGCCGCTGAGCGCATTTGCCCGGGATCGGCGTGGCATTTTGTTTCAGGATAGGGTCGCAACGGATTATGAAAACGCGGCACCTGTGTCCGGTGCGGGGGAACGCAAAAGGGAGGTTTGGGTCGTGGTGAAAGCGCTTGTGCTTGAAGAGAAGGGGAAACTGTCGCTGCGGGATTTCCCGTTAGAGCAACATCTTGGACCCGGCGATGTACGTATTGCGATCCGAACCGTTGGTGTTTGTGGCTCTGACGTTCATTACTATACCCACGGCAAGATCGGTCCCTTTGTTGTCGAAGAACCGATGATCCTTGGCCACGAAGCCGCCGGTGTCGTGCTGGAAATCGGGTCCGAGGTCACCCATCTGAAGGTGGGCGACCGGGTGTGCATGGAGCCGGGGCTGCCTGATCCGACGTCGCGTGCGTCAAAGCTTGGGATCTACAACGTCGATCCTTCCGTGCGCTTTTGGGCGACGCCGCCTGTGCATGGATGCCTGACGCCTGAGGTCGTGCATCCGGCGGCATTCACCTACAAGCTGCCCGCCCATGTGAGCTTTGCCGAGGGGGCGATGGTCGAACCTTTTGCCATTGGCATGCAAAGCGCGTTGCGTGCGCGGATCCAGCCTGGCGATATCGCGGTGGTGACCGGGGCGGGGCCGATTGGGATGATGACGGCGCTGGCCGCGTTGGCCGGGGGCTGTGCCAAGGTCTATATCGCCGACCTTGCGCAGCCGAAGCTGGATATTATCGGGGCCTATGAAGGGATTGAGACCATCAACATCCGCGACAGGCCTGTGGCGGACGTTATAGCAGAGACCACGGACGGCTGGGGCGCGGATGTGGTGTTTGAATGTTCGGGGGCGGCACCTGCGGTTTTAGGGCTGCCAGCCTTGGCCCGGCCCGGTGGGGCGGTGGTACTGGTCGGCATGCCGGTCGATCCGGTGCCGGTCGATGTGGTCGGGCTTCAGGCCAAGGAATTGCGGGTTGAGACCGTGTTTCGTTACGCCAATATCTACGACCGGGCGATTGCCTTGATTGCGGCGGGCAAGGTGGATTTGACGCCGCTGATTTCCGCGACCCTGCCGTTTGCAGATAGCATCGCCGCCTTTGACCGTGCGGTCGAAGCGCGCGAAACGGATGTGAAAATCCAGATTGAGATGCCGTCGCGCTGACGGACCCTTCGGCCGATTTCGGTGAAAAATGCTGATACAAAATTGCATGCCGCAGGTGCATAAAAGTATGAGGGCGCTGCCCCTTGTTTTGCTGGCTGATGGCTTCTTTTGAGTTGGATAACGTCTGGGGTTCCCTTGTGAATATAGCTGAACCATCATTTTTCGAGGATATTTTGCCGCAATGCAGCATGTTTGGGAGTTCTGTGACTGCTGCAGGATCGGCGCAGAGCGATGCGCCTCTGCATCCCCACAAGTCTTGCGTGTCAAAAAAGTATCGGTTTTCTGCGGGTGGCGACGTGGCTCGGAGCGCTGACTGGTGATAGAAAAGAATCATCACCGAGAGGAGAGCCGTAACCGCAAAGGCGCGGACCGGCTACGGTGCAGCGGGGAGGACAAGATGCAACTCGACCTGGAGCTGGTCCATATCAGAGATGGCGAATCCTTTGCCGCCTGGCGTCATGGCTATCCGTTCCGGACGGTGCGCTGGCATTACCATCCTGAGTATGAAATCCATCTGGTCGTGGCGACACACGGCAAGTTCTACATCGGTGATCACGTCGGAGAGTTCGCGCCCGGTCAGTTGATCATGACGGGGCCGAACCTGCCGCAAAACTGGATCAGCGACATCGGCGCGGCGGAAACCGTGCCGCAGCGGACCGAGGTGATCCAGTTTCCGCAGGATTTTGTCGACAGGCTAATCGCGGCCTTTCCTGAGGCTGGCGCGGCTCAGGCGCTGTTTGAACGCAGTCGCCGCGGCATCCTGTTTGATAGCGAAACGGGTAACGCGGTCCGCCCATTGATGAAACGGATGATGGGCGCGCGTGGAGTCCTGCGTTTGGCGCTGTTTTTTGAAATCCTCGACGTGCTGCTGAAGGCTAGTAAAACGCAAACCCTGTCGAGTCTGAGCTTTGTCATGGATATGGCCAAGGCCGAAGATACTGACATGAACCGGGTTATTGCCCATCTGCGCGAGAACCTGACAGAGCCGGTGAGCGAGACCGACCTGGCCGAGATGACCGGGCAGAGCCAAAGCGCCTTTTCGCGATCTTTCAAGCGGCATACAGGCACGACTCTTGTGCGGTTTCGCAACCAGCTGAGGATTGATTTGGCCTGTCAGATGCTGGTGTCGGTTCCAGAGGTTCGGGTGTCTGACATTTGCTTTGATGTCGGCTTTTCGAACCTGTCCAACTTCAATCGTCATTTTCTGCGGCTGAAAGGCATGTCGCCGTCTGAATTTCGACAGACCTTTGCACAGAACGAGGCGGTGCGCATGCCCGCCTGACCACCGGATATCTTTGCTATGACCATTGATCTGCGGGCGTGTCGCGCGCGGAAGGCAGAGATTTTTGTCTAACACCAAGGGGAGGAGACCCAATGAAGACCTTACTTAAAACCGTTTCAGCAACGGCACTTGCGTTGGCTGCATCGACAGGCATGGCCGTGGCACAGGACGATCAGCTGAAGATCGGCATGACATTCCAAGAGATGAACAACCCGTATTTCGTCAGCATGCAAGAGGCGCTGATGGAGGCCGCCAGTGCGATTGGGGCCGAGGTTGTTGTAACCAATGCCGGACACGATGTGGCCAAGCAGATTTCAGATGTCGAAGACATGCTGCAACAGGATATCGACATCCTGCTGTTGAACCCAACCGACAGTGCAGGCATCGAAAGCGCGGTCCGTATGGCCAAAGAGGCTGGCGTGATCGTGGTGGCTGTGGACGCCAATGCGAACGGGCCGGTTGATACGTTTGTCGGCTCTAAAAACCGCGACGCGGGCTATATGTCTTGCCAGTATCTGGCCGAAGCCATGGGCGGTGAGGGCGAAGTCGCCATTCTGGACGGGATCCCGGTTATTCCGATCCTGCAACGTGTCGAAGGCTGCAAGGCCGCGCTGGACGAAGCGCCCGGCATCACGCTGGTGGACACGCAGAACGGCCGGCAGGATCGTTCGGTCGCGCTGGGTGTGGTCGAAAACATGATCCAGGCGCATCCGAACCTTGGCGGGATTTTCTCGGTCAATGATGGTGGTGCAATGGGTGCATTGGCCGCGATCCAAGGCTCTGGCAAGGACATCAAGCTGACGTCGGTCGATGGCGCACCAGAAGCGGTGGCCGCTATCGCGCAGGGTACGCCGTTCATTGAAACCACGGCACAGTTCCCGCGCGATCAGGTGCGCGTGGGCCTTGGCATGGCGCTGGCCCAATATTGGGGCGCGCGGGTCGTCCCGTCTGAGGTTCCGATCGACGTGCGCGTCGTGGATGCCGAGAATGCCGCGGGCTTTTCCTGGTAAGCTGCATTGATTTTCCGCGCCCGGATGTTGCGTCCGGGCGCGGTTCACGTCGAGAGGAGATAACATGCTGGAAATGAAAGGTCTCCGAAAGGCCTTTGGCCCGGTCAAGGTGCTGCACGGCGTTGATCTGGATGTGCGGGCCGGAGAGGTTCACGCCCTGCTGGGCGAGAATGGTGCCGGGAAGTCCACGATGATGAAAATCCTGTGTGGGATCATCAGCGCGGATGAAGGCACGATCCGTATTGACGGCGAAGACCGGCAGTTTGCCCATTATAACGAGGCGATTGCCGCAGGTGTCGGCATTGTGTTTCAGGAATTCAGCCTCATCCCCTATCTGACGGCGGTCGAAAACATCTTTCTGGCGCGTGAGATCCGAAATCGCTTTGGCCTGCTGGATCGCAAGGCGATGCGCGCCCGCGCCAAAGAGGTGTTGGATAAGCTGGGCGTTGACGTGGTGCTGGATGTGCCGGTGGCAGAGCTGAGCGTTGCCGAGCAGCAGTTTGTTGAAATCGCCAAGGCGCTGTCACTGGATGCGCGGATCCTTGTGCTGGATGAACCCACGGCGACCCTGACCCCCAGAGAGGTGGAATATCTGTTCAAGGTGATGCGCGAGCTGCGTAACCACGGCGTTGCGATCATCTTTATTTCACATCACCTTGAAGAGATATTTGAAATCTGTGACCGCATCACGGTGCTGCGTGACGGCGCATATGTCGGCACCTGTCCGGTTGGTGAAATCGACACTGACGGGCTGGTTGAGATGATGGTCGGACGTCGGATCAAAAGCAATTTCCCACCCAAGCCCGCAGCAAACCCGCGCGCCCGCGTTGTCCTCAACGCCGCGCAGATTCAGCTGCATAAAAACGGGCCTGTCAGCGCCTTTCAACTGCGTCAGGGCGAGGTGTTGGGCTTTGCCGGGCTGGTTGGGTCAGGCCGGACGGAAACGGCCTTGGCGATCATGGGTGCATATCCGGCCTTTCGCGTGAAGGTCGAGATTAACGGCAATACCAAACCACCGAAAAACCCCAGCGAGGCATTGGCGCGCGGGATCGGTCTTTTGCCGGAAAGCCGCAAGGAACAGGGGCTGATCACGTCGTTTTCTATCATGCAGAATGTGTCGGTGAATAATTATGGCAAGTATCGCCGCATGGGCCCGTTTCTTGATCTGGCGGCAGAGCGCGCGCATACCGAAAAGGCGATCCGCGATGTGCAGGTCAAGGCACCCGGTCCGGATGTACCTTGCGATACGCTGTCCGGCGGCAATCAGCAGAAGGTGGTGATTGCCCGCTGGCTGAACCACCATACGCCGATCCTGATTTTTGATGAGCCGACGCGCGGTATCGATGTGGGTGCGAAGGCCGAGATCTATCAATTGATGCGTAATCTGACCGAAAGCGGTTACGCGATCATCATGATATCGTCGGAGTTGCCAGAGGTGACGGGCCTTGCTGACCGGGTCTGCGTGTTCCGCAGCGGCGCCATTGTTGCCACGCTTGAAGGCGACGCGATCACCTCTGAAGACATCATGAAACACGCTACAACGGGAAAGCTCCAATATGTCGCATGAAGCCACCGCTCAACCGTCGTCTTCGGCCTTGCGGTCGGTGACCGCGCGCCTGAAACATTCGCCTTTGCTGCTGCCGCTGGTCGGGTTGATCGTTGTGTCAATCGCCATGGCCTTCGCCAGCGATAACTTTTTCAGCGTTGATAACATCGTCAACGTGCTGCGTCAGCAATCCATTATTGGTATTCTCGCCATCGGCATGACCTTTGTCATCCTGACCGGCGGGATTGACCTGTCTGTCGGCGCTGTGATGGCGCTTTGCGGGACGCTGGGCGCCGGGGTCATGGTCCATATGGGGCTGCATGGCGGGCTGGGTCTGTTGGCGATGATTGTTGTCGGCATCCTGTTTGGGCTGTTCAATGGTCTGCTGGTCGCCTGGGGCAAGATGCCCGCGATCATCGTGACGCTGGCGACCATGCTGATCGCGCGGGGGCTGGGGCTGGTTTATTCGGGCGGTTACCCGGTCAGCGGGCTGCCGGGCTGGGTGTCGTGGTTTGGGATTGGCCGCATCGGCGGCATTCCTGTGCCGATCATCATCATGGTTGTCCTTTATGCGCTTGCCTGGGTTCTGCTGCAGCGCACCGCCTTTGGCCGCCACGTCTATGCCATTGGCGGCAATGAGACCGCGACCACCCTATCGGGCGTGAATACCAAGCGGATCAAGCTGATCGTCTTTATGATATCTGGCTTTACCTCGGCCATGGCGGCCATCGTGCTGACCGGGCGCTTGATGAGCGGTCAGCCCGGCGCGGGGGTTGCTTTTGAACTGGATGCTATTGCGATGGTTGTCCTTGGCGGCACGGCGATTTCTGGCGGGCGCGGTCTGATCTTGGGCACCCTGATCGGGGCGGTGCTGCTGGGGATCATCAATAACGGCCTGAATCTGATGGGGATCAATCCCTACCTGCAAGACGTCATCAAGGGCTTCATCATCCTTCTGGCTATCTACATCGGTCGTGATTGGCGGTGATCGAAGCGGCGAACCCGGGCGGTCTTTCTCCCGCTGCTCGGGTTTGCTGGGGCGCTGACCTTGAACAGGAGCTTGCAAAATGACGGATCATTTTATCGGCGTGGATGTCGGGACCGGATCGGCGCGGGCCGGGGTTTTTGACGCCGCAGGTGAACTGCTGTGCACGGTCAAGCGTGATATCACCACGCATAAAGCGCCGGGCGGTATCGCCGAGCAATCGGGTGATCAGGTATGGGACGCCGTTTGTGAAGCCACGCGGGCGGCGCTGACCGCAGCCGGGATTGACCCCGCCGAGGTCCGTGGCGTGGGCTTTGACGCGACCTGTTCGATGGTGGTGCGCGGCAAGGATGGGGAGGCGCTTGCCATCGGTGATCCGGTCCATCCTGAACGCGATATCATCGTCTGGATGGATCACCGCGCGATCCCGCAGGCCGCGCGTATCAACACGCAAGAGCATGCTGTTTTGAAATATGTGGGCGGTGCGATTTCACCTGAAATGCAAACGCCCAAGCTGCTTTGGCTGAAGGAAAACCGCCCTGAAACCTATGCGGCGGCCGGGCATTTCTTTGATTTGACGGATTTTCTGGGGTGGAAGGCGTCAGGCAGTCTGGCGCGTTCGTCCTGCACGGTGACTTGCAAATGGACCTATCTGGCGCATGAAAGCCGCTGGGACCCGGATTACTTTCATGCCATCGGATTGGGTGATCTTGCTGATGGGGCGTTTGCCCGGATCGGACAGGAGATCGTTGAACCGGGCACGGCCCTTGGGGCTGGGCTGACCGAAAAAGCGGCGGCTGCGCTGGGCCTGATCCCCGGCACGGCAGTTGCCGCAGGATTGATCGACGCCCACGCCGGGGGCATTGGCACTGTTGGTGCCAGTGGAGGTGATGAAGATCCGACCAGCTGCCTTGGGTATGTTTTCGGCACCTCATCCTGCACGATGACAACCACAGCCGAACCCGCCTTTGTGCCGGGGGTTTGGGGTCCTTATTATTCGGCCATGTTGCCGGGGGCTTGGCTAAGTGAAGGCGGGCAGTCTGCGGCGGGGGCGGCCATTGACCAGCTAGTCGCGATGCATCCTGCGTATGGTGCGGCGCAGGAAAAGGCGGCGGGGCAGCCGTTGCCTGTGTGGCTGGCAGATCGGGCACTTGCGACCAGCCGCGATGCCTCTGACGCTGTTTCGCTGGTGCGTAATTTGCATGTTGTACCGGAATTTCTGGGCAACAGAGCGCCGTTCGCCGATCCGCATGCCCGCGCGGTGATTGTCGGACTGGGGATGGAACAGGGCATCGCTTCGCTTGTCGCGCTTTATGTCGCGGGGATTTGCGGGCTGGGCTACGGATTGCGCCAGATTATTGAAACACAGGCTGCGCATGGCGCGCCGGTTTCCTCTGTCGCGATCAGTGGCGGCGCGGGGCAGCATCCGCTAATCCGCCAGTTGCTGGCCGATGCGACCGACCTGCCGGTCCATGCTACATGCAGTCCCGAACCAGTGCTTCTTGGCGCGGCGATCCTTGGTGCGGTCGCTGCGGGGACCCAGCCGGACATTCGGTCCGCCATGCCGCAGATGTCGCGCATTGACCAAACCTTTGCCCCGTCCGGCGACGCGGCCCGCCGTGTGCATGATCAAAGGTTTGATGCCTTCCTGAAACTTCAGCGCGTCGCGCGCGACCTGCGTGCCGCGCCATGACGACCCCCGTAAAAGGACACACCATGCAATTTTCTGGAAAATCCGTGATCATCACTGGTGCGGGCAAAGGTATCGGCCGTGCGACGGCAGCGCTTTTGGCGGCGCGCGGGGCAGAGATTACCGCTATCAGCCGCACGCAATCTGACCTTGATGATCTGCGCGCCGCGATTGGTGGCTGTAGCATCGCCGCTGACCTGTCTAGCCCCGAAGGCGCAAGGAAAGCCATGGCTGAGGCAGGGACCTGCGATATGCTGGTCAATTGCGCAGGCACCAACGTTCTTGAAAGCGTGCTTGAGATGACCGAGGCCGGGTATGACACGGTGATGGGGATCAACCTGCGCAGCGCGCTGATCTGCGCGCAAGCCTTCGCGCGGGGCCGCGTGGCGGCTGGCGGTGGTGGTGCCATCGTCAATGTCACCTCAATTGCCGGGCATCGCGGATTTCAGGATCACGTCTGCTATGCCGCGTCCAAGGCTGGGCTTGAAGGGGCGACCCGCGTCATGGCGCGAGAGTTGGGGCCGCACGGCATCCGCGTTGTTGCGGTGGCCCCCACAGTGACAATGACCGAATTGGCAGCCAAAGCGTGGAGCGATCCGGCCAAGAGCGCACCGATGATGGCGCGCCATCCTGCCGGACGTTTTGCCGAAGCCGAAGATGTGGCGCGTGCCATCGCACTGCTGCTTTCAGACGACGCCTGCATGGTCACAGGATCGGTCATGCCAGTGGATGGCGGGTTCCTTTCTGTCTGATCAGGCAATCCCCGAATAGCCGGCATGGCGATGCGTGCCCGGCCAGAACAACACAGAAGAATGTAATGGGATGACCATTGCACAACAGGAGGATGGACATGGGTATGTCTTTGAATGGCAAGGTCGCGGCTGTCACTGGCGCGGCTTCGGGGATCGGTTTGGCGATCACAAAGGATCTTTTGGCCGAAGGCGTGACCGTCGTCATGGTGGATCGCGATGCAGAAAGTTTGGCGGGCTTGGCCGCGCAGTTGGGCCGTGCTGCGATACCACAGGTAACAGATCTGCTTGACCCGCAAAGCTGCAAGGACATGGTGCCGGAGATCCTCGAAAAAACCGGGAAAATCGACATTCTGCTGTGTAATGCGGGCAGCTATATCGGCGGTGATCTGGTGGATACAACGCCAGAGGCTATCGACCAGATGGTGAACCTTAACGTGAACGCCGTGATCAAGAATGTCCGCGCTGTCGCACCGCATATGACGCAGCGCAAGGAGGGGGATATCATCGTGACCTGCTCTATCGCGGGTCACACGGCGATCCATGTGGAGCCTGTCTATTCAGCGTCGAAATGGGCGATCACAAGTTTTGTGCAGACAATGCGCCGACAGTTGATGCAGCATGGCATCCGCGTGGCACAGGTGTCCCCAGGCCCGGTTATTTCCGCGCTGCTTTCTGACTGGGAACCCGAACGGTTGCAACAAATGAAGGACGCAGGCGCGCTGATGGAAACCCAAGAGGTGTCGGACGCGATGATCTTTATGCTGACCCGCCCCCGCAATGTGACCATCCGCGACATGATTGTGCTACCATCCAATTTTGATATTTGACCGGTGGTTGCTTTCCGGTCGCGCAGTTAAGACGGCATAAATTGACTCCGGTTCGCAAATTCACCCCGCGCCGACCGTTTCAATCGGCGCGGGGTGTGTTAGGTGCTGGCGTCACGTGCAAGATAGGTAAAAACTGCCATGGCCGAAAAACAGATCAGTCCGATCCTTAAACAGGTTCTTGAATTGGGCCCGACGCTAGCGTTTTTCCTGATCTATGTCCGGATCAAGGATGAGACCTATAGTTTTGCTGGGACTGAATACACGGGCTTCATTGTCGCGGCGCTGGTCTTTGTGCCGATTCTGCTGATCGCTATGTGTCTACTTTGGTGGTTGACCGGCAAGCTGAGCCGTATGCAGGTTTTCACGGCCTTTATGGTCATCTTCTTTGGCGGGCTGACGGCCTGGTTCAATGACGAACGGTTCTTCAAGATGAAGACAACGATCGTTTACAGCTTTATGGCTGGATTGTTAGGCATCGGGCTTTTACGGGGGCAAAGCTATCTGCAGTACGTCATGGATGAATTCCTGCCCATGCGGGAGGAAGGGTGGATGATTTTCACCCGTCGCCTGACTTTGATGTTTGCACTACTCGCAATCGCGAACGAGCTGATCTGGCGCACACAATCTACGGATGTGTGGGTCAAGCTGGAAACATTTGCGTTCCCAGCTATCCTGTTCGTTTTTCTGTGGGTGCAAATTGTTGGATTGCAGAAATACCTGATCGATGATCCGTCTGCGCCAAAGGGTTAGCGCATCTCAGCAAAGCCGAACCCCACTGCACCGCGCCGTTGCACAGCCCGTGCATCGCGCCGGTAGCGCAACGTGTCGACCTGATCTTGGGTGATCTGCGGGCGGAATGTCAGCCCAGCGAGACCCCCTGCAACCCATTGCACAATCGCATCTGCCGGGAAGCTTAGGATGTTCAGCTGAATCTTTTGACCGCGTTCGATATTTTGCAGCCCTTCGATTCGAACACCTTTACGGTTCACATCTAGGATATGAACTTTTTGCTGGCCGGATGGCGTGCGTACTTCGATAGGATATTCCGTTGCATAACGGTGCTGACGATATTGCATCATGACTCATTCACTCACTTTCTCACCACGCCCTTATTTTTATGGCTGAATGGCTAAGAATTGGTTACGGTATGCGTGACAGTGAGAATTGTCCGTAAGGTGCTGGACGGCTTGTGAAACATTCGTGTTTTTATACGGGCTCCGGTGCCGCAGGACGCCCTGCTCAAGTCCCGCTATGCAGGATTGACGCAGGCGCGGTGGCGGCTTATGAAAATGTTTGTGGCGATTTGTTACCGGATTGCGGGCCACGTTAAACATGCCGCTAAAGAGGATTGATGGTTGCATGACCTCGATACCTTTTCCCGGTGTCGGGGTTTTTTAATGCGCCGTGATGCGCCTGGGGAATGAATATGGGAACGTGGAAGAAACGTACAAAAGCCGTGCATGAAGGCATTCGCCGCAGCCAATATGGCGAGGTGAGCGAAGCGATTTTCATGACACAGGGTTTTGTCTATGACAGCGCCGAAGCGGCAGAGGCTCGCTTTATCCAGTCGGGTGAGGATGAGTTTATTTATGCCCGTTATGGCAACCCAACTGTTGCCATGTTTGAAGACCGGATTGCCGCGCTGGAAGGGGCCGAGGATGCATTCGCCACAGCCTCTGGCATGGCGGCTGTCAATGGCGCGCTGACCTCATTGTTGCGGGCTGGGGACCATGTTGTGTCCGCCCGTGCCCTGTTCGGGTCCTGCCATTATATCCTTGATGAGGTGCTGACACGGTACGGCGTCGAAGTCACTTTTGTGGATGGTACGGATCTGACCGCATGGCAGGAGGCAATTCGGCCTGACACTAAGGCTGTGTTCTTTGAAAGTGTTTCGAATCCGACACTTGAGGTGGTTGACATCAAGGCGGTGTCTAAGCTGGCACACGCGGTTGGTGCCACTGTGATTGTGGATAATGTCTTTGCTACGCCCGTCTTTTCCGACGCGCTGGCGCAGGGGGCGGATGTGGTTGTTTATTCCGCGACCAAACATATTGACGGGCAGGGCCGTGCGCTGGGTGGGGTGATCCTTGGCACGCGCGACTTCATCCGCGGTACGGTTGAACCCTACATGAAGCATACCGGCGGTTCCATGTCGCCTTTTACGGCGTGGCTGATGCTTAAGGGATTGGAAACGCTCGATTTGCGGGTGCGTGCGCAGGCTGGGTCGGCGCAGGTAATTGCAGAGGCGCTGCAGGCAGATGCACAGTTGACGCAGGTCATCTATCCGGGGTTGCCGGACCATCCGCAGCATGCGCTTGCGGTTGCGCAGATGGGTGTCGGCGGCACGGTGTTGGCGTTGGACGCCGGGTCGCAGGCGGCTGCGTTCAAGCTGTTGAACGCGCTAGAGATCATTACGATTTCCAACAACCTTGGCGATGCGAAATCCATCGCCACCCACCCGGCGACCACCACGCATCAGCGTTTGCCCGAAGAGACGAAGGCAGAGCTTGGGATCACGCCGGGCCTTTTGCGGATCAGCATCGGCCTTGAGGACCCTGAGGACCTGTTGCAGGATTTGCGGAAAGCCATCGGAAAAGCGTAGGACTTGCGCGTGCTTTGGTGGATCATTGACGGCGCGATTCTGCTTTCGGTGGAGGGGTGGGTCCGCGTCACGGCCTATCGCCAGTGGCGGTTGCTGCGCAGGCGACAGCGCCGCTATGGCGTCCGTCGCGTGCGGATTGCCGCGCCCCGCTTGGCCGATGAAAAGTTTCTGTGGCGCAGACTGTTCGACCATGATCCGCGCTTTACGGTGCTAAGCGACAAGATCGCGTGCAAAGACTGGGTGAGGGAACAGGGCTTTGCGGTCAAGTTGCCCCGCACGCTGTGGACCGGTGATGACGCGAGAGACATTCCCGACGCTGTATGGGCACAGCCGATCTATATCAAGGCGGGGCACGGCTGGCAGATGAATATACCGGTTCTGTCGGAGCCGGCGGATCGGATGCCGCTGATCGCGCAGGCCAATGAGTTTATGGCACAGTCGCATGGGTTGGAAGGGCACCAGTGGGGCTATGCAAATGTGCCGCGCCAGTTGTTGGCCGAAGAGGCCCTCTTCCTCGACACGGACCTGATCGAGATAAAATATTATACGTTTGGCAGCATCGTTGAGCAGATGGTTATTTCACGGCACGGCGATCCGACCACCTCTGCTCGCTGGTTGCGGCAAGAGAGCGGCGGCTATGCCCGTGACGACCGGCCGACCACCGTCAGTCCGATCATTGACGTATTGCCACTACCGCCCGCTGCGGATGAAGGTCTGCGGATCGCGGCAGAGATCGGCGCGGGGTTTGACCAGATGCGCATAGATACGATGACGGATGGCGAAGATATCTACGTGGGGGAAATTACGGTCTACAACCAGGGTGGGCGGGCTCATTCGCAGGGCCACTACGCCGAAGCACCGCTGAACCGGAGTTGGGATTTGCGCCGAAGTTGGTTTTTGACGCATCCGCAGTCTGGATGGCGAGCGATCTATTCATCAGCGCTGAGGCGCCGAATTGATGCGCGTGAACGGCAGGGACACGGGCTGGCGTAAATCGAAGGTGTACCTTGTTTGGGCTGCGTGATGGCGCGGCATTATGGGGACTGTCGGACGGATTTTACGACAGAATACTCTGATGATCAGGATTGATCCAAGCAGTTCTTTTTTGCGTATTTATGATACTACCGTTGGAAAATCCGGGAATTCGCCCCATTTAAAGGGGTCTGATCAAGCAGGGGGGCACTCCGATGAATGTTCACGCAGCCGCTATGGATGGCGAACCGACACGCGAAGAGGCTGAGGCGGCACTGGCATTGCTGCGGCGCTGGGCCAGTGATGTGACGGTGGAAGAAGTGGCGACGCTTGATCCGCTTGTCTCGCGTTTGATCCCCGGCCAGGAGGTGTCAAACTATCCTGCGCTTGCACGTGCCTATCCCGAAGATTTTGAAGTTGATGACGCTTACAAGGCGTCGATGCCCGATTTGCAGAACGGCCCATCGAGCCTGATCAAGGGCGCGCAGCGACAAATTCAGCATGTTGGCATTTCGAATTTCCGCCTGCCGATCCGGTTTCGCACCCGTGACAATGGTGATCTGACCTTGGAAACGTCGGTCACGGGCACAGTGTCGCTGGAGGCGGAAAAGAAGGGCATCAACATGTCCAGAATCATGCGCACGTTCTACAAGCATGCCGAAGAAACCTTTAGTTTTGAAGTGATTGAGCGCGCTTTGGACGCTTACAAAAGCGATCTGGATAGTTTCGACGCGCGCATCCAGATGCGGTTTAGCTTTCCTGTGAAGATGGAAAGCCTGCGGTCGCGCCTGTCAGGCTATCAGTATTACGATATCGCGCTGGAGCTTGTCGAAAGCGCTGGTGTTCGCAAGAAAATCATTCATCTGGACTATGTCTATTCTTCGACCTGCCCTTGTTCGCTAGAGCTATCTGAGCATGCCCGCCAGTTCCGGGGGCAGTTGGCGACACCGCATTCCCAGCGCTCGGTTGCGCGTATTTCGGTGCTGATCGAAGAGGGGTCCAATGTGCTGTGGTTCGAGGATCTTATTGACCGCGCCCGCGCGGCTGTTCCCACCGAAACCCAAGTTATGGTAAAGCGTGAGGACGAGCAGGCTTTTGCCGAGTTGAACGCCGCCAATCCGATCTTTGTCGAAGATGCCGCGCGGCTTTTTACGGAGCAGCTGCATCTTGATCCCCGGATTTCGGATTTTCGCGTGATTGCGAGCCATCAGGAAAGCCTGCACAGCCATGACGCGGTGTCGATTTTGACCGAGGGTGATACATTCGCGGCAGAAAGTCTTGACCCACGGCTTTTCACATCACTTTTTCACGTGGGTTGAGCCGGGGTAGGGTGGATCAAGATCCACCTTACGCGCTGATCGGCTGTCTTCCCGCGCTGGCGTAGCATCCCAATGTCAGATCCCAGCTTTTCAAATAGCTGGTGCTGATCGCATCGGTGACATGGCCGAGGATTTCGTAGCCGCCGCAGTTGAGCACGCAACGCGTGCCTTCCGGCGTCCCGGTGAAAGTGACGGTCACGATGGTGGCGTCGTCCTCTGACCTGCCCGGAAACCAGGTGAATGCGAGGTAGCTGCCGGGATCATAGGCCAGAATCCGACCCCATATTTGCTGGCTGCCATCCGCCATGATTTCGCTGATCGTGCCATCTTTGTGATCATCGAAGCGGATGTTTTTAGGCCGTTTTTCTCGTCCCGCAGGGCTGTCTCCGGGCCACCATGTGGCGATATCGCGTGTAAACAAAGCAAAGGCGTCCGCAGGATCAAGCGGAACAGTGACGGATTTCTCAATCGGTTTCATATTTCTGATTTCCTTTTGGCCTGATCTTCGGCAGCCTTGACAAAGGCGATGAGCGCGTCATCCCAAAGGGTATCGAGGTAGCGCCGCAAGCTATCGACACCTTCCGGCGCAATGGCGTAGAGGCGCCGATTGCCATGCGGAGTGACTGTCAGAAGCCCGGCATCGGACAGAACCTTGAGGTGCTGACTGACGGCGGGGCGGCTGACCGGCATGTCCTGCGCGATGGCGCTGACCGGCAATGCGCCCGCCCGAAGCCGGTTGAGAATGTCCCGCCGGGTCGGATCCGCGAGTGCGGCTATTGCGTATTCGTAACTCATGACTTACCGTAAGTCACTGCTTACGATTTGTCAATCGTGGCGTGCAACCCTTGAAGCCCCTGACGCCGGATACTAAGACTCTGTCAGGATTTTAGAAGTAGGACGATCACCGTCCAAATGTGAGGCAGTAGATATGCAAGACCCCGTCGAAACCTATATGAACCTTGTCCCGATGGTCGTCGAACAGACCGCGCGGGGGGAGCGTGCCTACGATATCTTTTCGCGTCTGTTGAAAGAGCGGATCATTTTCGTCAACGGTCCCGTCCATGATGGGATGAGCCAGCTTGTGGTGGCGCAGTTGCTGCACTTGGAAGCGGAAAACCCGAAAAAAGAAATCAGCATGTATATCAACTCCCCTGGTGGTGTCGTCACCTCGGGTCTGTCGATCTATGATACGATGCAATATATTCGCCCGAAAGTGTCCACGCTTGTCGTGGGGCAGGCGGCATCTATGGGCTCTCTTTTGCTGACGGCGGGTCATGCTGGCATGCGCTTTTCGCTGCCCAATTCGCGTATCATGGTGCACCAGCCATCGGGTGGTTATCAGGGTCAGGCGACGGATATCATGATCCACGCGCAAGAGACGCAGAAACTGAAAGACCGCCTGAACGAAATCTACGTGAAGCACACTGGTCAGTCTTTGAAAAAAGTCGAAGCCGCGCTGGAACGTGACAACTTCATGTCACCCGTGGAAGCAAAGGACTGGGGCCTGATCGACGAGATCGTGGAGAACCGTGAGAAATCGGAAGAATAAACGCTTTCTTAACGTCCCGTGCACATGTTCATTTTGACATTGTGGACCTTCGCGGGCTGTCCTAGTGTTACGGGCAGGGGCAGCCCGAAATATGTTTGACCGGCCGCAGGGCCAAGGGGTTTGAGATGGCGACAGCGTCAGGTAGTGACAGCAAAAACACGTTGTATTGCAGCTTTTGCGGCAAAAGTCAGCATGAGGTGCGCAAGCTTATCGCTGGCCCGACAGTGTTCATCTGTGACGAATGCGTTGAGCTTTGCATGGATATCATCCGCGAGGAAACCAAGACCGCGGGGCTGAAGTCCGGCGATGGTGTGCCGACGCCGACGGAAATCTGCCAAGTGCTTGACGATTATGTGATCGGCCAGATGCATGCGAAACGCGTGTTGTCAGTGGCGGTGCACAATCACTACAAGCGCCTGAACCATGCCGATAAGACCGATATTGAGCTGGCGAAATCGAATATCATGCTGATCGGCCCGACAGGTTGCGGCAAAACTTTGCTGGCGCAGACGCTGGCGCGTATTCTGGATGTGCCGTTCACGATGGCCGATGCAACGACCCTGACCGAGGCGGGGTATGTTGGCGAGGATGTTGAGAACATCATCCTGAAACTGTTGCAGGCATCTGAATACAACGTCGAACGCGCGCAGCGTGGTATCGTCTATATTGATGAGGTCGATAAGATTACCCGCAAGTCTGACAATCCTTCGATCACCCGTGATGTGTCGGGCGAAGGCGTGCAGCAGGCCTTGCTGAAAATCATGGAAGGCACGGTTGCCTCTGTGCCACCGCAGGGCGGGCGTAAGCACCCCCAGCAGGAATTCCTTCAGGTCGATACGACCAATATTTTGTTCATCTGCGGCGGCGCGTTTGCCGGGCTGGACAAGATCATCGGTCAGCGTGGCAAAGGGTCGGCGATGGGCTTTGGCGCTGACGTGAAAGACAATGACTCGCGCGGTATTGGTGAAGTGTTCCAGAGCCTGGAACCTGAGGATCTGTTGAAATACGGTCTGATCCCTGAATTTGTCGGGCGTCTACCGGTGATTGCAACCCTGACTGATCTGGATGAAGACGCGCTGATCACCATCCTGACAGAGCCAAAGAACGCGCTGGTCAAGCAGTATCAGCGGTTGTTCGAGCTGGAAGACACCAAGCTGACCTTTACGGATGACGCGCTGAGCGCCATTGCGAAGCGGGCCATTGAACGGAAGACCGGTGCGCGTGGTTTGCGTTCGATCATGGAAGATATCCTGCTGGATACGATGTTCGATCTGCCTGGTATGGATACCGTGACAGAGGTTGTGGTGAACGAAGAGGCTGTTGCATCCGAAGTTGCCCCGCTGATGATCCACGACAAGGGCAACAAGAAAGAATCGGCGACGGCTAGCTAAGCGATGACCGTCCGGTATATTTCAACGGGCTCCCCTTTTGAGGCCAAGATCGGCTACAGCCGCGCGGTTGTGGCCGATGGCTGGGTCTTTGTCGCCGGGACGACCGGCTATGATTATGCCGATATGCGCATGCCAGAGACGATCGAAGAGCAATGCCGGAATACGATTGCTACCATAGCGAAGGCATTGGATGAGGCCGGAAGCGGGCTCGATCATGTGGTGCGGGTCAATTACATTGTGCCGAACAAAGATGAATGGCCGAACTGCTGGCCCATTTTATCGGCGGCTTTTGCTAAGGCGAAACCTGCGGCGACCATGATCTCGGCGCAATTGCAGAACCCTGAGATGAAGATCGAAATCGAAGTCACGGCACGGGTCCCCTGATCCTTGCTGGACCTTTTGGCACCGTTGGTGCATGACATCCGCAACGCATACGGAGACGCGACATGGGCCTTGGTCACAACATCAAACGCATCTTTACTTGGTGGGATGGGCAATCCTTTGGCACCCAGCTTTGGACCAGCCGTCATGGGCAGAAGGTCGGCGAAGATGCGCAGGGCAATATCTATTATCGCAACGCCGACGATAGCCGCCGCTGGGTGATCTATAATGGCGAGAATGAAGCGTCACGCGTAAGCCCCGAATGGCATGGCTGGCTGCACCGCACATGGGATGAGCCACCGAGCGAAGTTGCGCTGCCGCATAAGGACTGGGAAAAACCGCATCAGGAAAACCTGACGGGCACCATGGCCGCCTATGCGCCTGCCGGGTCGATCCGCCGCGCCGCACCGGCAGAGCGTTCGGACTATGAGGCATGGACACCGGAATAGGGCACACCATGCGCAATTTTCTTGCAGTTTTGGTCGGTGTGGCCTGCCTGGGGCAGGCTGCCCTTGCGCAGGATGACGTTGCTGTCAGTTCTGCGGACGGTGGTGAGTTGCGTGTTCTGGACAAGCTGACCGGGGACGTTACAGACCTGTCGCTACGTGCCGGTGATGCGGGGACAATCGGCTTTTTACAGGTGCGGCTGAACCAGTGTCGCTACCCGACTGAAAATCCAGCCGGTGACGCATTTATTGAAGTTCAGGTGTCTTACCGGAATGAAGCTGCTTTCGCTGGCTGGCTGATCGCCTCTGCGCCAGCGCTGCACGCGATGGACCATCCACGCTATGACGTCTGGGCGTTGCGCTGTATGACGTCCTGAGGCGGCGGAACGGGGCCAGCCACCGTAAAGTCCGCTTGTTGTGCTATCGCGCCGGCGAGTCGTTTGCGATAGCTGGCTCGGGGTATTTCCACGGCACCCAGACTGGCCAGATGTGGCGTCAGGAATTGTGTATCAAACAGGGTGAACCCGCCAAGCCGCAGTCGGTCAATCAGGAAGGCCAGCGCCAGCTTTGATGCATCTGTCGCACGGCTGAACATGCTTTCACCAAAGAACGCAGCGCCTACGGTAACGCCGTATACCCCGCCCACGAGCCGCTGACCGTCCCAGACTTCGACGGAATGTGCTTGGCCACGCTGAAACAGGGCGCGGTAGAGGGCGAAGATCGTATCATTAATCCAAGTCTCGTCACGGTCGGCACAGCCCTGTACTACTGCATCGAACGCTGTATCCACCGTCACTGTAAACTGACCGCGCCGCATTGTACGCGCCAGACTGCGTGAGATGCGGAAGCCTGTCAGGGGGAAAATACCGCGCATACGCGGATCGACCCAGAACACATCCGGGTCGTCGCGGCTTTCTGACATGGGAAAAACGCCGACCTTATATGCCTGCAAGAGCAGGTCCGGGGTCAGGATCGGGTCAGCGTCTTTCAAGCGGCTCAGCCTAGGTTCTGGTCCAGCCAATGCTCCAGCCAGTGGATGTTGTAGTTGCCGGTCAGCACGGCTTCTTCGGCCAACAGGGCGTGGAACAGCGGGATTGTGGTGTCGACGCCATCGACGATCAATTCACCCAGCGCGCGGGCAAGGCGGGCGAGCGCCTCGGGCCGGTCGCGCCCATGCACGATCAGCTTGCCGATCAGGCTGTCGTAATACGGCGGGATGCGGTAGCCGTCATAAAGCGCGGAATCCATCCGCACACCTAACCCACCGGGGGCGTGGTATTGGGTGATCGTGCCGGGGCAGGGCGAGAAATCAGGGAGCTTTTCAGCGTTGATTCGCACCTCAATTGCGTGCCCGTTGATCTTGAGATCTTCTTGGGTGATCGACATTGGTTCACCGGCCGCGACACGCAATTGTTCGCGGACCAGATCGACGCCAAAGATCGCTTCGGTCACCGGATGTTCCACCTGCAGGCGGGTGTTCATCTCGATGAAGTAGAATTCATCGTTCTCGAACAAGAATTCGATCGTACCTGCGCCGATGTAGTTGATTTTGGCCACCGCATCCGCGCAAACCTTACCGATCCGGTCACGCAGTTCTGGTGTGATCGCGGGGCCGGGGGCCTCTTCAAACACTTTTTGGTGGCGGCGTTGCAGTGAACAATCACGTTCGCCCAAGTGTACCGCGTTGCCTTTGCCATCACCAAAGACCTGAATTTCAATATGGCGCGGCGTGGTCAGGTATTTTTCGATATAGACTTCGTCATTGCCGAATGCGGCTTTGCCTTCGGCGCGCGCGGATGTGAACGCCTTTTCCATATCGGCTTCGGTCTGGGCAACTTTCATGCCGCGCCCGCCGCCGCCCGCAGTGGCCTTGATGATGACGGGGTAGCCGATTTCCGCACCGATGCGCTTTGCATCGGCCAGCGTCGGAACGCCGCCGTCAGAACCGGGCACGCAGGGCACGCCGAGGTTCCGCATCGTTTCTTTGGCGGTGATCTTGTCGCCCATCACACGGATATGTTCGGCGGTCGGGCCAATGAAGGTGATGTCGTGATCTTCGACCACCTGCACAAAGGCGGCGTTTTCCGACAGGAAGCCATAGCCGGGGTGGATCGCCTGCGCGCCCGTAATCTCACAGGCCGAGATGATGGCCGGAAAGGACAGATAGCTTTGCGCAGAGGAGGGGGGGCCGATGCAGATCGCCTCATCCGCCATGCGCACATGCATGGCATCGGAATCAGCGGTGGAATGTACGGCAACCGATTTCACGCCCATCTCACGGCAGGCGCGGATGACACGCAGGGCAATTTCGCCCCGGTTCGCGATGAGGATTTTGTCGAACATGGGCTGGCCTATTCGATAATCATCAGCGGGGCGCCAAACTCAACGGGGCCGCCGTCTTCGACCAGGATGCGTTTGACCGTACCGGCGCGTGGGGCGGGGATATGGTTCATTGTTTTCATCGCTTCGACAATGACCAGCGTGTCGCCTTCGGAGACGGTTGCGCCGACGGCCACAAACGCGGCCGCACCGGGTTCGGGTGACAGGTAGACCGTGCCGACCATGGGCGACGTCACAGCACCAGGGTGTGATGCCGGGTCAGCAGATTCGCTTGCCACAGGGGCTGCCGGCGTTGGCTGTGAAGCGGCTGGCGCAGCCGGGGCTGGTGCAGAAGCTGGGGCGCTGGCCTGTGCAACCATTTGCATCTGGCGGCTGACGCGGACGTTCAGGCTGTCGTTTTCACCATAATCGCGCTTGACCTGCAGTTCGGTCAGGTCGTTTTCGCGCAGCAGCTCTGCCAATGCCTGAATGAAGCTGACATCGCTGTCATGAGGGGTTTTCTTGCTCATCATGTCCTCGGCCCGTTGCCTATATATTATTAGCGCTGTTGTGACGTGAGGTCACAAGCATCTTGACGCTTATAGGGCAAGCTATCGGACGTGGAAAGCGGGGGCGGTACGAAAATGCGCGGTCAGTCGCCCGTCGTCTCATCCGCAGTATCGTCTGCGGTTTCAAAGGTCGGTTCAGGCGTCTCCGCCTGATCCGCGTCACGGGTGGCAAAACTGTCATTCGGTTGCGTTGCCGCATCGCGCGTTGGCTCTTGCTCTGCCGTGGCCTGCTTTTCTGGCTTTGTAACCGTCTCGGCCTCTTCTTCTTCGGCGGCGGTTTCTTTCACCTCTTCCGTCTCGAAGATATCTTCTTCCTTGTCGGCGGGTAGCATTGGCACATTGTAAGGCCGCAGGGTGCGTTCTGGCGGGGCAATTTCCGCAGGGTTTTCAGGATAGGATGCCCCGGCCAGTCGGGCGTTCACCACTTGGGCGATGAAGGCCTTGTCTGCCGGCAGGGTGGCAATGGTATCCAGCGCCTTAACGACGGGAACTTTGTGATCGTCCGGGCGCTGCACCTCCGGTATGTAGACCGGGACGGCGATGGCCTTGGGGGACAGTGTCAGTGTTGTGTCCATGGTATCATGCTCCGAGAAGCGGGAATCTGTGGAGTTCAGGTTCGCGCTTTCGACTTACCAAGCTGTTAATCGGTCCCTCACAATTCGAAACGATTTTAGGTAAACCGCCGCTCAGATCGCCAGATATTGGGCGCGAAGCTGTTCGTTTTCGAGCACTTCGGCTGCGGAGCCATCAAAAACCACGGTTCCGGTGTCAAGAATCACGGCCCGGTCAGCCAGCTTGAGCGCGGCGACCGCGTTCTGTTCGACAATGACGGTGGTGATCCCCTGATCGCGGATCACGTTCAGTGTCTTGGCGATCTCTTGCACGATTACGGGCGCGAGCCCCTCATAGGGTTCATCCAGTAGCAGGACTTTGATGTCGCGCGCCAAGGCCCTTGCGATGGCCAGCATTTGCTGTTCACCGCCGGAGAGCGTCACGCCCTCTTGTTTGCGCCGCTCTCCAAGGCGGGGAAACAGGTCATATAGCCGTTCCAGTGACCAGCCCACGGGCGGGGCGATCTGGGCCAATTGCAGGTTTTCTTCGACGGTGAGCCCCGGAATGATGCGGCGATCCTCTGGGACCAGCCCGATCCCTGCGGCGGCGGCCTGATGGCTTTTCATGTCATGCAGCGGCTTGTGGTCCAGCCAGATTTCCCCATGGGTCAATGCCGGATCGTCCATCCGCGCGATGGTGCGCAGGGTCGAGGTCTTGCCAGCCCCGTTGCGGCCAAGCAGCGCTAGAATCTCGCCTTCATGGATTTTGAAGCTAACATTCTGGACGATGTAGCTTTCGCCATAATAAGCCTCGATCTCCCAGACGCTCAGAAAGGCGGGCTGTGTCGCGGCATTGTTGGCGTTCTTGTTGAAGGGTGCGTTCATGTTCCAATCTCCGATTCTGCCGCCAAAACGCGTGCAGGAATGTTGCAGGGCTTTTCAAAATCGTCCTGCGGCTAGACCTGTGCCTCGCCGAGATACGCTTCGCGGACCTTGGGATGACCTTTGATATTATCGGGCGTGTCTTCAACAAGCGGTGTGCCCTGCGCCAGAACGGTGATCCGTTCGGCCAGTGAAAACACCACGTTCATGTCGTGTTCGATGATCGCCATCGTGATCCCGCGCTTCTGCCGGATTTCCTTGAGCAGGTTGATCGTGTTTTCCGTATCCGCCCGTGCCATGCCTGCTGTTGGTTCATCCAGCAGCAACAACTTTGGGTCCTGAACCAGACACATTGCCATTTCTAACCGTCGCTTGTCGCCGCGCGACAGGCTGGAGGCGATCATGTCCTTCTTTTCAAGCATGTTGACGTCTTCCAGAATGGCTGCGGCCTGATCCTGTATGGCCCGCTCTGAAAAGATGCTTTCGATGGCATGCATGCGAAACGCCCCGTCGCGCTTGGCAAAGCAGGGGATCATGACGTTTTCGAAGACACTGAGATCGTTGAAGATTTCGGGGGTTTGAAAGACCCGGCTGATCCCCAGCTGGTTGATCTCATGCGGTTTACGCCCCAGCACGGACTGCCCGTCAAACATGACCGATCCGCTGTCGGGGATCAGTTTGCCCACCAGCACGTTGAGCAGGGTGGACTTACCGGCCCCGTTCGGGCCGATAATGGCATGTGTCGTGTTTTCCGCCACGCTCAGGTTCACATCCCCCAGCGCTTGCAAACCGCCGAACCGCTTGTTGATACCTTTGACTTCAAGAATACCCATCAGACTGTCTCCTTACTCGGCTGGCTTGGTGGCGCCGGGTTTATTCGCATCCGGCTTTTTGCGCCGAAAGGCGGCGGCGATTTTCTGACCACCCTGCACCAGACCGCCGGGCAGGAAGATGACGACCAGCATGAAAATGATGCCCAGCGTCAGGTGCCAGCCCTTGCCCACGAAGGGATGGATCACGGTGACGAGGAAGTTTTCGATCCCGTCGGGCAGAAAGGCGAACCAGCTATGCAACACCTGATCGTTGATCTTTGAGAAGATATTCTCAAAATACTTGATCATGCCTGCACCGAGCACGGGGCCGATCAACGTGCCTGCACCACCGAGAATGGTCATTAGCACAACCTCACCCGATGCGGTCCACTGCATCCGTTCTGCACCGGCAAGCGGGTCCATTGACGCCATCAGCCCACCGGCAAGCCCGGCATACATCCCAGAGATGACAAAGGCTGCCAGCGTGTAAGGCCGCGCGTTCAGGCCGGTATAGCTCATCCTTGTTTGGTTCGATTTAATCGCGCGCAGCATCATCCCAAAGGGGGACCGGAAGATACGGATCGCCAGATAGAAGGCCAGGATCATAAGAACAGCGGCCAGATAATAGCCGACGTTGAAAGTGAACAGCCAATTCCCCAGCTCCAGCTGATAGCTTGACCGCATTTCCAGCCCAAAGAGCGATGGCACCGGGATGTTCCCGCTGGCGGTTTGGGACGCACCCAGTACCCGTGGATCGTTCATCGCCAGTTGCAGTCCTGTTTCACCGCCGGTGATCGGTGTCAGCACCGAATAGGCCAGCGCAAAGGACATCTGCGCAAAAGCCAGTGTCAGGATCGAAAAGTAGATCCCTGACCGGCGCAGCGAGATGAACCCGATGATCAGCGAGAAGAGCCCGGCAATCACAACGCTGAGCAGGATCGCGGGGATCACATTCATGCTGAGCAGCTTGAACATCCAGACCGCCGCATAAGATCCCGCCCCCAGAAAGGCCGCATGGCCAAAGGACAGGTAGCCGGTCAGGCCAAAGAGGATATTAAACCCGATTGCAAAAATCCCGAAGATCACGAAGCGCTGCATCAGGTCGGGATAACCCGCGTTGAATTGCGCCAGTTCTGATCCTTCGGGGAAGGGGTTCAGGATGAAGGGGGCAAGCATCGTCAGTGCGACAACAACCAGCAGCAGACGCAGGTCTTTCTTTTCCAGTCCGAGCATTGGGTTATTCCTCCATCACGCCCTTGCGGCCCATCAGGCCACGGGGACGTGTCAACAGAATGATAATCGCGACCAGGTAGATGACGATCTGATTGATGCCGGGCAGCAGGTCGATCACTGCAGGCATTGATGCAAAGCTTTCGAGGATACCAAGCAGGAAGCCTGCGGCGACGGCGCCGGGCAGGGAGCCCATGCCGCCGACCACGACGACCACGAAGCTTAGCACAAGGAAATCCATTCCCATGTGATAATTGGGGGAACTGATCGGGGCATACATCACCCCGGCAAGGCCCGCGACGGCGGCAGCGATACCGAACATGATGGTAAAGCGTCGGTCGATATCAATGCCCAGCAGGCCCACGGTTTCGCGGTCGGCCATCCCGGCGCGCACCACCATCCCAAAGGTCGTGAATTGCAGGAAGGCAAACACAGCGGCGATGATCACGATTGAGAAGAAGAAATAGACCAGACGCCAGTAGGGGTAGATGATCGCATTGGGATCAAAGCCCAGCAAGACACCGAAATCGAAGCTGCCGACAAAGGCATCCGGGGCCGGGGTCGGGATCGGGTTTGCGCCGTAGAAATACTTGATGATCTCTTGGATCACGATCGCCAGACCGAATGTCACAAGGATTTGGTCGGCATGGGGGCGTTTATAGAAATGTTTGATCAGGCCCCGTTCCATCACAAAGCCGATCATAATCATGATCGGGATCGCGATCAGGATGGCCAGCGGCACGGCCCAGTCGATGATGGTGGCGCCTGCGGCCTCTCCGAACCAGTCTTGTACATAGGGTACATTCACCTTCATCGGATTGCCCAGAAAGTCGGTGCGCGTGTCGTCAATCACCTGATGGCTGAGCGTCAGCAGTTTGTTCATGCTGACGGCGACAAAGGCGCCCAACATGAAAAGAGCACCATGGGCAAAGTTCACAACACCCAAGGTGCCGAAAATAAGCGTCAGCCCCAGCGCGATGAGCGCGTAGGCGGAACCCTTATCGAGCCCGTTCAAAATTTGCAGGATAAACTGGTCCATATGATGACCTCTGATCGTTTGGAGAATGGGCAGAAACGCCCATGACGACACCAGTTAGCCGTGTCGAGGAGGGGCCACCGCGCAAGGCGGTGGCCCGGATGCCTTAGGCGCCTGGGTTACAGGCTCCGAGTGCGCCACCTGCGAATTGCTGGTGGTCGGGGGCGTATGTGACCTGCTCGGCAGGTGTCACTTCGACGATTTCCACCAGATCGAATTCGTTCTCGGGGTTTTCTTTGCCCCGCACAACGACAACGTCCTTGAAGCACTGGTGGTCGTCGGCGCGATACAACGTCGGCCCGTTGCCAAGCCCGTCGAATTCGAAGCCTTCGAGCGCTTCGGCCACGGCGCAAGGGTTGAACGAGCCAGCCCGTGTGACCGCATCGGCGTAAAGCATTGTCTGCACATAGCAGGTATGCGCCGCCTGGCTTGGTGGGAAGCCGAACTTTTCGCCAAAGGATTGCACAAAGGCGTTTGTCCCGGAGTAGCGGGACCCCAGCTCGTTCTCCAACTTCCAGTCCCAGTTTTGAGAACCGAGGATACCGGCGATATTTTCGCCTGCACCGCGGGCCATCAGCTCGGAATAGAGCGGCACGACGATTTCAAACTGCTGACCGTTGGCTTGCGCCTGACGCAGACCGAATTGCACCGCGTTGGTGAGAGAGTTCACCATGTTCCCGCCGTAGTGGTTCAGAACCAGCACATCCGCGCCAGAGTTCAGGACTGGTGCGATATAGGAGGAAAAGTCTGTCTGTGTCAGCGGTGTCAGCACCGTGTTGACAGTTTCCCAGCCCATCGCCTCGGTCGAAGACTGGATGGCTTCTTGAGTGGTATAACCCCAGTTGTAGTCTGCGGTCAGGTGATAGGCCTTGCGGTTATTACCGTATTGCGCCGCCAGGATCGGTGCCAAAGCAGCACCCGACATGTAAGAGTTAAAGAAGTGGCGGAAACCGTTGGCCCGCTTGTCTTTGCCTGTTGTGTCGTTGGAGTGGGTCAGACCCGCCATGAAGATCACGCCAGCCTCTTGGCACAGCGCCTGCACGGCCACGGCCACACCGGATGAGGAGCCACCGGTCACCATGATCGCGCCGTCTTTTTCAATCATCGACCGCGCGGATGCACGAGCGGCGTCTGATTTTGTCTGCGTATCACCAGTCACGTATTTTACTTCGCGACCCAGAATGCCGGTGCCGTCCAGAACCTTTGAGGAGAACGTGCTGAGCATGCCGCCGTCGCCGCCACCGTTTAGATGTTCGACTGCCAGTTCATAGGCGCGCAATTCGTCTGCACCTTCGTCGGCATAGGGGCCGGTCTGTGGAACGTTGAAACCCAGTACAACTTCACTATCGCCTGGCGCATTGGTGAAACCACTATGCGCATCTGCGCGAAGATAGGTGGGCAGTGCAAGTCCGGCACTGGCAATCGCGCCAGTTTGCAGCACACCACGACGCGAGAAATTCGATTTGGACATTATCATCCTCCCTAAAGTTATTGCCACCTGAGCCTCCTCGCTCTTGCGGCCTGCACTTTTCAGCACAGCTATACTTTCAGACAGGTATGGTGAATTCTCCAACAAGTCATTGACGACAAATGTAGAGTTTGTAAATTAATACACAACTTTCGCGCAAATTTCGGTAAATCAGTTTTCACGCAAGCGCAGAAAGCTTTTGAAAGCGTTGAGGGATTTAAGCATCGCTATGCATCATCTGACCGGATCGCGTATCCGTGACAAACGTCTTGATTGCGGGCTCAAGCAGGCCGCGCTGGCCGAGGCGGTTGGGATCTCGCCGTCTTATCTGAACCTGATTGAACATAACCGGCGCAGAATCGGCGGCAAATTACTGGCCGATCTTGCCCATGCGTTGGGGGTTGAGCCTGCGACGCTGACCGAGGGGGCGGACAACAGCCTGCTGGATCAGTTGCGTGCGGCGGCGGCCACGTCCGGTGATATGGCTGAAATGGCAAAGGCAGACGAGCTTGCCCTGCGCTATCCCGGATGGAGCGGGCTGATCGCAGAACAGGCGCGCCGGATCAGTGAGCTGGAACAGCGGATCAAGGCGCTTTCAGATCGCATGGCCTCTGATCCGCAGCTTTCGGCTTCTTTGCATGAGGTGATTTCGGCGGTGACTGCGATCCGTTCATCCGCTGCGATCCTGATGGGAAGCGAGCCGCTAGATGCTGATTGGCAGCGGCGTTTTCACGAAAATATTCACAGTGACAGCCTCCGACTGGCCGCCAGCAGCGAGGCGCTGATTGCCTTTCTAGAAGCGCCACCATCTGAAAGTGACGCGCCGCGCTCTCCATTGGAAGAGGCTGAAACCTATCTTGCGCGGACTGGTTTTCATCTGGCTGTGCTTGAAACCAGCTCACCGGATATTGACCGTTTTATTGCCGAGACGCGGCTTTCAACCCCGGCAAAGCGCGTGCTGGAAAGGCTGTGCCGTCAGTATGTCGTTGATGCGCTGGCCCTGCCGTCTGTGACCTTCACAGAGGCTTGCCGCACTTATGATTATGCCCCGGCTGCGCTGGCGCAGCATTTTCAGGTGGATTTTGCGACTGTACTGCGGCGGCTGGCGAGCTTGCCGCCTGATCAGGGGCATCCGCCAATTGGGATGGTCACCTGCGATGCATCCGGCACGCAAACCTTTTGCAAACCCGTTCCCGGCTTTACCATGCCCCGGTCTGGCGGCGGCTGCCCGCTTTGGCCGGTGTTCAGTGCTTTTGGCCGCCCCTCTCAACCAGTTCGGGTTGAGGCTGTCTTGCCCGGCACGGTGCCAATGCGGTTTCTATGCTACGCCATTGCAGAGCCGATAAATGCCGCAGGTTTTGACGCGCCGCCTGCGTTGCATAGCACCATGCTGATTTTTCCCGAACCGGCTGAAAGTCACAGCCCGTCGGTGCCCGTGGGCATCACCTGCCGCACATGTCCCCGCGAAAATTGCAGCAGCCGTCGCGAACCTGCGGGCGCGGGTGTTGCACCAATGCTTTGACACCGCAGCGGATTATCTTGATAGTCTGCCGCGGGAGGCTGCTCCGAAGGGGTGGTAAGGCATTTGGGAGGCGATGAGATGGGCAAACGTGTCCTTCTGATCGAAGACGAACCGAACATTATTGAGGCGATCAGTTTCATTTTGTCTCGTGATGGCTGGACTGTTCACACGCATGAGGACGGGCAGACAGCAATGGAAAAGATAATGGCACGACCGCCGGATATGATCATTCTGGATGTCATGCTGCCGGGGCGCAGCGGCTTCGACATTCTGCGCGACCTGCGGCAACAGGAGGCGACCGCGAAAATTCCGGTCATGATGCTGACCGCGCGCGGGCAGGACAAGGATCGGGAATTGGGTCTGCGGCTTGGCGCTGATCTTTTCATGACAAAGCCGTTTTCGAATTCTGAAATTATCAGTCACGTCCGCAACCTGATCGACGCATGAACGAGCCCGCGAAAAACGGCATTTTTCTTGAGCGTGCAAGCTACCGGCGGCGCCGGCTTCAAGATGCGGCGCGGCTGGTGCCGGTGCTGGGGGCAATCCTTTGGACGATTCCGCTGCTCTGGCCAGAGCAAGGTGACGCAGGTGCTGATAGTGCAAGGGCGGTCACTTACACCTTTGGTGTCTGGGTGTTTCTGATTATCATTACAGCGATCATATCGCATTATCTGCGGTCTGATGAGGCGCTTGGCGGCCCCACAGGCACCGACTGATGTTGTCTTTTCACATCCTGATCATTGTTGCGCTCAGTTATGTGGCCTTTTTGTTTGTGGTGGCGTTCATTGCCGAAAGACGCGCCACGCGCGGCCATGTCGCTTGGCTGCAATCGCCGATTATCTATACGCTGTCGCTGAGCATTTACTGCACCGCCTGGACCTTTTACGGCGCAGTTGGTTACGCCGTCCGATCCGGGCTGGAATTCGTGACCATTTATCTGGGACCGACGCTGGTTTTGGTTGGTTGGTGGTGGATATTGCGGCGGCTGGTGCGCATCGGGCGTTCACAGCGGATCACCTCTATCGCGGATCTGGTGTCGTCGCGTTTCGGCAAATCGACGCAGCTGGGTGTTATCGTCACTGTGATCTCTGTCGTGGCGGCGACACCTTATATCGCCTTGCAACTGCAATCGGTCACCTTGTCATTCGCTGTGTTTGCTGGGGCGGGGGGCACAGAGTGGCAGGCGGCAGAGCTGAACGCAACGGCGATCTGGGTTGCCATTGGGCTGGCTGTCTTTACCGTCCTTTTCGGGACGCGCAATCTTGATGTTAATGAACGCCACCATGGGATTGTCATGGCCATCGCTGTCGAAGCGGTGGTCAAACTGCTTGCGCTGCTGGCTGTTGGCATCTTTGTTGTTTGGGGGGTGGCTGGCGGCCCCAGCCCGATGCTGGCTCGGATCGAGGCTTCGCCCATTGATTTCTGGGATCAGGGGCAGGGGCGCTGGGGCACGCTGATTTTTCTGTCGGCGGCGGCCTTTCTTTGCCTGCCGCGTATGTTTCAGGTGCTTGTGGTGGAAAATGCGGATGAACGGCACCTGACCATCGCAAGCTGGGCCTTCCCTATATACCTTTTTTTGATGAGCCTCTTTGTTGTTCCCATCGCCGTTGTGGGGTTCGATCTGCTGCCGCCGGGCAGCAACCCTGACCTTTTTGTCCTGACATTACCGCTTAGTCAGGGGCGCGAGGGTTTGGCGATGTTCTCCTTTCTGGGCGGGCTTTCCTCAGCCACCTCAATGGTGATCGTGGCGACGATCGCGCTGGCGACGATGGTGTCTAACCATATCGTGGTGCCGATCTGGTTGAACCTGCGGGCCGAGCAGGGGGCGGTCATGTCGGGTGATGTGCGTCAGGTGATCCTTATGGCAAGGCGGCTGTCGATTGGCGGGGTACTGGCGCTTGGCTTTGTTTACTACCGGATGTCGGGGGGCGGGACCGCGCTTGCTTCTATTGGACTTGTTTCCTTTACCGGCGCGGTCCAGATCCTGCCTGCCATGCTTGGCGGCATTTTCTGGCGGGGTGCGACGCGCATAGGGGCCGCGCTGGGCCTTGTCACCGGGCTGGCCGTCTGGCTTTGGGCGCTTTTTCTGCCGAGTATCGGTGCCGGGGCCGTCATTTCCGAAACCATGATGCAGGTAGGCCCCTGGGGGATCGCCTGGCTGCGCCCGCAAGCATTATTCGGGATCAACGGGTTGGACCCGCTGGTGCATGGGGTGATGTGGTCGATGCTGCTGAACACGGGCATGTTCGTGCTGGGATCACTGCTGAGCTTTCCAACGCCGTTGGAGCGGCTTCAGGGCGCGCAATTCGTTAATGTGTTCGAACATTCCACGGCGGCCCGGACATGGACCACGACCTCTGCCGGGGCCGAGGATCTGCTTATCATGGCGCAGCGGATCATGGGCAGCGCCGAGGCGCAGGCGGTCTTTCAGCGCGAAACTGTGCGGCAGGGCAAGGCAGGCTATCTGCCTGATGTGACCCCGGTATTCATCGAGCAGCTTGAAAAAGAGCTTGCGGGCTCTGTCGGCGCGGCGACAGCCCACGCGATGATCGGGCAGTTGATCGGCGGCAGTGGGGTTTCGGTCGAAGACCTGATCGCAGTGGCAGACGAAGCCGCGCAGATCCTCGAATATTCCAACCGGCTTGAAGCGAAATCGTCAGAGCAGGAACGCACCGCCCGCGCGCTGCGTGATGCGAATGAAAAACTGACGGCGCTGTCGATCCAGAAAGACGCCTTTCTGAGCCAGATCAGTCATGAGCTGCGCACGCCGATGACGTCGATCCGGTCGTTTTCTGAAATTCTGCGCGAAGGCGATATGCCCGAAGAGTCGCAGGCGCGCTATGCGGGAATCATTCATGACGAAGCCATCCGCCTGACACGGCTTCTTGACGATCTGCTTGATCTTTCGGTGTTGGAAAACGGGCAGGTTCAATTGCATCGGCAGAAGGGGCGGCTTTCCGATCTGCTGGACCGCGCGCTTGGTGCGGCGGGTTTACAGGATGAGGCGCTGAAAGTGCAGCGGACGCCGGACAAAGAGCAGTTGGTGTTAACCACTGATCTGGACAGGCTTGTGCAGGTGTTCATCAACCTGATCGCAAATGCGCGCAAATATTGTGACGCACCGCATCCGCGGTTGAAGATCGCGGTTTCACGGAAAGACGGGCAGTGCCAGATCGACTTCATCGACAATGGTTCTGGGATTGCCGTTGAAAATCAGCAGTTGATTTTCGAAAAATTCGCTCGCCTGTCGGACCAATCCAAGGCGGGTGGTGCCGGGCTTGGCTTGGCCATTTGCCGCGAGATCATGTGCCGCTTGGGCGGCGATATCAGCTATTTGCCCGGCCAATATGGGCCTGCGTTCCGCGTGACCTTGCCAATGGCGGAAACCCCGGCGGTGTTAGCAGAACCGTAACCTCTGAAAGGTTAATCTTGGTTCAAAGTCACCTGTAGTGGGCAAATGACCGAGAATACGCATTCCTCTATCCTGCGGCGCATGACGGGCCAGCGGGCGACGGGGGCGGATGAAAATCCGCTCACATCTTCGCGCGCGCTACGTCTCGCGTTGACGAAGGCGGCGAATGATACGGTTGGCCTTGTGTTAACGGTGACAAGTATTGAAGAAAACGTGCAGCCACTGGATGAAATGCTGGCCGCGTTGAACGACAGCCTGATGTTGATCGAACTGCATAAGGACAGCGCGCTGATCGGGGTCGCAGCCTTTGACATGCAGTTGCGCGCTGCGATTCTGGAAATGCAAACTGTCGGCAGCCTTATCGGGGGCCCGGCTGATGAGCGGGCAGCCACGGGAACCGACAAGCAAATGTGCGAACCTGTTCTTGAAAATTTCCTGCAGGCTTTGCCTCAGGCGCTGCATGGGACCGAATTCGAAGGCTGGCTTGACGGAATTGGGATTGGAGCGCAATTCGCAAGCGCGCGGGCGGCAGGTCTGGTGCTGAACGATCAGGGGTACCGCACGTTGCGGCTGTCGGTTGATCTGGGGGTATCAGACCGGACGGGCATGATCCTGCTTTCCGTCCCGCCGGTGCCGCATCCGACCCATGGTCCTGCCCAGCCTGAAGAAGATGTCGATTGGGGTACACAGTTCCAAGCGGCGGTCTCTGACGCGCCCGCATCGCTAGAGGCCATATTGCACCGGTTTCACATACCCTTGGCGCAGGCGCGCAATCTGGCCGTGGGACAGATGATTCCATTGCCGGGCTGCACCGTCAGTTCAGTCCGTCTGATCACAGCTGATGGCGACAAGGTGGCAGAGGCTAAATTGGGGCAGGTGGGCGGTAAACGTGCGGTCCGTATCGAATCAGCGCCGATGCCACGGATGGGTGAACTTTCTGGGGCTACTATGGCCCCAACCGAGGAGGTTGGCCTGCCGGACACGTTGGCAATTGATTCAGGTGGGCTGATGGATACCCCGATGGATTTTGACGTTCAGACCGAGGAGGCAGAGCCTTTCATGGGTGGCGCAGATGCGGCCCCTGATGAGGGTTTTCCAATGATGGATATGGATAGCGTATCGCTAGGTGAAGACACTTAGGGCGTTGGCAAAGTTTAGATGCGGCGTGACGGGCGTTTATGCTTTCGACAGTGCGTCCAACTGGCCGCGCATGCCGCCCAGATCGTACCCGGCATCAGCCGTCGCGCTGATAATCGCATGGGTTTCCATCTGGCCTGCCTGTGCTAGCGACCATACGATTGACGACCGCGTGCCAGAGGCGCAATAGGCCAGTACCGGACCGGATGACCCTTCCATCGCTTGGCGCTGAAAGGCAACCATATCCATGTTTAAGGTCTGATGGGTCACAGGATTATTAACAAAGGTCAGCCCCGCCTGCTGCGTGGCGGCTTCAATCGCTGCAGCCTGATGGGGCGGTGGAACCTCTGCGTCTGGTCTGTTGCAGATGATTGTCGTGAACCCTGCGTCCTTGATGGCGGGCAGGTCCTCTGCGGTGATCTGCGGTGAGACGGCATAATCTGCTGTGATTTGTCTGATATCCATGTTGACCTTCTAGACGTCTGTTTGCCCTTGGTCCAGCGGGCATGTACCGCGCCCCTTTTGAGGCAGCGCCGCAAATGGTCATTTTCAATATTGCCGCGCGCGAAATTATATTAGGGTATCCCCACGCCGCTGAACGTTCTATGTTGGCTGGGACCAGGCGCGCGGGCGCGAGCGATAATCATTAGTTGGTGGAACACTGTCATGACTGACGTAATCGAAATCTCGCGCGAGCAGATGGATGCTGCCGCACTTGAAGCGGCCGAGATGCTCAAAACGTTATCCAACCCTGGTCGGCTGCGTATTCTCTGCGCGCTGGTTCCTGGCGAAATGACCGTTAATGAGCTTGAAGAGGCGATTGGCGCTAGCCAGCCTTATGTTTCGGGGCAATTGCTGCGGCTGCGGTCTGAAGGGCTTGTGACTCGCGAGCGGCATGGGCGCAGCATGCGCTACAGGGTGTCTGATCCGCGGGTGCGGCCGATCCTTGAACGTATTTACGAGGTTTTCTGCCCGCAGGCGTAATGGACAGGGTTTAGCCCAGCATCACCCCGATGATCACGGCCATCAGGCCGATCATCGACACGAAGAGCGCGCCAAGATTGATCGGCAGAATGTGGGAAATGCGTGCGCGTAATTCCTCATCCGACAGGCCTGCACGGCGCGCGCGGCTCACGGCGATCAGGCTATAGATGATGCCCACAAGCCCTAGGGCCGTGAGTGCTGCGCCTATCCAGATCACGATATCCATCTATCCCTCCGAAGGTTTCGGCTGCCCTAGCGCGGGGTGGACGGCTTCGCAAGGGTTGCGGGCGGACGGGACTACAGCTAGGGAAAGGCACGCCTGCGAGGAGAGCTTTGATGAACGATTCCGTGACCGATACAGCATCCACCGCCGCCGCTCAGGAGTTGCGGCAGTTTGTTGAACGTTTTGAACGGCTTGAGGCTGAAAAGAAGGATATCGCAGACGCCCAGAAAGAGGTGCTTGCCGAAGCCAAAGGGCGCGGTTACGACACCAAAGTGTTGCGTAAGGTCATTGCGATCCGCAAACGCGACGCCAATGATCTTGCCGAAGAAGAAGCTGTGCTGGAAATGTACAAGGCCGCGCTGGGAATGGCTTAGGTCTGATCCTATGGCTTGATGGTGGGTTTTGTTGTTTGGAATGAAACATCGTCGGGCGGGAGCGCTACGTCTCAGACCGTGACGCCGTTGAGCGGGTAGGCATAATTTGCCCAGTGTCCCCTACGTACACTGGTATCCAGCCGGTTTTTGTCGCCTGAATTTGTTTTTCTGTGCCTGCGTGCACCGTAGCGGCGCGATACGTAGGCCACCCAGATTGTTTGCCGCAAAAACACAGGGTGCAGAGACACAATGCGTATACTTCTTGTCCACACGGGCGGCACGATTGGCATGTGTGATACGCCAAACGGTTTTGCCCCGATGGCGGGTGTTGTCGAAGATGCGGTGCAAAGCTTGATCGCTTCGGGAGAGTGCGCGGCAGATGTGATGATCCACACGCTCGAACCGTTGATTGATAGTGCGCAAGCCACGCCTGCGGATTGGATCAGGGTTGCGCAATGTATTCACGACGCCTCTGACGCTAGTAATGGCGTCGTTGTGACCCATGGGACGGATACGCTGGCCTATACGGCGGGGGCGCTCTGCCTGCTGTTGGCGGGGCTAGATAAACCCGTGATCGTGACCGGTGCGATGCTTCCCCTGACGGTAGCGGGCAGCGACGGTCTGGGCAATCTGCGCGCTGCGCTGGATGCTGCTGGGGCTAGTAAACCCGGGGTTTGGGTCCAATTTGCGGGTCGGCTTTTGCATGGGGCTCGCGTGCGCAAATCCCATTCCAGCGCGTTTGACGCCTTTGCGGCTGAAACAAGTGAGGTTGCCCCACTTTTCGCCGCAGATCATGCTGGTCTGAATGCGCTGTCACCACAAAAGGTCGGTGTTTTCTCGGTCACACCGGGGCCATGCACAGATGTTCTGGCGTTTGCCGTCGATCACTGTGACGGCTTGGTGTTGCGCTGTTACGGGTCCGGGACCGCGCCGGATACACTAGAGATGCGGGCGGCGCTGGGGCGGGCCCGGCAACGCAAAATTCCGGTCATTGCTGTCAGCCAATGCCCCGAAGGCGGCATGAAACTTGGCACCTATGCCGCTGGTCAGGTGATGCGGGATAATAACGTGGTCGACGGGCGCGATATGACGCCGGAAATGGCTTATGTCAAAATGCAGGTCGCCTTGTCCTTGCACAGCACCTATCAGGCGCGCTGCGATTTTCTGGTGCAGAACCAAGTGGGAGAGTTCGGTCTGTGACGTTGTAGCTTGACGCAAAACGGCCCGACAGAGCTGTCGGACCGCGCAGTGGTTGGCAAATTGATGGTCAGCCTGTCAGCTAAGTGTTGGCATGGTGAACTCAGGATCGCTTCGCTGACCGCCGGGCCAACGGGTCGTCGTGGTTTTGATCCGTGTGTAGAACCGCACGCCTTCCATCCCCTGCATGTGGTGTTCGCCAAAGATCGAAGACTTCCAGCCACCAAATGAATGGTAGGCCATTGGCGCAGGGGTCGCACGTTGATCGCGATCATGCCGACTTCGACGTCTTGGTTAAAGCTGCGTGCGGTGACATCACATCGCGTAGAGCGCTTCATGCCTGGCTGAAAAGACTATGGGCAATCTACTTGCGTGAAGTTGCCCAGCCTACTCTGGCCTCCTTGCGGAGATAGATTTATCATACATATAAATTGGTTAATGTAATTTTCCGCCTGAATCCAGATTTGTATTTGCCCCGAGAATCAAGATTTTGCGCATGCTTCCGCTTTTTGTAGCTCTCTTCTGAAAATGGCGCCCACGGGAGGACTCGAACCCCCAACAGCCCGATTAGAAGTCGGATATTCTATCCAGTTGAATTACGTGGGCGAACTTTGCCATCATCTATCCAAGTTCCGACTGGTGTCAACCGGATGAGCAGAAACGCGGTGTCGAGGTGGGATACGGAAACGTCTTAAATCACTCTTGTATCAGGCGCTCATGTCCTTTTTACCCACTCTATCGAAATATGAGTCCCAAGATCGCGAGACGGACGAACTGTTTCCGGCGTGGCAAAACCCTGGGCGAGAGAAAGACAAATCCCATGACATCCATTACAGAGCCCGCGCGCCAGACCCCGGTGATCCATGAAACTGACGTGCTTGTCGTTGGATCTGGTCCGGGTGGTCTGGCGGCTGCTTTGGCTGCCGCGCGTTGCGGTGCTGATGTGACACTACTCGAACGGTTCGGCTGCTTTGGCGGCAACATCACCGTCGTCGGGGTGGAGGGGTTTGCGTGGTATCGTCATGAGGCCACGGTTGAGGCGGGCGGCATCGGCTGGGAATTCGAAGAACGGGCCAAAGCGATGGGCGCTGCGGTACCTGAAAGCCAGTCGCTGAGTTATGAGTTGGACAGCGAAGGCTTCAAACTGGTCGCCGATGCCTTGGTGGAAGAGGCAGGCATTCACCCCATGCTGCACCGCCAATTTGTCGCCCCGATTATGGAGGGCAAAACGATCAAAGGCGTGATCGTTGAATCCAAGGCAGGGCGCGAGGCGATCCTCGCCAAACGTGTGATCGACGCCACCGGTGATGCAGATGTGGCCCATCGCGCCGGTGCCCCCACGGTGAAAACACCTGTCGAAGACATGCAAGCAGCCAGTGTTATGTTTCATTTGGCAGGTGTCGACAAACAGGCGTTCTTGTCTGGCGTGCAAGACGATCCGCAAACTTATAAGGATTGGTCGTCCGGTGAGTGGCAGGTCGAAACCGATGGCAAAGAGGATGACATGTTCTCGCCGTTTCTGGGCAAACCTTTTGAGCTTGCGATCAAAAACGGCATCATTCCGGCCCATCTTAATACTATTGGCGGAACTTGGGGCGCGCTTCATGACAGTGGAGAGCTGACATATATGAACCTTGTGCATCTGGCAGGCTGCGACGGCACCGACCCAGACAGCATGACCAAGTTTGAGATCGAGGGCCGGCGTCAGGCGATGCATGCTATCGACGCCCTACGTCAGTATACGGCCGGGTGTGCTGATGCGCGGTTGCGTAATTTCGGGATGTCGATTGGGATCCGCGATACGCGCAAACTTGATGCAGTATACAATATGACCGAAGCCGATGTGCGCGGCGAGGCCCGCTTTGACGACTCAATCGGGATCTACCCTGAATTCATCGACGGCTACGGCGTGCTGATCATTCCGACGACGGGCCGCTACATGCATATCCCCTACCGTACCTTGCTTCCCAAAGATGTCTACAATCTGATCATTGCCGGGCGCGCCATCGGAGGCGACCGGATCGCCCATGCGGCCACCCGCAACATGGCATGTTGTGCCGTGACGGGCCAAGGTGCCGGTGTCGCGGCAGCCCTTTCGGTGCAGAACAAATGTGGTTTCGATGAGGTTGAAATGGCTGCGATGCAGGATGTTCTGACCTCACAAGGTGTCCGGATCGCTTGAGTGGTGAGGCGCATTTGAGGACATGAACTGTAAGAAACCGGCTGACGCTGAGCGCGACTTTCACGTCTGTCACCTGATAGGTCGCCGCGCCACCCGCTGCGACGTTCCTGATTGCAGCCCCCATGATAATGTCGGCAATAACCCGTGCTGTAACAGCATATCCCGTTTGCAGCGCTCAAAGTTGCCTTGCGGCTGCGCCTCTTGCCGAATTTCAGTCAGAGCGCATGCCGTAATATCTTGCGATGCGGTTAATTGCTCATTGGCGCAGGCGTCCCGTAAAAACCACGAGTGCCCACCGATCCGGTCAGGATTTGGCGTGTTGCCACCGCAATAGCCAGTGGCGTTTAAGCAACCGGAAATACATGAGGTCCCTAGGCACAACGCCGTACCAAAGTTTAACCCCAAAACGTCCAGTGCAAGCCAGATAGGTTTGTTCATGGTACTCCCCAACCCGCGGCGCGAATATTGGCCATTTTCGCATTAATTTCATGAAATATACCATGATCAAGACATTTGCGGTTGTTCAAAGCGGCCCGAGGAAGCCTTCGGCGACGCTCGCGAAAGATCCGCTTCGAGCCCAGTCTTGCCAGATTGCTATCATGCAGCGAATGACAGCTGTTGTAGTTTCGGCTCAGCAACTAGTAAAAGCCATAGAGGTGAAGGCGGCATTGTGTCGTTTGCATTGATACATGCTGTATATTCGTAAAACCTTCCGCAAATTGGAACTCGATCAGATCGTGCTTTACCTACGCCACCATGTTTGGCTTTGGAAATGCATGGCCGGTTTGACTGTGCGAAACACGTTGAAGCGGCTGCTGTTTCCCATGAACTGGATGACAAAGCGGCCATGGTGGACGCTGCTATCAAAAATCAGATGATCGGGGTTTTCCGGGTCGATTTCAGCTGCATCTAGATATTCATCAAACCAATTCTGCCAGTCCGTCGGCACGAGCGGAGAGAGAAGCGCGTCTTCGGCACTGACGGGCGTTCCATCTGGGTATAAAAATCCTTCTGGTCGGCTGTAGTTGTCCATGGAAACACTGTAGAATGACGCTGCCCCTTCTGGTGCTCGCGGGTCCCAGACGATCATAGAATGATCGCCTGACAAATAGAAGAAGACCACCCGCAGGCGATCATACCACGCGCGGAGCTCGGTTCCGGGGGCTGGCAAGTGCTCAGGCTCTAGTGTTTCATAAATCAGGTGTTCCGAAAGGCTGGGCCAGTCAAAAGGCTGCGTCCCCTTGGACCTTTGGTTCATCGGTCCAATGTAATCATCGTTATCCAATATTACGCGACGATCGACGAAGGCGCCCATTTCTTGCGGAATTGACGCGCCAGCGCTGTTTGCCGCATCATTCAAAATTTGATCCACCGACAGATCTCCCGGGAGTTCTATACGCCGCAATCGAAACTTGTCGTTGATGTCCGGGACACGTGCGAGAATACCCGCATGATAAGCATCAATGCGGTCACCGAAGTCCACTGTTCGGTCGCGCAAGACCCGTGTGAACGGTGCCATGTCGAAGGTCTTCAACGTATTGCTGAACCGACCACTGATCGCGTCTCCGGTAATACTCCCCGAAATCTCGAGAGTTCCGTTATTTGAGATCGAAAGGGAGCAGTTTGAATCGACAGGGTCGCTGCTTGATTCTGTAACCTCAATTTTTGTTTCACAGAGCGTTTGACCGTTCTGGCTGACCTGCAATTAAGCGAATAGGGTGGGATTGCTTCAACGAATATAGGCGTTTCGGCCTCAGCGACTGATGCGATCATTATTGCTCCGAATAACGAGTAAATAGTGATGTAAATGCTTTTTCTTGCGATCTGCACATGGTGAGAATTTCACTTTCGGCCACACCTTGCAACTAATACCGGAGCCTATTTCACTGTTCCCACACTTAGCATCGGTTCCAATACCGGATATGGTGTCGAGCAATGTGAACGTTCTCTTTCGTCCGCACAGCAGACATTTGCACAACACGCGGCAAAGTTTGTTTGCGCCTGTTGTGTGTCAAATGTTCCCCATGTTGTATTCAGGGTCCATAGGAAATCGGCTGACGCTCGGTATTACGGCTTGGGTGGAAGCCCCGGCTCTTGCCAAGGCTTCCTGTCCGCGCGGCTCTTTTAGCTTTCGCTGAGCGCGACTTTCATATCGGTGACCTGATAGATCACCTCGCCATCCGCCTCGACGATTCCGTTGGCGACGCCCATAGTCAAGCGGCGGGTTTGGATCGCTTTGGTGAAGTCGATCTTATAGGTCAGCATTTTGCGGTCGGGTCGGACCATGCCGGTGAGTTTGACCTCGCCCACACCCAGCGCATAACCGCGTCCTTGCCAGCCACGCCAGCCCAGATTGAAGCCGGTCAGCTGCCACAAGCCATCCAGCCCCAGACAACCCGGCATGATCGGGTTGCCGGGAAAGTGGCAGTCAAAGAACCACAGATCGGGGGTGATATCGAACTCTGCGACAACATGTCCTTTGCCGTGTTCCCCGCCATCGCCCGAGATATCGGTGATCCGGTCCATCATCAGCATCGGAGGCGCGGGAAGCTGCGCATTTCCGGGGCCGAAAAGCTCGCCCCGTGCACATTTCAAGAGCGCATCTTTATCGAAACTTGTCGGATAATCCGCCATATTGCTGGTCTCATTCTTGTCTGCTGCGTCCACTGACCTGTACCACTCAGACCTTCGCGAGGGCAAGTAGACCCGCACCTGAACCATTTTCATTTGATAATGTGGGGTATCTTCCCATATGAATAGGGGGAGGCAGCACAAGAGCGACCATGACTGATATCGTGACAGAACGCAGCGCAAATTGGCTTTCAGGGGCCGGGCTTCGGCCAACCCGTCAGCGGATGACACTGGCCAGCCTTCTGGTCGGGGACGGACACGACCGCCATGTGACGGCGGAAAGCCTGTTTGACGCGGCATCCCACGCGGGCGAAAAAGTGTCGCTGGCCACTGTATACAATACGCTTCGTGCGTTTTGCGAGGTTGGCTTGATGCGCGAAATCACGGTGGATGGATCGAAAAGCTATTTCGATACCAACATGACGGATCATCCGCATTTCTATTGGGAAGACAGCGCCAAGCTGACGGATGCCCCGGCCGAAGATCTTAAGATCAGCCGCTTGCCTGATGCACCTGAAGGCGCCGAAATCGCGTCGGTCGACGTCGTGATCCGGCTGCGCCGGAAGTAGGTAAACCCCGCACGTCTTGCATTAGTGCATTGTTTTGCGCAATATTTTGCTGATTGAGTTTGATATTGTGAGACAGTGTTATGCCTGAAGATCACCACAGGGATATGGTGCTTTCCTATCATCACGTACGCACAGCGCTTGGCATCCTTGGCATGGCGCTGCCGCTCTTTTTATTGATCGGCGGGCTGTTGGAACAGCATCGGATTGAACCTTCGATCAGCGATTTTTATCACACGCTTTATCGGGATATCTTTGTCGGCACGCTATGCGCGATCGGTGTCTTTCTGATCTGCTATCGTGGTTATGGCCGCCGTCCGGGTGATGTGATCAATGATGATTGGTTGGGGACCATCGCCGGCACCTCGGCCTTTGGTGTTGCACTTTTCCCGAACGAAAGCCCGACTGCCCAGATCGCGACAATGACGCAGAACATTGTGGGAATCGGGACCAGCCCGTTGTTTCACTATGCCAGCGCGTTGATTTTTTTCACCTGTCTGGCGATCTTTTGTCTTAGTAAGTTTGCACGCACTGCCAAAACCGTGCGACGCCGTGTCTATCAGGGCTGTGGCTGGATCATTCTGGCGTGCCTGATTGGAATCGCGCTGGCGTCATGGCTGAAAATCCACGGCACTGGCGCGGGGCAGGCGGCGGTGATGCGCTATAATCTGGTTTTCTGGTTCGAGGCGGTGGGCATCTGGGCCTTTGGTCTGTCATGGTTGGTGAAGGGCAAGGCGGATCAGGCCTTCATCCGGATGGCCAAGAGGTTGCCGATTGATCAAGACGACAGGGTTCATTCCTGACGGGGTGGTGGATCAGGATCCACCTTACGCTTTGACTTCTGTTTACGCGTAATTAACCTTGTCTGCGCAGTCTTTACGGTATGTCCAATTATCTGCGCCGCCGCATCGAGGGCGGGACCTATTTCTTCACTGTCCGCTTACAGGACCTGCGTGCAGATTTGCTGACTGCGCGCATCGATCTTCTGCGCAGTGTCACCCGGCTCTGTATGAAACGCTGGCCGTTTCAGATTGCGGGGGCGGTGATCCTGCCCAGCAAGCTGCATATGATCTGGATCTTGCCTGAGGGGGACGCAGATTATTCCAAGCGTTGGCGCATGATCAAATCGACCTTCTCGCGCCATGTGCCGCCTCCAGATGATCGCCCTGAAAGTCATCGCAAGCGTGTCGAAAAGGGGATCTGGCAACGCCGCTTCTGGGAGCATGCGATTCGGGATCAGAATGATTTCGCGCTGCACATGCATTTGATTGCAGCTGCACCGGTGCATGCCGGTCTGGTGAAGCGCCCCGCAGATTGGCCATTCTCATCATTGCAACGCCGTAAGGTGGGTCTTGACCCACCCATCGTCAGAACCACTGCCCAGGTTCCATCAGACCCAGATCTAACAATTGCTGCGAATGCCAATTGAATGGGACCGCGTTCTGCCAGTGGAAGCTATCGATCTGGTGGCGGCTGCCCGGATTTCGCCGCAGTGCCTTGGCCGTGCGAAAGGAACAGACCGCAGCGGTTAGGTTGTTGTGCCAAGGGCAGGCATAGGTGTTGTGCTCGGCGATGTTAAAGCTTCGGTCGGGAAGCATCTGCAGCCCCGGTACAGCCCGAAACAGTGAGACCCGGTCGATCCGGCGCCGTGTGATTGGGATATGTTCCTCGAACCGCCAGCGCAGACCGCCGAAAAAATCCATTTGCCGCTCCAACGCCGCACCTGTGTCATCCGTGCGCGCTAGCGCATAATACCCTGACCGATCAAGGTAGGCGTCGTTTCGGGATACGCCATCATCTGCCGCGTTCAGATCAGCAGCATAAAGATCGACCACATAGGTCAGGATCACATCCCGCCGCTCTTCCACGGTGAATGCAATCATCTCGCCCACGCTGCGGTGCTCGCAGAAAGGAAAATAAAGGTATTCCGCGTTGTAGCAGTAATGAAACCATATGCCGGGTGCGACGGCGATCAGCGCGTTGACGATATCCGGCAGTGCATTGTTTGATAGCACATCATAGTCAACACGGGTCGTGCCGTCAGGCAGGGCAATCTCAGGCGCGCAAAACGTGATCACCTGCGCAAAGCCTATCGATCTCAGCCGGGTCAGGGTGCTCTCTAACTCCACCGAATCATCTGCCAGCATCAATGCGACCGGGCCCTTGGACAGGGTGGTCTTGCGGTCGGCGATCAGGGCGGAGAGTGTGGAATAGTGCATCGGGCCGATATCTTGGGTCGTCTGGCAAACTCTGCGAATTTCGCGCGCATTGCAAGCATCACGCTCTCCCGTTAGAAGGCGCAGGTCCTTCCCGTTCGAAAGCTGTCCTCATGTCCGCGTCCAAAAAGCTGTTTATCAAGACCTATGGCTGTCAGATGAATGTCTATGACAGCGAACGCATGGCCGAGGCGCTGGGCGGCAAAGGCTATGTGGAAACGCGAAGCCCCGATGATGCGGATATGATCCTGCTGAACACCTGTCACATCCGCGAAAAGGCGGCGGAAAAGGTATACTCCGAGCTGGGTCGCTACAAAGATTTGAAGGCGGAAAAGCCTGACCTGAAAATCGGCGTGGCCGGTTGTGTGGCGCAGGCCGAAGGTGAAGAGATCATGCGCCGCCAGCCGCTGGTTGATCTTGTGGTTGGCCCCCAAAGCTATCACCGGCTGCCCGCGATGGAAGACGCGGTGCGCGGCGGGGCCAAGGCGCTCGACACTGATTTCCCCGAGGACGATAAGTTTGATACCCTGAAAAAGCGGTCGAAAGCCAAGCGCGGACCGACCGCCTTCCTGACTGTGCAGGAAGGCTGCGATAAATTCTGTGCCTTTTGCGTGGTGCCTTATACGCGCGGGTCCGAAGTGTCGCGACCCGCCGACCGGGTCTTGCGCGAGGCGCGCGAACTGGTCGAGGCCGGGGTCAAGGAACTGACCCTGCTGGGTCAGAACGTGAATGCCTATCATGGGCATGAACAGGGGCTGGCGGGGCTGATCTGGGAGCTGGACAGGATCGACGGGCTGGAGCGTATCCGCTTTACGACCTCGCACCCCAATGACATGGATGATGCGCTGATCGCAGCGCATGGCACATGCGCAAAACTGATGCCCTATCTGCATTTGCCGGTGCAATCCGGATCTGATCGCATTCTCAAGGCGATGAACCGCAAACATACGGCTGAAAGCTATATCCGCTTGATCGAACAGATTCGCGCGGCACGGCCTGATTTGCTGCTGTCGGGGGATTTCATTGTGGGCTTCCCCGGTGAAACGGAAGCGGATTTTGAGGACACGATGGCCTTGGTGCGCGAGGTTCACTACGGGCAAGCATATTCCTTCAAGTATTCTACCCGCCCCGGCACCCCGGCGGCGGAAAAACCGCAATTGCCCGATGAGGTGATGAATGATCGCCTGCAACGGCTACAGGCGCTCTTGCGGGAACAGCAGCAGGCCAGCCAGGCGTCAATGGTGGGGCGCGAGGTGAAGGTGTTGTTTGAAAAGCAGGGGCGCGAGGCGGGCCAGCTCATCGGAAAGTCCGAATACCTACACGCGGTCTATGCCGACGCCCCGGTCGAGTTACTTGGTCAGGTCCGCTCTGTCCGGGTGGTTGCGAACAGCCCGAACTCTTTGAAGGGTGAGCTTTACGTTTGATTCAATCCCTGATGCAGGAATTGGCGACAAATCCTCGGTGAGGATTTGATTTCAGACTTTCTGTGAAAGTCTGATGGCCGATAACCTGTCATTTCTGTGACATTTGCGTCTGATCTCTTGCACCTTGCGATTGGAATGGCCACCATATCAATATCTAGACTCAAAGGAGAGTTGATTGGCTACCGGTGCCCTGACCCCATCCGCTGACGCTGTCACCGAATCCCTTTTGGAATTCCCCGACAATTTTCTGTTGATTGATCTATGCGGTGAGTATGACCGCAATCTTACCACCATAGAAGACAAGTTGAGCGTCCAGATCGTGCGGCGCGGCAACCAGCTTGCTGTGCTGGGCGAGGACGGACCGCGCCAAGACGCGATGCAGGTGTTGCAATCCCTTTACTCCCGGCTTGAGGCTGGCCGCGCGCTAGAGCCCGGCGATATCGACCGCGAGCTGCGAATGGGCCCCGCGCCAGTGCCGACTGGTCCCGCCGATCAGATTGAGCTTTTCAAGACTGATACAGCGCGGGTGGAAATCAAAACCCGCAAAAAACTGGTTGAGCCGCGGACCGACGCGCAAAAGGCCTATGTGAAGGCGTTGTTCGACAATGAGCTTGCCTTTGGCATTGGCCCCGCCGGGACCGGTAAGACCTATCTGGCCGTGGCCGTGGGTGTGAACATGCTGATCAGCGGCCATGTGGACAAGATAATCTTGTCGCGCCCGGCTGTCGAAGCGGGTGAAAAGCTGGGCTATCTGCCCGGTGACATGAAAGACAAGGTCGACCCTTACATGCAGCCGCTTTATGACGCGCTGAATGATTTTCTGCCGGGCAAGCAGGCGGCCAAGATGATGGAAGAAAAGGTGATCGAGATCGCGCCGCTGGCCTTTATGCGCGGGCGCACATTGTCGAACGCCTTTGTTGTGCTGGACGAAGCGCAGAACGCGACCACGATGCAGATGAAGATGTTCCTGACCCGCCTTGGTGAAGGCTCGCGCATGGTGATCACGGGCGACCGCACGCAGATTGATTTGCCGCGCGGGGTGAATTCGGGACTATGGGATGCCGAACGGCTGCTCAAGAACATCTCGAAGATCAGCTTTAACTATTTCACGTCCAAGGATGTGGTCCGCCACCCGCTGGTCGCCGCGATTATCGAGGCCTACGAAAAGGACAGCACCTGATGACGCGGAACGGTTTTGCGTTTTGTGCCAGAAACAGACGTTTGTCTGGGGATTTCAGTTTGGCCCGGCTCTGTTGACCGTTGAACTTCAGATCGAAGACCCGCGCTGGACAGAGATTGCCGGATTGGCACAGACAGCGACGGATGCCACGCTGGACTGGCTGGGGCTGGAGCCTTCGGTGTTTGAAGTCAGCCTGCTCGCCTGCGATGATGCGCGGATTGCTGATCTGAATGCCGATTTCCGGGGCAAGCCTGCGCCGACAAATGTGCTCAGCTGGCCATCGGACGAGCGCGCGGCGGCAGTGGACGGCGAAATGCCGCTGCCCCCGGAACCTGGACCGGATAGCGAGCTGGGCGATATCGCCATTGCCTATGACACCTGCGCCCGCGAAGCCGCAGAACAAGGCAAATCGCTGACCGATCACACGCTTCATTTACTCATTCATGGAACGCTGCATCTGCTGGGTTTCGATCACGAACGTGCGCGCGATGCCAGTTTGATGGAAGGGTTAGAGACAGAGATACTTGGCAAACTGGGTCTTTCTGACCCATATAAGGATGAACCGGGCGATTAGGCCCTATCAGGTAAGGGAACAATGGGCGATACCGACGACGGGCCATCTATAGCAGCGCAAGGCGCGCAGCTGGATGAGGCAACAGTAAAACAGGGCTTTTTCGCCCGTATACGCAGCGCTTTCCAGCCGGAGGGTGAAGCGGAAACGGATGCGGCAACGCCCGGCGATTCGCCCATACCCGCCACTCAGATGCTTGGGATGCTCAACCTGCGACGCAAGCGGGTGGAGGATGTTTCCATTCCCAAGGCCGATATCGTGGCCGTGGCCGTGAGCATCACGCGCGATGAATTGGTGCGGGTCTTTCGTGAATCTGGTTTGACCCGGCTGCCGGTCTATGACGGCACGCTGGATACCCCGATCGGGATTGTGAACCTCAAGGATTTTGCGCTGCGCCACGGGTTCAACGGCAGCACGCCGGAACTGGACCTGCGCGGCATGGTCCGTCCGCTGATCTATGTCCCGCCCTCGATGCCACTCGGGGTGTTGTTGCAAAAGATGCAGGCAGAGCGCATCCACATGGCGCTGGTTATTGATGAATATGGCGGCACCGACGGTCTTGTCACGATTGAGGATGTGATCGAACAGGTCGTGGGCGAAATTGAGGATGAGCATGATATCGAAGAGGTCAAAAGCTGGGTGATGGAAAAGCCGGGCTGCTATCTGGCTCAGGCCCGGACCGAGTTGGTGGATTTCGAAGCCGAAATCGGTATGAACCTGACCGAACATGATGAAATCGACGAGGAAGAAATCGACACGCTGGGCGGGCTGGTCACGATGCTGGCAGGCCATCTGCCTGCGCGTGGCGAGGTGATTGTGCATCCCGACGGCCCCGAATTCGAAGTTGTCGATGCTGACCCGCGCCGGATCAAGCGGCTTCGCGTCAGGTTGTCGGCTCACTGAATGGCTGACCGCCTCGCGCGATTTGCGGTCTTGCCCGCCGCAGTTCGTCTGCTGATCGCGGCGCTTGCCGGGGCGGTGGGTGCGTTGGGGCAGGCACCTTTTGGCATTTGGCCTGCGACACTGGCTGCGCTGGCGGTTGCGATGCTGATCCATGCCAGCGCCTACAATGCAAGGCAGGCTGCGCTGATGGCCTGGGGTTTTGGCATCGGTTATTTCGGGCTGGCACTGCACTGGATTGTTGAGCCCTTTCTGGTTGATATCACCCGCCACGGCTGGATGGCCCCCTTTGCGCTGATCCTGATGGCAGGCGGTGCGGCGCTGTTCTGGGCGCTGGCAGCCTATCTGGCCGCTCGGATGCGCCCCGGCAGCGCGCTGCTTTTCGGGTTGGCGCTGGTTTGGGCTGAAATCACGCGTTCGCTGATTTTCACCGGTTTTCCCTGGGCGCTTTTGGGACATGTCTGGATTGGAACTGACATGGCACAATGGGCCGCATTTGGCGGGCCGCATCTGCTGAGCCTGATTACCGCCATCAGCGCATGGTCACTTGTCTTGCTGTATCGCCGCCGCTGGCTGGCCGGGGGCGGACTTGTGCTGGCGCTGTTTGTGGCGGGATTCGCCCTGCGGGCTCCGATGACAGAGGCGGCAGAGGATGCGCCGGTGATCCGGCTGGTCCAGCCAAATGCGCCACAGCATCAGAAGTGGGACCCGGCGTTCCGGCAGTTGTTCATGGATCGGATGGTGGTGATGACCGCCGCGGAAGAGGTTCCTGATCTGGTCGTCTGGCCAGAGACGGCGATCCCCTCACTTTTGAACTACATCGAAGCGGACATGCAACCGCTTGCCGATGCGGCGCGCGGCGCGCCGTTGGTTTTTGGCATCCAGCGCCGCGATGATGTTGGACGCTTCTATAACAGCCTTGTGGTGATGGATGGGGTGGGGGGTGTGCATGCGCTTTATGACAAGCAGCATCTGGTGCCCTTTGGCGAATATATTCCCGGTGGGGCCGTTGCCGAACGGCTGGGCCTGCGGGGTTTGGCGGCACAGATGGGTGGCTTCACCCCGGGCCACGCACCCGGTCCGGTGGATCTGCCTGGGATCGGGCAGGCGGTGCCGCTGATCTGCTACGAAGGTATCTTTGCAGAGGAAATCACCCGCGGTGACGACCCGCAATTGCTGCTGTTGATCACCAATGACGCATGGTTTGGCCGGGCCGCGGGCCCTTATCAACATCTGGCGCAGGCGCGCTTGCGGGCTATCGAACAAGGGCTGCCTATGGTTCGGGTTGCCAATACCGGTGTCAGCGCGATGATTGATCCTTGGGGGCAGATCGTTGCAGATCTGCCGCTGGGCATTGATGGTTTCATCGACGTGCCACTGCCCGCACCACGCATGGAAACATATTATGTCCGCTGGGGCGACGGGCCGGTCTTCGGCCTTATGACATTGTTGACCTTGCTGTGCTTTGCTGTCGCACGCCGCAATAGCGATTGACCTGCACAGCGGCAGCACCTACACCTGTCGCCAATGCTGTCACAACGGCTTCCTGACGTGACAGTCAATTTCAATGGAGCACTCCCCATGTCACGACAAGACTATATTTTTACCTCGGAATCCGTGTCCGAGGGTCACCCCGATAAAGTGTGTGACCGTATCTCGGATGCTATTCTGGATGCCCTGCTGGCCGAAGAGCCAGAGGCGCGCGTTGCCTGTGAAACCTTTGCGACCACCAATCGGGTCGTCATCGGCGGAGAGGTCGGTCTTTCCGATCAAAGCAAGCTGCGCGAATATATGGAAAGCGTGGATGCGATCACGCGGGCCTGCATCAAGGATATCGGCTACGAGCAGGACAAATTTCATCACGAAACATGTGAAATTACCAATCTGTTGCATGAACAATCCGCCCATATTGCACAGGGTGTGGATGCCAGTGCTGACAAGGACGAAGGTGCTGGCGATCAGGGTATCATGTTCGGGTATGCCACGACCGAAACCGACACGTTGATGCCCGCGCCGATCCAATACGCCCACGCGATCCTGCGTCGTCTGGCAGAAGTGCGTAAATCCGGGCAGGAACCCACCCTGCGCCCCGATGCGAAAAGCCAGGTTTCCCTGCGTTATGCGAATGGCAAACCGGTCGAGGTGACATCAATTGTGCTGTCCACCCAACACAGCGATGCCAGCCAGACCAGCGCCGATATCCGGGCGATTGTCGAACCTTATATCCAAGAGGTTCTGCCGCAGGGCTTCATCACGCCCAACACCGTCTGGCATGTGAACCCAACCGGTAAGTTTGTGATCGGCGGCCCTGATGGCGATGCAGGCCTGACCGGGCGCAAGATCATCGTGGACACCTATGGCGGTGCGGCCCCTCATGGCGGGGGCGCGTTTTCTGGCAAGGACCCAACCAAGGTGGACCGCTCTGCCGCATATGCTTCGCGCTATCTGGCGAAAAACGTGGTTGCCGCTGGCATGGCCGAACGCTGCACAATCCAGCTGAGCTATGCGATTGGTGTGGCGAAGCCGCTGTCGATCTATGCGGATACCCACGGCACCGGCGAGGTGTCCCCGGCGGATATCGAAAAGGCCATCGCGCAGGTCATGGACCTGACCCCGCGTGGCATTCGCAGCCATCTGCAACTGAACAGGCCGATCTATGAACGGACGGCGGCCTATGGTCATTTTGGGCGCCAGCCTGATGCGGATGGCGGTTTCAGCTGGGAACGCACAGATCTGGTGGATGCGCTGAAATCAGCGGTCTGATCCAACCCATCGAAAATTTAGACCGGTGCCCTGGCAACAGGGCACCGGTTTTTTTGTTTCCTGCATACGTGTTTTGTGCGCGGATGAACTGACGCTCTGAAAATTTCGGGAATAGGATGCGTCGCTGCTGACCCTTACATTGCGTTTGTATCGGGCCGCATCCTGCCCGCACGGAACGGAGCGACGGCAATGGCAAATAAACTTCCAACCTATTTTATCTCGCACGGCGGCGGACCATGGCCTTGGGTCCCGCAAATGCGCGAGATATTCGCCAATCTTGAACGCTCTTTCGTTGAGATGGTGGATGACCTGCCTCAAAAGCCGAAAGCGGTGCTGATGATTTCGGGCCATTGGGAGGCTGAGATGGTGCAAGTCATGGCCTCTCCCCAGCCACCGATGGTCTATGACTACGGCGGGTTTCCGGCACATACCTACAGCGTCGTCTACCCATCCCCCGGCGCACCGGAGATTGCGGAAAAGGCACTGAATTTGCTAAAGGATGCCGAAATTGCGGTAGAACTGAACGTAACGCAAGGCTACGACCACGGGACATTTGTGCCCATGGCGATCATGTACCCGCAGGCGAATGTGCCGCTGTTCCAAATATCACTACAAGCATCCTATGATCCTGCGACCCATCTTGCGATGGGCCGGGCGCTGGCACCCCTGCGGGACGAAGGCGTGCTGATCGTCGGTTCTGGCCTCAGCTATCATAACCTGCGCCTGTTCGGTCCCGAGGCGCGTGAGCCGTCGGACGGTTTTGATGCTTGGCTGCATGATGCGCTGATGCAGGAGCCGGATGCGCGTACAGCCGCGATGATCGACTGGGAAAGCGCACCCTACGCACGGGTCAGCCACAAGCAAGAGGATCACCTTGTTCCGATCTTCGTTGCACTTGGCGCGGCAGAGGGTGAGGCGGCGACGATGATCTATCATGAAAAAGGCCTATTTGGCGGGGTAACTGCGTCCAGCTATCGGTTCGGATGACCACTGGCAGGGATTGCCCTGCACGTCCCGCCGGGCTATGCCGCTGCCGATGAAAAACACGCCAAAGCATCAAGGCGCCCCGTGGCGCAATTTCTATGGCAGGCTCAAGGGCAAATCCCTGCGGCCTGCGCAAGAAAAATATCTGGACGAAGATTTGGCGCAGCTGTCGCCCGGTGCGGTCGATTGGAATGAAAACCCTGATCGCACGCCGCTGGATGTGGATGCGCTGTTCGGGGGCAAACCGCTTTGGCTGGAAATCGGCTTTGGCGGCGGCGAACATTTTGTGCATATGGCCAAAACCTATTCGGATATCGGGCTGATCGGTTGCGAGCCTTATATCAATGGGGTTGCCATGCTCTTGGGCAAGATCCGACAGGCAGGGGTGGATAACCTGCGTGTTCATCCCGGTGATGCGCGTGACTTGTTTGACGTACTGCCTGCTGGGTCGGTCAGCAAGGTTTTCCTCAATTATCCCGACCCTTGGCCCAAAAAGAGACATCACCGCCGCCGCTTTGTAACGCCAGAGCATCTGGAACCGCTGTCTCAGGTCATGGCACCGGGGGCGGAGCTGCGGGTGGCCACCGATATCAAAGATTACGTGCGCCAAACCTTGGAACAGGTGCCCCGCCACGGATTTGAATGGCTGGCAGAGCGCCCGCAGGACTGGCGCGATCCGTGGGGTGACTGGCTCTCTACACGGTACGAGCAAAAGGCCCTACGCGAAGGCCGGACACCGCATTATCTGACATTCCGCAAACACGCCGCCGGGTAAAACGTCCGGCAGTGATGGACGCTGCATTCCCCCTGCGCTATGACCTGCCGGAAACTTGCAGGAGGCGCATTTATGTCCGGTCACGGCACCCCCATCCCCATGACATCCCGCCCCTGCGGCCCGCTGAGCGGCGTGGCTGATGTGCCGGGGGATAAGTCAATTTCGCACCGATCCTTGATCCTTGGTGCGCTTTGCGTGGGCGAGACCCGCATCACCGGATTGTTAGAGGGCGAAGATGTGCTTGATACGGCCAAGGCGATGCGTGCGTTCGGCGCGACGGTCACCGATCACGGTGGCGGCGAATGGTCTGTGCAGGGCGTCGGTGTGGGCGGCTTTGCAGAGCCGGATCAGGTGATTGACTGTGGAAACTCCGGCACCGGCGTGCGCCTGATCATGGGCGCGATGGCGACCTGCCCGATCTCGGTGACGTTTACTGGCGATGCATCCTTGAATGGCCGCCCGATGGGGCGGGTGACGGACCCGCTCGCGTTGTTTGGCACGCAGGCCGTGGGCCGGGCAGGGGGGCGGTTGCCGATGACGCTGGTGGGTGCAGCAGAGCCTGTGCCGGTGCGCTACACGGTGCCCGTGCCCTCGGCGCAGGTGAAATCAGCGGTGCTGCTGGCCGGCCTGAACGCGCCGGGCCAGACCGTTGTGATCGAAAAAGAAGCGACCCGTGACCATACCGAACGGATGCTGCAAGGCTTTGGTGCGGAACTGAGTGTGGCCGAAACGGAAGAGGGCCGGGTGATCACCCTGAACGGCCAGCCAGAGCTGCAACCGCAAACCATCGTCGTCCCGCGCGATCCGTCATCAGCCGCGTTTCCGGTTTGTGCGGCGATCATTACGCCGGGGTCTGACGTGCTGGTGCCCAATATCGGGCTGAACCCGACCCGCGCGGGGCTGTTTGAAACGCTGCAAGAGATGGGCGCGGATCTGACGTTTGAGAATATGCGCGAAGAGGGGGGCGAACCTGTGGCCGATCTGCGCGCGAAATTCTCGCCTGATTTGAAAGGGATCGCTGTCCCACCCGCGCGCGCGGCGAGCATGATTGACGAATATCCGGTGCTATCGGTCGTCGCCGCCTTTGCCGAAGGCGTGACCGATATGCAGGGCGTGAAGGAGCTGCGGGTCAAAGAGAGCGACCGGATCGACGCGATGGCCAAGGGGCTGCGCGCCGCTGGCGTGGGTGTTGATGAAGGACCTGATTGGTGGAAAGTCACCGGGCTGGGCCATGGCAATGTGCCGGGCGGTGTCACTGCGGAAAGCCAGTTAGACCACCGGATCGCCATGGCCTTTATGGTGATGGGGATGGCGACGCAGAAGCCGATGTCTGTCGATGACGGATCGCCGATCGCAACGTCCTTTCCGATTTTCGAGCCGCTGATGGCGGGATTGGGCGCGCAGATCGTGCGGGCGAATAGCTAGGGCTAGATGGGGCGGCTCATGACTGGAAAGAGCCCAACCTGCTCATTTGTCAGCATGCAGCGAATGACAGAAATCGAATTGAGTATTTCCAGCGATCCGGATAGCGTTCAGATGTGGCCTTGCTCGGGCCTCCCCCCTCCACTGGGTCAGCATTTGACATGCGGAGCGACACGATTTCGGACCTATCCTGTTCGAGCATACGCATAAGGAGGGATTGCGGAGACCGCTCGCAAAAGGAGGTTCACGATGAGACTATCATCGCCAATCTACATGCTTAAGCGCCAAGCCAAGCGGCTGGCACGCGAAAAGGGCATCAAGCTCCACGAGGCTCTCAACTGGATTGCCATCAACGAAGGCTTCAAGGACTGGAGCCACTTGGCGACCAGCTACTCCAAAACCACGCCAGCCTATGAAATCTTGAGCCAGCTCAATCCAAGCGATATAATGCTGATCGGTGCGCGCCCCGGTCATGGCAAAACCTTTCTTGGATTGGAGCTGACTGCATTGGCAGCGAAGAACAATCGCACAGGCTACGTTTTCTCATTGGACTACAATGAAGCGGATGTCTGGAAGCGGTTTGAAGGACTCGGTTTCGATCCAAAGGAACATGGCCGTTCAGTCGTCGTTGATACTTCGGACGATATCTGCGCAGCGCAATATCATTGAAAGCGTCAGCAACTCGCGAGGTCAAGCACTTGTCGTTGTCGACTACCTGCAGCTTCTGGATCAAAAACGCAGCAATCCTCCGCTCGAAGAACAAGTCCGGGCGCTGAAGGGATTTGCCATCGAATGCGGAGCGGTTGTGGTTCTGATCTCCCAGATCGACCGCGCTTTTGAGCTATCGTCGAGCAACATGCCAACCCTTGCGGACATCCGTTTGCCAAACCCTGTCGATCTATCGCTTTTCGACAAAAAATGTTTCCTACATGACGGCCAAATCCAGATGGAGGTGGCGACATAGTGCCTAGCTGGATTCCTTTGCGGACGTTCGTCGAAGGTCCGCAAAGCCGATCTCACTGATCGTTGACATTTAACTTACCCTGCTGATGGGTTGGCAACACGGCGACTGGCCCAAGATTAGCATTTCGTCTGTTCGGCCAACCCAACGCCTGTTCAGTCTGGGTATCGACCCAAGAAACGCGGCGACGCTTTGTCCGGGCCTGTGGCGCCGCCTCAGCGCAAGCCCGTCCGGCAGCAGATTTTCGCGTGGAATGCGGCTGTCGATGGATGTATGCGGGGGGAGAAGCGTGATGCGCATGGGTGATCCTTTATCGGTTTGCTCTAAATATCTGGCACATTGGCAGTTTTTAAGGAGCATATCGTGGCATTCACCGTGGCGATTGATGGCCCTGCAGCGGCGGGGAAGGGTACGATTTCAAAGGCCGTGGCGGCGCATTTTGGCTTTGCGCATCTTGATACCGGGTTACTTTACCGTGCGGTGGGTGCGCAGGTGCTGGCGGGCGGTGATCCGGTGACTGTGGCGCGTGCGTTGAATCCGGCGGATCTGGAGCATGACAATCTGCGCACGCCAGCGGTGGCGCAGGCGGCGAGTGAAGTGGCTGTGATTGCGGATGTCCGCAGTGCGCTTGTTGACTTTCAACGTAAATTCGCCGCGCGTGACGGCGGTGCGGTGCTGGATGGCCGCGATATTGGGACGGTGATTTGCCCCGATGCACAAGCCAAATTATTCATCACCGCCAGCGCCGAATGCCGGGCCGAACGGCGCTATAAAGAACTAACAGGCAAAGGACTTAGCATTACATTGGCGCAGGTTCTGGAAGACGTAAAAGCCCGCGATGCCCGTGACAGCAGCCGCGCGACTGCACCGCTGATTGCGGCGGCGGATGCCGCGCTGATTGATACCTCTGATCTGAGCATTGCGGCGGCGGTTGCCCGCGCTGTGGCGGCGGTTGAAGCGGCGCAAATACGCGTCGGATAAGCGTCGGACTTCCATCGGACCGCAAAGTGCGGTGCGATCCGGGCGCGTTAACCTGTTCCCGCTAAAGTGCTGCGCCGTTTCCCCGTGCACCGAATTGCCATAGGGTCGCCTTGACAATCACACAGAAAGAGCAGGGCGCATGGCTGAGCATATCGTCGATCAATCGCAATGGCCGCGTGCCGATCTGTTCCGCTTTTTCCGGGGCTACCAAAAGCCGCATTATGCGGTGACATCGCGTTTGAATGTGACCCGTCTGATGCACCGGAAAGCGGAGGGCGTGTCGGCGTACCGTGGCTGTCTTTATGCGATCGGGGCGGGGGTCCATGCCGTGCCGGAATTATGCATGCGGTTTCGCGGCGATATGGTCATCCACCACGATGCAATCGCGATTTCAATGACCGTCCCCACGCAAGCGGGTAGTTTCGGCTATGCCTACCTGCCATATACGGCGGATTTTGATACTTTCGATGCCGCCGCGCGGGCAGAGATCGACGATGTGGCAAGCGGGCGGCCGTTTGATCCGAATAACGGCGGGCGGGATGATTTGGCTTATCTGTCTTGCCTGCCTTGGCTTGATTACACATCAATCAACAACGCGCTGCCGGGACCGGATGATTGCATACCGCGCGTGTCGTGGGGCAAGATTGTTGATCACGGTGACCATGCGGATATGGCAATGACGCTGGAGGTGCACCACGCGCTGGTTGACGGAGCGCATGTGGGGCAGTTTTTTGCGGCGGTGCAGGCGGCGCTGGACCGGATTTAAAGGTTAGTGGCATACCTTTGCGAAATTTCAACTAATGAGAGAATTTCCACCTCATGAACGGCGCTTCGTGTTGCCGCAATTTGGAGACAACTCTTATATTTCAAATGATCGCAAATCATCTCGGTAATAGAATAACTTTTTAAACACCACAAATTTGAGTTGCGTTGAGTTAAGTTATTTCAACTCAGAACTTATTGAACGCCGTAGAGAAGCAGTTTCTTGCTGATATTAGTATTCTATTAATGTTTGGTTCGTCCGGTGATTTCAACGGATCGCTGCAACACATGCGTTGAACCGTTCTGCTGGTGTTTCGTATCCCAGCGTTTT